>NZ_JBIYDV010000014.1:0-162153 GCF_044909215.1 Bacillus sp. RC252 | reverse complement strand
ATTTAAAAAAGATGACTCCTGTTGGATACAGAAATCATCTTCTTGATGTTGCCTAACTTTTTTCAAAATGTCCTTTACAAAGGGTACAGATTACTTTTAGGTGCATCTTTTTTACTTATATTTGTTCAAGTAAATTTAATTCTTCTTCTACAAATGCCATTAAATCTTTAATTGTTTTTCCAGAAAAATCAAAGTGAATGCCGGCTGCCTCATACACTTCTTTAATAGTCTTTGTACTACCTAAAGACAATGCTTTTTTATAATTTTGTAGTGCTTGTTTAGGATTCTCTTTATATTGTTTATACATTTGCAGTGCACCGAGCTGTGCAATCGCATATTCGATATAATAGAATGGTACTTCATAAATATGTAGTACAGGTAACCAGCCATTTGCAAACCAGTTTTCATAACCATCAATATTTACTACACTAGATTGATAAGTTTTCTGAAGCTCTAAGTACTTTTCATTTCTTTCCTCAAAAGTATGATTTGGGTTTTCGTAAAGCCAGTGTTGGAATTGATCAACTATTAGCATACCTGGAAGATAAGTAATAATATCTTTAAAGAAGTTAACTTTTGCTTGTTTCAAATCTTTTTTATCTTTATAGAATGCATCCCAATATTTTATCGAGAATAATTCCATTGTCATACTAGCTAATTCAGCTGTCTCAGCGGGGATTTCTATATATTGTCGTATCTTTAGTTGCTTTATGCATTCATTATGAATGCTATGGCCCATTTCATGAATGAAAGTAAGGATGTCATCTTGTGTATAGTTAAGGTTCATAAAAATAAAAGATAATTGAGAAGCCGGTAAGTACTCACAAAAACCACCAGCTGCTTTTCCTTTACGACTTCTTAAATCTAAGCAATTATGTTTATGCATTCGGTTTAGTAGTGCTGAAAATTCAATATCTAGCTTATTGAAGATGTGAGTGCTTTTTTCAATTAACTCTTTTTCATTTTGAATAGGTTTTAACACTTTTTGATTGGGAGCTACAGCTGCTACATCCCATGGACGAAGGATATCCACTTGAAGTTCAGCTTTTTTCTCATTTAATATTTTATCTGTAAGTGGCACAACATATTGTCGTATTGATTCAGCCAGTTCATAGCAATCATCAGCCGTATAATCAAAACGTTCATATTTTTTAAACATATAATCACGATAATTATCTAATTGAATGTTTTTTGCCTTTTGGTGACGGATTGCAATTAATTCATTTAAAATATGTTGTAAATTATTTTCAACAGATAAGAATTTTTCAGAAATGAGCGTTTTTGCTTTTTTTCGTATATCACGATTCGGATTTTGTAAGTAAGACTGTAGTTCAGTAATTGTTTTTTCTTCGCCATCCCATAGTGCAGTCAAACTGCCTGTAATTTCGAAGTACTCGGTTACTAATTTGTCTTCTTTTACTTCTAAATCAATGTTTTTTTCACAAAATAATGTTTGCGCATTTTTTATTTTTTTATCTAGTAATCTATAAGTTTTTGGATCAAGTTGCATTCGAAATGGTGACTCTAAATATTTATTATCAAATGAATTTTGATAACGTTTCAAAAGAGGCCTTACATATTGTTGATCATATTCAAACGTATCTTTTATTTCTTTGTTATCTGTATTACATTGAAAGTCAATATAGTGTGATCTTAATTGTTCTTCGATTTCCCATATTAATTTCGACTGTATTTTCAGCCGATTTTCTAAATCTTCTCCTGAAGAAATGGGTTTACTTAATAAAGTAGACAATTCGTTTTCTAGCTCATGTATATTACGGATATCGATCGTATTAGAGTTCTGCATTATTTACCCCTCACTTTTTATTTACTCAAGGAGGTATTCTTCTTTTTCGCTATGATTCCTTTTTTGCCTAGAAAATTTGTGCCTATTACTCCAAGAACAATCATAAGTGTACCGACAATATGATAGTAGGAAATTTGCTCCTGTAAGAATACAACGCCTGCGATAATGGTAATAAGTGTAGATAAGTTGCTAAAAACACTTATTTTCGCTGCTTCAATATAAGATAATGAATAGTTTAATAACAATGCTGTTAGTAAGGAAGATAATAATCCTAAATATAAAATGGAGATAAGGAATGTTCCATTCGTAAATGGCTTAAAGTATACAGTTATTGTACCTTTGTTCATATGGTCAATGATTGCGATGAAATTAAAACTAATAAAACCGATTGCTGTCATTGTGTATGTTAAATCCATTAGCTTGAATTTCTTTGTCATTTTTCGAGCTAATACATTATAGCAAGCAGATGATAATGCCGATAATAAAATGAGGATAACACCGATGAAGCTCGTTTCATGAGCCCCTATACCATTCATAACAAATATATAAATGACACCTATGACAGAAATACATACTGATGTTTTTTGCCATGTATTCGTATATTCTTTTAAAAAATAGGAAGCTAGTATCATCGTAAATATAGGGATCGCTGCTTGTATAATTCCAGCTTCAGATGAACTTGTATATACTAAGCCAAATGCTTGGAAAGCAAAGAACAATGCTGGATAAAATATTGCGAGTGGTAAAAGTGCAAGTATGTTTTTGAGTGAAATATTTAACTTTACAAAACCGAAAATAACCGGAATGGTTGCTGCTATGAAGGCAACTGTAAAACGGTGAGCCAGAGTATCAAGAGGACTCGTAATGGTTAGTGCTAGTTTCACAAACATAAATGAAAATCCAATAATAAATGAATAGAGTAATGCTGATATATATGCTTTTGTTGTATTTTTCATAATTTCACCTCATAGTAGTTGATTTCTTACTGGCCAGTATACGTACATAGTAATCCTTCTGATCTAGTGCTACAATGTGAACAAATACAAACTGTACCGGTACAAAAAAATAGGAGGTGTAAGGATGTATAAGTATTTACATGTTTTGAACGACTTAGAAAGTATGATTCAAAATGGTGAGATAAAAGAAGGAAAGAAATTACCGTCTATACGGTCGCTTGTTACACAATATGAATGTAATAAGGCGACTGTAATACGAGCGCTGCATGAATTGGAAAAGCGTCATATTATTTATTCTGTACCTCAAAGTGGATACTACGTTGTTAAGAAATCTGGAAGTTACGTAGAAAGTATCGAGATTATTGATTTCGCTTCTTCGGCCCCAGATCCAGATGTTTTTCCATACTTAGATTTTCAGCATTGCATTAATAAAGCGATTGATACCTATAAGAATGATTTGTTTATATACGGAACACCGAAAGGGTTACCATCTTTAATATCGGTTGTGCAAAAACAGTTAGCAAACTATCAAGTTTTCACAAAGGAAGATAATATATTTATAACGTCAGGTGTGCAGCAGGCGCTTGCTATATTAACTTCAATACCATTTCCGAATGAAAACGAAACGATACTAATTGAGCAGCCAAGTTATCATTTATATATTGAATATGTAGAAATAAATAAGATCCCTGTGATCGGAATAAAGCGTACGCATGAAGGGATAGATTTAAATGAACTAGAGCGGATATTTAGCACAGAAAAAATTAAATTCTTTTATACAACTCCAAGATTTCATCATCCACTTGGAACTTCGTATTCTAAAAAAGAGAGAGAAAAGATTATTAAACTTGCGAAGAAATATAATGTATTTATAGTGGAAGACGACTATTTAGCAGATTTAGAAACTGATTCAAAAGTAGATACGTTTTACAGCCAAGATAATTGTAATCATGTTATATATTTAAAAAGTTATTCGAAGATCATCTTTCCTGGTTTGCGAGTCGGTGTTGCAGTCATCCCGCAATCCATTACAGATGCCTTTTATAAGTATAAAAAGATTTTAGATATCGATAGTCCTATGATTTCGCAAGCTGCTTTAGAAATTTACATAAAGAGCGGAATGTTTGATCGGCATAAACATAAAATAAAAGCATCTTACTACAATAGGTCAAAAAAACTAGCGGCAGTAGTAGAAGGTGTTCAAAATGAAAATCCACATTTGTTTACTTATAGAACAGTTGATCCAATCGGGATACATACTTGTTTACAGTTGAACAGAAATATAGTCACGGACACATTTATTAAAAATTTAAGCAAGAGTCAAATAAGCATAGATTCTATTGATAAAAATTATTTAAGTAACTTTCATAAAGAGAGATTGTTAAAGTTAAACGTATCAAATGTAAAAGAAGACAAGATTGAAGAAGGGATTCGCAAAGTAAGTGAGGAAATAAAGCGAATGAACCGTGTAGATTTTCAGTTCAAAAAAGAATAGTGCTTATGAAGGGTCTTGTTGTGTACAGAAAAATAATGGCTTTATGTATGTGTTGCTGTAGTCATTGGAGTGATTACAATTACTATATATAATAAGAAAAGTAAAGAATGTATAACAGTTGCAATTCATACGAAGGCTGTTATTGTCGATCATAACAACATTCCTATATCAAATGTGAAGCTCATTTAAAGATAAGGAAGTCTCTATATCAAATATGCAAGGTGAGTTTCAGTTTTATAATGGTGTTTGTGGTGTAATTACGTTAAAATTTATTACTCCACATGGAGAAATCTATATAAAAAATATGATAATAAGAGTGTACCAAAAATAATTAAGGAGAATGATATGAAACCATTACAAGGTAAAGTAGCAGTTGTGGCCGGAGCAACACGAGGCGCCGGAAGAGGTATTGCGATGATGCTTGGTGAAGCCGGTGCAACTGTATATGTAACAGGAAGAAGTACAAAAGGGAATTTATCCTGTATGGGAAGAACTGAAACGATTGAAGAAACGGCAGAGCTTGTTACAAAGCAAGGCGGAAAAGGAATCGCAGTTCGTGTTGATCATACGGTAGAAGAAGATATTAAAGTATTATTTACAAAGATTCAAGACGAACAAAATGGACAGCTTGATATTTTAGTAAACGATGTTTGGGGCGGCGATCCTTTAACGGAATGGGAGAAACCTTTCTGGGAACACAACCTACATAACGGACTACTTATGCAACAAAGAGCTGTTCATTCTCATATAATGACAAGCCATTACGGTGTACCATTAATGGTGAAAAATAAAATGGGACTTGTTATTGAAATTACAGATGGAGTCGATTATCAATATCGAGGTAATTTGTACTATAGTTTAGCAAAAGTCTCAACAATTCATTTAGCAGAAGCTATGGCGAAAGATTTAGAACAACACAATATTACAGCTGTCGCAGTTAGTCCAGGATTCCTTCGTTCAGAAGCGATGTTAGATATATTTGGTGTAACAGAGGAGAATTGGCGAGAAGGAGCTAAACAAGACCCTCATTTTATCGCATCAGAAACTCCTTTCTTTGTTGGAAGAGCAGTAGCAGCTTTAGCAAGTGATCCAAATGTTCATGAAAAAACGGGACGAGCGTTAAGTTCATGGGAATTAGGAAGAGAGTATGGATTTACAGATATGGATGGAAGACGCCCAGATTGGGGGAAATATTTTGAGGAGAATGTTTTGAATCAAAATTAATGTTTTTAGAGCACTCAATAGCTGAGTGCTCTTGTTCTTTATACAATACGCAAATAATAAAGTCCTTTTAAAAATAAAATGGTTATTTAAAAAGCATTGGTACAAATGAAATACAGTCAAAAATAAAGTGACAAATCCAACTTACCCAAATACTTTTTGAATTTTTCCATATATAATTTAGTGCTAATCTAATTGGGATTATAGTTATTAATAACTGCAGTGGCACAAAACCATAAGCTGGAATATGCCACAAAGCGAACAACAAACTACATATTAATGATGCCGTGCCAAATTTTAATCCTAATTTTTGTAATGCGATAATTATATTAGTGCAAATCAACTCTTCACCCATTAACATAAAGGGTACACGGAATAAAATCATAGAAATACTTATTACTTCAGCAACGGAATTTTTAGTTGCAGGTTCAAAAATGTAACTGAATATTAAGTTGGAAGCCATACCTACGATAATTGTTAAAGGCAAACCCCAAAGTAATGTCTTGAAATTAAAATGTTTAAATTGCTCTAATGATATTTTTCCTAAAAAATAGTATCCTATAATTCCACATAATACAAGATTCCATAAAGCTTCAAAAATCATCCTCAATACTTCAGGTATATTATCTCCTAACACTGCGAAAAGTTGATATACAATCCCGGAAATAATTAATAATCCCAAAGCCAAAAGGGATTTCGAATCAATTTTCTTCTCTGTTTCTATAATCTTTGTTTCCACAACTACCCCTTCTTTCTTATTATTTCATTGATTACGAATATATAATAGCACATTGTTCTCCAAAATAATGGTAATTGAGACGATCATAATAATTTTATTTTTCCAAATCAGTAAGTCCAAGATTAGGAGATTCCTTGCAAGAATCATTTAGACCAAAACCTATTATTAATGTCGTGATTGAAATAAAGCAATTATTAAACAAAAATAATAATCGCCCATCAAATTTATGAGTAGGCGATTAATGTATTTCTAAGAACAAAATTAAACAACTTTATTATCTGTACACATATATCGCATAAAACATTTTTTAACTTCATTAAATATATAGGGAATCATTACCAAAAAAATGATATCTTTAAAGTATAGTCTATATTTTGTATAGGAGGGTGATGGAGTCTATGGCGGTACGTATAGTCGATGATTTACAACAATTCTCTTTATTACTTATGTTTTTGAGTACATTAATATTTTACAGATACTTAAAGAAGATTAAACGAGAGAGAAAACTGACTTCTTTCGAATGGACAATGTATTTTGTCACTCAATTCGCGACTTCTATTTGGGCAATTACTTATTTTATTAAATTCTTGTCTGAATCGTAAGTTACATTAAACCATTTTAGTTTACTGGGTTATTGTTATCTATTAGGGATATAAATATAGTCCGTATCTAAGTCAATGACGACATCGGTCTTAATGTCTTCTTGTAATGACTTTGGAATGTTTTCAAAATGATAACGTACACAAAATAAATTTATAAGCTCCTCATTAGATAACTCTTCATTTTTTACGTTAAAATACATTTTTTTAACTTACTGATAGAACAGTTATGACCAATAACATACTCATTAATTCCATATCCATCAAATTCAATTATCATGTTATCACTATTGGTTGCTAGCCAACATTATAGCTTTAATTTTGGATGAATCTTTCATATTGATTATTATACATAGCTTATATATGTCTCGTCTCAATTATGATATTCAAAATAAGAAGAAACACATATGGAAATTTTTGTGGCAGGTGCAACAGCACGTTCTTTAATACCAATGCTAATAAAAGAAGGTCATACTGTGTATGCAATGATTCGTAACGAATCACAAGTAGAAGCAATGAAGGAAGTTGATGCTTTACCATTACTAGCTGGAAGAGAGGTGCTTCAAAGAATAAGGCACGTAAAGTGAATGGATACTTTAAAATATCATAAAAATCCTTTAATGGGAATACTAGTAACATTCACTATTAAAGGATTGGGCTGTAATGAATATACTTTTTGAAAGCATTATTTTAATCCTCACTGGAATCATTGTTTTAAAATTGACAGGTAGTAAATCTGTTAGCCAAATGACGAGAGCTGAAATTATTATTGTGGTTTCTATAGGACGTATTATTGTAGAACCTATATTAAGTAGGAAAGTAGGCCCATCTATTTTTGCTGCGTTTATTTTTGCGGGTGTTTTACTTATTATTCATTTTTTTGAATTGAAATCACGAAAAGTAGAAAAGTTTCTAAATGGAACTAGCATTATTGTTATAGAAAACGGAGAAATCTTAAAAAAGAATTTATTACGCGCGAAAATGTCAGAACAACAATTATTTATGCATCTGAGAGAAAAAGGCATACATGAAATCAAGAATTTACAACAAGCAACTGTAGAAACGAATGGACGGATTGGGTATCAACTAACTACCAAGGCACAACCAGTTACTTTGGAAATGCTAGAAAAGCTTCTAGAGCAATGTAATCTGAAAAAATAGTTTTAGACTAAAAAGCGCTTCTTGTACATAAAGGCACTTTTCGCAAACGTGTAAAAGTCCCTTCAGTAATCCTGAAGGGACTTTCGTGTTATCTAATTTATCGAGGGTGATGACGATCAATATTACGATTAACAACAACGTTAAAGTTCATAAAAATAAACAGAATGAATAATTGACAAAAAATGAGAATAGTAGTAATCTAACGTAAAACATACGCTAGCGTATTTTATTGGAGAGATAATATGCAATTAACGAGAGAAGACTGGATAAAAGTAGGATTACAACAATTAGCTAATGAAGGTATACATAAAGTTCGCATTGAAGCACTTGCTCGATTGCTAAAAATAAGCAAAGGAAGCTTCTATCACTATTTTCGTGACCATCAAGAGCTTTTAGATTCTATGCTCGACTTTTGGGAAGTACATGCAACAAAGCTGATTGTTCAAAGTATGGAGCAACAGGATGCCTCTTTAGAACAGCTATTACAGATTAGTTTTAATCGAGATAAAAAAATTGAGAATGGTATTTATGCTTGGGCTAAATATGATCCTGTTGTGGCAGCACGTTTAGTAGATATAGAAGAACAAAGAATTTCTTGTGTTGCAAAATTGTATCAAAAAATGGGCGTAGACGAAACTGAATCAATTGATCGAGCGAGACTTGCCTATTTAACGTATGTAGGATGGATGACAAGGTTTGAAGCAAATCCTAATTTTGATATTGATAAAATGGTTGAGCTTTTAACTTCTTTCAGCGGGTGTCCAAACATCCATTGAAAAAAGTAAAGCCTTCGGACGCAATTATGCTGAGGCATAATTGATTATTCGATAATAAATGTCCCTAGTATGGTTATAAAACCTGAAGGGACAAAATTTCCACTATAACATACGGTAGTGTATGTTATCTTTGAAGTTACGAAATTGGGGGCGAATAAATGAAATTACTATTAATAGTAGTGGCTGTGGGGCTTCTGTGGTTTATCAGTTTTTTGCATATTTATTGGGCTTTTGGAGGTCGATGGGGGTCTGCTGCTGTTATCCCAGTAAAAGAGGGAGAACATAAGCCTGCTTTTACTCCGAGAATATGGGGAACATTATTCGTAGCCATTCTTATTCTATTAGCTAGTGTCATTATTGTTGTTCAAGTAGGTTATTTGCAGGGGTTCGAAGCAAATAGTTTATCTAAAATCGGAAGTATTGTCTGTGCTTTAGTTTTCATTATTAGGGCAATTGGTGATTTTAAGTTTGTTGGATTTTTTAAAAAAATTAAACATTCTCAGTTTGCTAGATATGACACTTGGTTCTATAGTCCATTATGTTTATTCTTTGGTTTTGTCTATATCATGTTGTTGTTTTAATAAGTATAATGAATTCCCTATAAAATAAATTTTATGCAGGAAGAAAACACCTCTTATTGAACAAGTAGTAATAAAAAGAAGTTTGAGCATAGCAATAGAGCAATACGGGTTCTGGTGACAGCGAAGTCCGCTATGATTAGTCATTTGTGTTTAAAAAGAGGATAGATAGGGCGAATTTATTCAAGCTCTTCTATCCTTTTAATTTTTATAAATATAATGTATGACATTAGATAAGAATTCACTATTAATAATAGGTTCAGCTTATATCTTGACTTTTAATAAAATTTTAAAGTGTTGGTTTTTTATTGTGTGAATAAGAGGTTATTTGTTGTTTTGGAGTTTAAATGAATGATTTAAACTTAGCAATTGTATCATGTAATCTTTCTAATCCAATCAACATATCTTTATCATTTAACATTGAATAACTAATTCTCAAATGATTATATTGAGTTTCATGGCTTAACAAACAAGCTGTTCCAGGTAAAAAAGAAACATCAACTTCATTCGCTTTTTGTAATAATGTAAAAGGATCGACTGACTGAGGGAGTGTAACCCATAAGTTAAATCCTCCATTAGGTATTTCAAATTCTAATTCTTTTAATGGAGATAATATATCAATTGTTAAATCGCGTCTAATTTGTAAAGCAGTCCGTAATTTTTCTAAATGATTTTTCATTCGTTCCGCTCGTAAAAAAGGAAGTAGTGCTTTCTGCGTTAATAAAGGGCTACCAATATCCATCGAAGCCTTCACAGCGTATAACCATTCAAAGATATGTCCTTCAGCTGCAAGTGCCGCGATGCGAAGACCTGGTGCTAACGTTTTACTAAATCCTTTTAAATATATAACATGACCATTTGTATCAAAGCTTTTTATTGGAGGGGGAATTTTAAAATCCTCAAAATAAATTTCTCCGAAAGAATCATCCTCAATAATGAAGAAGTTATATAGCTCTGCTAGTTCTACAAGTTCCATTCTTCTTTTTTTACTCATTACTGTGCCCGTTGGATTCTGAAAAGTAGGATTCACATATAACAAAACAGGATTCTTTCTTTGACAAATATCATCGATTAAATCTGAGCGAATGCCGTTGTTATCAAGACTAACAGGGATAATTTGAACTCCTTTATTAACAAATACATCAAGCGCCGCCCCATAACACGGACTTTCTACTAACACTATGTCTCCAGGCTTTAATAATGTTTGGGCGATTAAATCGATTCCTTGCTGGGCACCACTTGTAATTAATAATTGAGATGGATCTGTAACTAATTGTTGGTGTTCTTTTAAGTAGTTTGTTATTTCCACTCTAAGTTCTTTATCGCCTTGAACAGGTCCGTAAGTTGCTAGTATCATTTGATCTTTATTAAGTAATTTATGCATTTCATCTGAAAGAAACGGATTTGGTAATAAACGCGGATAAAGGACCGCCTGTGAAAAATCGAAATATTTACGGTGTTGGTTCATCACATATTGAGAACGCATAACATTAATGGATTTCGTTTGTTGCCATTGATATGGAATTGGTTTGAACTCTTTGTTCACACGTTTATGTATATAGGCACCTTTTCCTTGTTCAATTTGTATATAACCTTTCGTTTCTAACTGTTTATAAGCTTTACGAACAGTTAATAAACTAATTTGCAAATCATCGGCCATAGAACGTAAAGAAGGGAGGTAATCGCCATGTGAAAGCATCCCGCTTTGAATTCTCTCAACAATTTGCATATATATTTGTTGGTAATATGGTATGTTGGATTCTTTACGTAGTACTATCTTCATAGAATCACCTGTTTTTCTTTTTAATTTAATTAAAGCGAAAAACATCCTGACAATCAACTATATTTTTATTCAACTGTTATATGCGTGGATACACTGTTATACACCATATCCTCTATACTCATTTCAAGAGTAAAAAGGAGGAAGGAAAATGGTCATTTTAAATTATATTTTAGTATGTATTATTTTTGGAACGACATTTTTAACGATAAAAATTGGAATAGAAGCGGGGGCACCACCATTATTTTCAGCTGGAATTCGTTTCTTTTTGGCGGGCCTTATTCTCATTATTATTTTTAAATTAAAGCGAAAGGATATTATGCCTTACTTATTATCGAAACGTATTATATATGCTGGTTTTTGTTTAACATTTATGACATTCGCGACCCTTTACTGGGCTGAACAATATATTTCTTCTGGATTAGCTGCAGTTCTATCTGCAACAGCCCCAATGATGATTTTGCTATTACAATCAAAGAGAAATAAAACAAAATTGCAAAAAGAACAACTTGTTGCTTTAGTTATAGCACTTACAGGAGTTTTGTTTATATCTTTACCTGGCATGCATCAAGAACTTACTTTCATATGGAGTATTGCATGCCTTGTTATATTAGTAGGAGAGTTGTTTTATGGAATAGGTTCTATTCGTTCTAAAGAGATACTTTCAGATTTACCTAACGTATCACCATTTCTTATTAACGGCATTCAAATGTTTTATGGAGGAGTTTTGCTATTAATTGTATCTGTTGTAATGGAACAGCCGAATTTAGCTGTATTAACATCTTGGAATGTACAATGGCCAATTTTATATCTTATATTTGTAGGATCTATCGGTGGACACGGTTTATATTACTGGCTTTTATCAAAAACAAATCCAGTATTTCCATCGACTTGGTTGTATGTATCTCCGTTAATTGCTGTTATTGTAGGTTATTTTGTATTAGGAGAACCATTAAATCCTGCAATGGGAATTGGTGCTTGTTTAATCTTGATTGGTGTATTTTTAGCAAATCGTTCTACGCTGGGCGTTTATTTTAAGCAAGGGAAGTTATTGAAGAAAGAAATGTAAATAATACAAATGGAATCATTGGACTATTAAGTTAATAAAAGTTTATTACTTTATCAACTTAAAAAGCATGTTACTACTGACTTGTAACATGCTTTTTATTTTTACACATTAAGTTTAACATAATTTGCTTAGTAATTAACGAACGTTGTACTTTACGAACGGTGTACGTTGTGTTATAAATAAAACAAGTAATTCAATAAAATATAAGGTGTGATAAATGATGGAAAGAAAAAATAAAGGAGAAAAACGTATTGCAATTATAGGTGCTGGACCAGGAGGTTTAACATTAGCTCGTATATTACAGAAACATGGTTTAAAATGTGTCGTATATGAAAGAGAAACATCACCATGGATTCGGCAACAAGGAGGTTCATTAGATATTCATCATGATTCCGGACAAGAGGCGCTTAAAGAAGCAGGATTGTTAGAACAATTTAATGAACTTGCTAGATGTGAGGGAGAAGATTTTCGTTTATGTGATAAGAACGGGAAAATATATTTAGATGAAGTAGCGGATCCTAATTGCGGAGATCGTCCAGAAATTGATCGAGGCACTTTACGTGAGTTACTTTTAAATTCTGTTGATCCGCAATGTATACATTGGGGCTATAACTTAACAAAAGCCATTCCTGTAGAAAATGGTATACATGAACTTCATTTTGAAAATGGACATGTAGACACTGTTGATTTAGTGGTAGCAGCAGATGGTGCCTTCTCTCGAATTCGTCCACTTGTCACAAATTCTATACCGCAATATACTGGTATTAGCATGGTAGAATTGAATTTGAAAAATGTAACGAAAAATCATCCTCAGATGGCGAAATTTAATCGACGTGGCAAAGTATTTGCACTTGCGGAGCATAAAGGAATTCTTGCGCAATTAAATGGAGATGACAGTATTCGCGTGTATTTAAGTTTTAGAACAGATAAAAAATGGCTTGATAATTGTGGAATTCCATTTAAAAATTTAGAAGAAGCAAAACATCAACTTCTACAATATTTCGAAGACTGGGATGAAACACTTAAAAATTATATTAGATGTGCAGATGGTGCGATTTTTCCTAGACGAATTTATATGTTACCTGTTGGACTAACTTGGAAAAGTAAGCCTGGTGTTACTTTAATTGGTGATGCTGCACATTTAATGTCTCCATTTGCTGGAGAAGGTGTGAATCTAGCGATGCGTGATGCGGCAGAACTTGCATTATCTATTGTAAAACATGATAATTTGAACGAGGCAATTGAAAATTACGAAGAAAAAATGTACGATTATTCTTCTCAATCCGCTGAAGTGTCAAATGATAATCTTGAGATTTGTTTCTCGGAGGATGCTACTATGAAAATGTATAATCTTATGAATCAACTTCATGAGCAACAATAAAAATATATTTACTAAAGGAGAACTATGGAAGAGCAAACGAATACAATTACTAGTCGTCGTTCACGACCAGCAAAAGAACCGTTAAGTAAGGAAATCATTGTTAAGACTGCTTATGACCTATTAGAGTCTGAAGGTATTTCTGGCCTTAGTATGCGTAAAATTGCAAAAGTATTAGATACAGGTCCGTCTTCTTTATATGTATACGTAAAAAATGCTGATGAATTAAGAGCGTATGTATTAGATTATGGTCTAGGGAAAATTGAAATAACAGATGAGAAAAATGAACCATGGAAAAAAGAACTATTTACACTTGTACATTCATATTTTCGAATTTTATTCGACTCTTCTGGAATGGCAGAATTAGCTTTAATGACAATTCCAATTGGGCCAAATTCTTTAGCCCTTACTGAACAGATTTTGCGTCAATTACATGAAGGTGGAGTTAATGCAAGAGCATCAGCATGGGGAGTAGATATTTTACTGTTATATGCTGCTTCGGTCGCATATGAACAAACAGCTCGCAAAGAAAAAGGTACCACTCTTGACCCAATTCGTGCTTCGTATGAGGCTTTAGATACAGCAAGGTATCCAATGATTGTAAGTCTAAAAGAAGATATGTTATCTGGTGGAGAAGAACGATTTCGCTGGGGATTAGAAGTTGTTTTGCAAGGTATTTTACATACGCAATAATATAATTAGTTTAAAACAGAGAGCTAGTTGAGCGGCACTCTGTTTTTTTTGAAAGAAAAATATGATACCTGTGTCTACAAACTACATTGTTAATGAATTTCAATATCTCTTTTTATACGATAGTAATAGACAACTTACACAATATAACCAGAAGTTAAAGAATTGGTTGGAATCCCTATATATCAAAGGATAGATTTATTTTTAGGTGAAATTGATTATTTAGAAGCTAAAGTTTTTGGAATAAAAGGTGACAAAAGAATTGTTAGAAAGCAAGTAATAACATTAAAAGATTTTGTACCAGACTATTTAATTATAGATAAATTCATGCTGAGACTTTTTATAACCACCGAGGGATATATTGAAGGTGAGAGAAAGGAGCTACTTTTATGGTAATAAAGTAAAGATAAAAATATGAAGCGAGAAAATGAGGGTTTTATTTTTATAGAATAAAAAACACACTAGGTCTTTATATCCTAGTGTGTTTTTGTAATTAATTCACTTTTTTTATAAAACCTTTATAATGACGCTTCACAAGTTGACTTTCTAACGTCTTCATCGTTTCTAATGCAACACCTACGATGATTAGTAAACTTGTACCACCGATTTGAGCAGATGGTGGTAATGTAGCGATTTTTGTAAATACAAGTGGTAATATTGAAATTGCTCCTAAGAAAATCGCACCGATAAATGTTAAACGGTATAAAATTTTTGTTACATACTGTTCTGTAGATTTACCTGGGCGAATACCCGGGACATATCCGTTTTGCTTTTTCAAATTCTCAGCCATTTGTTCAGGATTTACTTGAATAAACGCGTAGAAATATGTGAAGGCAACGATAAGACCCACATATAGTGTCATTCCAAATGGATGTGCAAAATCAAGATTCGCAATTATCCATTTAGATACGCTTGAATCAGGGAAGAGCTGCGCAATTGTACGCGGCGTCATTAAAAAGGCTGAAGCAAAGATAACAGGAATTACACCTGCACTATTTACTTTAAGAGGTAAATGAGTATTTTTTGCTCCTTGATATTGATTGTTTCCTGAAACAGCTTTTGCATATTGAATCGGTATTTTTCGAACAGCTTGTTGAATGTAAATAACACCAACAACTATCGCTAAAATTACGAGTCCAATTAAAACCATTTTTATTATGTGCATAAATAACTGATCGCCTGCGTTTTGGAATTGTTGCAAATAAATTTGATTAGCGACATTTGGAATCGCCGCAACAAGTCCTGCGAAGATAATCATTGAGATTCCATTACCAACGCCATTAGCGGTAATTTGTTCACCTAACCAAAGTAAAAATGCAGTACCAGCAGTTAAAACTGTCGCAATAAATAAGTATGTAGTCCAGCTTTGATCTGTAATTAATTGTCCACCTGCTATATTATTAAAACCATAAGACATCCCAATGGATTGTATAAATGCGAGAATGATTGTAAAGTATCGAGTAAATTGAGCTGATTTCTTACGGCCCATTTCTCCTTGCTTTGCCCATTCTGTAAATTTAGGTACAACGTCCATTTGTAGTAATTGTACAATGATAGAAGCTGTAATATATGGTGTGATACCTACAGCAAAGATTGAGAAGTGTTGCAGTGCTCCTCCGCCAAATACGTTTAGCATACCTAAAACGTTGGCTTGATCTTGTACTTTTAATACCTCTGCGTTAGTATGAGGAACTGGAATAAACGTGCCAATTCGAAAAACAATTAGCATCGCTAGTGTAAAAAGAATTTTGTTTCTTATCTCAGCTACTCTCATGAAATTTGAAATCGTACGAAACATTATGTCGCCTCCTATATTTTTATCAGTTCAAAACTGATTATTATATCCCGATGAAGTAACCACAAACCTCCTTCCGCATTAAATTCATTTGACAAATGGAATTTTATACATTTTGTAGTTTTCACGGATATAAAAATATAAGGTGTTATACAAGCGATTTATTGACTTTTCGTAATCATTCAATACCCATAATATAACTAATAAATTAACAAATGTACATACATAAGCATTAAAAATGAATGAATAGGATGATTTTTTACATATATTTAATGCTAGATTGATAATTAGGAACGTTTTATGTGGTTATATTGAAGGGATTCCGTGGAAAGTATTATGATGTAGCTGTAGCGCATAATAACCCCAAGGAAATCTTCAAGGATGTTGAGAGAACTCATACGTTTCAGCATGAATTAGAGAACCTACTAAAGAAAGAAAAGATTGGATTGGAATAATAGTGAAGGAAAATCTTTTTTCCATAGAGAATATTTCTAGCGTAGGAATTTAAGTACGTAGGTTCTAGCGAAAGGAGAATTCACATGAATACATTTGTAAATGACACGTTTTATGAAACTAGAAATCAATTATTTGAGGAAATTACTTTGTTAAGTGATGCTCAATTTAATAGGAAACCAGATAAGGATAAATGGAGTATAGCACAAGTTTGTCATCACTTAGTTTTATTAGATGAGAGAGTTATAACAGTTATTTCATCGGGATTAAAAAAGATGGATAGTATCTTAAATGAGCGTAAAGAAATTCACACTATTTTATTAGATAGATCGATAAAATTTATAGCCCCAGAAATGATTGAACCAAGTATAGAACCATTTGAAGTGCAGCAAATGGTTGATTTGTTAAACGACTCTAGAAAAGAATTGATGCGTTTCCTGAGTACAATAGAAGATGAATCTATATTAGCGAAAAAATCAGTGACGCATCCAGCTCTTGGAGAATTACTTCTTGATCAGTGGATAGAACTGATCTATTTGCATGAACAGCGTCATATAGAACAAATTAAAGAGATAAAATTGCTTTGTGGAGTTGAAAAGTAAAAATTATTATCTATTTATTGAGCGATTTGGGATAGCATCAAGGGTTCGAGTGATAAAATACAAGTCCTGATTAATATTATGATGAATTTAGTTGAAAGCAACCAATAAGCAGAAAAAAATACGAAAATAGCAGATTTTACTCCTGAAGAGGAAACGAACATTTGAAAAAAATCTGAATCCGATTTGCTGTATAAGTGTAACCCCGTCTTAAATGAAGAGCGGGGTTATTATTTTTGGAAGTGATCTCAGTATTTTCATATAGAAGGAAAAAATTAGAAATAAAATCCGAAAATGAGTTGCATGTCCAAAATTTTGAAAGTACATATACATCTACCGTTGGTTTAGCGCCCTTCACACGTTGGAGGAAGAAGTATTTTATTAGAAAATGATAAAATACTATTCTGTTAGGGGATATATGCATTTTATTCTCTATATTTTCACAGCAAAACCACTTCCAAAATTATCTTTTGTAGTTGAATTTCTCTGAATAATAAGTTACATTTTTAAAGTTCAAGCAACTTTATGACAGTACAAAAAGGGGAGAAATATTGTTATTATGCAAAAAATGAAATGGAAGAACTATGTGTGCAATTTTATTATTCTTATGCTTCTTGTAACAGCAGTAACAGTCAAACCAGCTATTTCTAAGGCTGAGGAATCTAATGTTAATATTACATTGTTAGGTACTGCAGATATTCATGGTAGATTTATGCCTTGGGATTATGCGCTTGATGGAGCAAATATGAGTGGAAGTTTGACGCAGCTTTATACGGTTATAAAGAAGGTACGTCAAGAAAATCCAAATACCATATTAGTAGATGCCGGGGATACAATTCAAGGAAACTCAGTAGAATTATTCAACGATAAGCCACAATCGCCAATGATGGTAGCAATGAATACAATGGGATATGACGCCTGGGCATTTGGAAATCATGAATTCAACTTTGGATTAGATACATTGAAAAAAGTTAGTGAGCAATACAAGGGAAAGACGTTAGCAGGAAATATTTATAAAGAAAATGGAGAGCGTTTTCTTCCTGCATATACGATTGTTGAAAAAGGTGGAATTAAAGTCGGGATTATTGGTATGAATACACCAATGATTAGTGATTTTGAAAAAGGGACAGATCATTTGGATGGTTTAGTAGTGAAAAATCCAGTAGAAGAGACAAAAAAGGCTATTAAAGAATTAGAAGATAAAGTAGATGTAATGGTAGGGGTTATGCATATGGGACTAGAAAATGAGAATGGAATCCCAGGTACTGGTGTTCAAGATATTGCGAATGCTTGTCCGGAACTAAGCGCTATTTTTGCGGCTCATATGCATAAACTTGTAAAAAAAGAAGTTGTAAATGGCGTAATTATTACAGAACCAGATAAATACGGAACGCATATTTCACGTATTGACCTTACTTTTACAAAGCAAGATGGGAAGCTTGTTTTAAAAGATAAAACAGCTACCGCTATACCTGTAAAAAATGCTGATGGAACTACAGTATTATCTGATTCTACACTTGAAGAAACACTAACACCTTTTCATGAGTATGCGAGAGGAGATGCAAATGTTGTAGTCGCCCAATTAAAGGGTAGAAACCTTGTTCCTGAAAATGAAATAAAGGGTATTCCAAGTGTGCAGATTCAAGAGACACCTTTATCAGATTTCTTTCATGAAGTCATGCTCCATTACAGTAAGGCGGATGTAGTAGCCCATCAAATTGATAATGATTATGCCCGTTTGGATATAGGTCCTATAAAGAAGAAAGATATTGCTTATAATTATCAATATGCTTTGGGAGAAATTACAGTATATAAGATAACTGGAAAAGATTTAAAAGACTATATGGAATGGGCAGCAGGATATTTTAACTCATCTCGTGCCGGAGATGTAACAGTTAGCTTTGATAAAAATCGTCGTGCGTCTAAATACAGTACGAACGATTTCTTTGGAGGCGTAAAATACGAAATTGACTTAACAAAACCATATGGTAGTAGAATTACAAATTTACGCTCTATTCGTACAAATAAACCAATCAAAATGAGCGATGTTATGACGCTAGGAATGAATGCGTATAGAATGGAGGCTCTTCAGGCAAAAGGGGGAGCTTTAGAGGGACGTAAATTTGAACAAACTTGGTCATCTAAACAAGAGAATGCATTCGGAGAAACAGGTGGAACCATTCGTAACCTTGCTATTACATATTTAAAAGAGGTAAAGAACGGCGTATACACGCCAAAAGTTATGCATAATTGGAAAATTACTGGTGTAGATACACATTCTTCAGAGCATAAGGCTGTAGTTGATCTTGTAAATAAAGGGATTTTAGAAATCCCAAAAACAGAAGATGGAAAATATACAAATATAGCATCTATAAATACTAAAGATTCAATTACAAAAGAAGAGATTGTAGCACTCTCACAAAAAGCTAATATTAATCCAAATCAGTTTAATCATGTAAAAAGAAAAGGTGAATTTTACAAAAAACTTAGTAAGATAATTAAATAAATATAAAAAAGATGGCTCTCGTGCAAAAAACTATTAAACTTAGACATACCATTATCCTAAAAAAGTTTGTGATCGGTATGGAAATATAGAGAATCATCGGTAAAAAATCCCCTGAATCGCTTTAAAAATTTAGGGGATTTTTCATTTGAATAATTATTGTTTCATTTCTCACTATGTATATTTATAATATGCTTTAAAAGAACATACCTTAAGTTAATAACATGCAATAGATATGTCCTTTTCTATATTTAAATGGGGAGACAAAAATATCTTTGAAAGATATTTTTGACAAGATAAAAAAGCCTGAAACTCATATAAGACTTCAGCAGTCTCAAAACGTTACAATCCATGCAGCTATAGACATAAATGACAAAATTATATTGAAAAATCTAACTTGTATATGCGTTGCCTCACTAAAGTATTTATCTACTATTCTTAAAATAGTAAAGAGTGGTTTTTTATGTTGTTAATAAGATATAAGTGTACTTTGATTAGAATGAATATAGATAATTAACGACTAACCAATTGGATGAGCACCTAAAAGGGCTCATTTTTTATTTTATCGACCACATATATGTAATTTTGCATAATATTACATAAATTTTGTATTTTCTCTTTTTTTCGACATAAATAGACAGTATACTTTGTACAAGCTTTCTATTTCAAAAATTATACGAGGTGAAAAAATGAAAAACACAAAGACATTAACTAAAGTAGCATTAACAACAGGATTAGCTTTAACAGCTGTGGCACCATACGGAATAGGCCATGCAGAGGAAACAGATCAACTACAAGTTCAAATTCAAGAGGACTCATTCCGTTCAGGTGAACTTACACAACCGTCACAAAAAACACCAGAGAATGTAGTAAAAGATGCTCTTAAGGAGAAAGCTGAACAAGCTCTTTCTCCAAATCAAGTCAATGGAGAAACAGGAGTAGATTATAAAGTTCTTCAAAAACGTGGTTCGTATGATGGAACAACACTTGTGCGTATGCAGCAAACATACGAAGGAAAAGAAGTATATGGCCATCAATTAACTGCACACGTAGATAATAAGGGTGTTATTAAAAGTGTTTCAGGCGATAGCGCGCAAAATTTAAAACAAGAAGAATTGAAAAAGCCTATTAATCTATCAAAAGATGGAGCGAAACAATATATTTATACGAAGTACGGGAACGATATCAAGTTTATTTCTGAGCCAGAAGTTAAGGAAGTTATTTTTGTTGATGAAAATAATGGACAAGCTAGCAATGCATACCAAGTTACCTTTGAAGCGGCAACACCAAACTATGTTTCCGGAACTTATTTAGTAAATGCACAAAATGGTGATATGTTAAAAAATATGGTACAAGAATCTAACTTAAAAGCAAGTGAAAAACTAGTTGGAGCTTTAAAGGAAAGTAAAAAAAGTAGTCTTACATCATTAACTGGAACAGGAAAAGATGATTTAGGTATATCTCGTTCATTTGGTATTTCTAAACAAAGTAATGGCAAATATGCACTTGCTGATTATACAAGAGGGCAAGGAATTGAAACATATGATGTGAATTACAGAGATATTACTAAAGAAGAAAGCTATTATCCTGGTACACTAGCAACCAGCACTTCAACAACATTTAACGATTCAAAAGCAGTAAGTGCTCATTACTTAGCAACAAAGGTATTTGATTTTTATAAAGATAAATATAAGCGTAATAGTTTTGATAATAAGGGACAAAAGGTAGTTTCAGTTGTACATGCTTGGGATTCTGAAGATACGAACGATCCGAAAAATTGGCAAAATGCATTAAGTGCTAATAATGGAAGTATGCTTGTATATGGCGATCCTATTGTCAAGGCATATGACGTAGCTGGACATGAATTTACACATGCTGTTACTTCTAGCGAATCTAATCTTGAATATTACGGTGAATCTGGTGCGATTAATGAGGCGCTATCTGATATTATGGGAACATCTATTGAGAAATACGTAAATAATGGAAGCTTTAACTGGACAATGGGCGAACAAACTGGATCTGTTTTCCGTGATATGGAAAACCCAGCTTCTGTTCCATCTTCACTTGGAGTACCGTATCCAGATGATTACAGTGAATTTAACGATTTTAATGGATGGGATCAAGGTGGCGTTCATTTTAATTCAAGTATTATTAATAAAGTTGCGTATCTCATTGCAAAAGGCGGAACTCATAACGGAGTAACTGTTAAAGGAATTGGTGAAGATAAAATGTTTGATATTTTCTATTATGCAAATACAGATGAGTTAAACATGACATCTAATTTCAAAGAATTGAAATCAGCATGTATTCGAGTGGCAACTAATAAATATGGGGCGAATACAGCTGAAGTTCAAGCAGTGCAAAAAGCATTTGATGCAGCAAAAATTAAGTAAGTTAGAAATATAGTTTCCATTCATATATTAATACATTATGAAAATCAGCTAATTTCATTTTAAGGATATTAGCTGATTTTTTACGTAGCAATGTATTAGTGAAAATAAAATTACTAAGCAATAATCAGGCATCTATCTTCAATAAGTTACGACAAATATATAAGATTTCAAGGGTATAAAAACAGAAAATTAATAATATATTGACCTCTTAATAGTAAGTGCTATAAAATGAAAGCGATAACAAACGATTGCTTTAAAATGATTTCCCTGATCTTTTAGTATTTACAACTATATGAAGGCAAAAAAAATCTATTTTTTTAAGCATTAATGCAAACGTTTTCGTATTAAAAGATCATTGAAATACATACGTGAAAATAGTCAATATGGGGGTGAAGTAAAAGGGATTTCTACATTAATTTAAGCAGTGTAATTTAGTATGAGCATAATAAATAGCTCGTACTATATAAAGAAAGGGTGTATGTGGTGCAAATGACAAAAAGATTAATTAACAAATCATTTTTATTACTTGCCATAATCGTTATGTTATCATCTGTTTTCTCTTTTCAGAGTGTGAAGGCAGTTTCAAATTCGAAAACAACTGAAGTTATCATTCATTACAAAGAGAAATCTGGAAATACAAAAGACTGGAATCTTTGGGTATGGGGAGAAAATGCAAACGGTAAATCTTATGAATTTACTGGTGAAGATGAATTTGGAAAATACGCTAAGATAAAAATAGATGGTGACTATAATCGTGTAGGATTTATAGTTCGTACCAATGAATGGGAAAAAGATGGAGGTGATCACTGGGTTGAAAATATAAGGGATGGTCGTGCTGAAGTATGGATCCTTTCGGGTGATGAAAAAGTATATAACTCTAAGCCTTCTTCGGATCTCTCAATTCAAAAAGCTACTATTGATAGTTTTAATGAAATTACTGTAACGACTAATGTTCCGTTTAATAGTAAGGAACAGAAAATTGAAATTGAAGGCGTTAAAATTAAGGGAATTAGTCCTTATGATAAAAATAGTGGAGATATTACTAATAAGGTTAAAATAATTACGGAACAGAAAATTGATTTAGAACAAACATACAAAGTTAAAATAGCAAACTTAGCTGATGCGAATACTGAAATCGGTAAAGTCATTCGTAGCGAGGAATTTGATAATTTATTTTATTATGGTGGTAATGATTTAGGGAATATATATACTCCGCAACATACAAAGTTCCGTTTATGGGCTCCTACTGCGAGTGAAGCGAAGTTAGTTACATATAAAAAATGGAGCGATAAAATAGGTACTGAAATAAACATGAAACAAGGTGAAAAGGGAACTTGGAAAGCAGAACTTAAAGGGAACCAAAAAGGTCTTTTTTATACGTATAAGGTGAAAATTGGGGATAAGTGGACTGAAGCGGTTGATCCGTATGTGCGTGCTGCTTCTGTAAATGGAGATAAAGGTGCAGTTGTTGATTTAGAAGAAACAAATCCGAAAAAATGGAAAGCAAACAAAAAGCCAAAATTTAAAAATCCGGAAGATGCTATTATTTATGAATTGCATGTACGCGATCTTTCCATTCAACCTGAAAGTGGTATTAAGCAAAAAGGAAAATATTTAGGTGTAACAGAAAAAGGAACAAAAGGGCCTGAAGGTGTAAAAACAGGACTTGATCATATGAAAGATCTTGGTGTTACTCACGTTCAGTTTTTACCGATATTTGATTATGCTTCAGTAAATGAAGATAATTTAAATGAACCACAATATAACTGGGGATATGACCCGAAAAATTTCAACGTCCCAGAGGGCTCCTATTCTACAAATCCTTTTGAGCCAACTGTTCGAATAACTGAATTAAAGCAAATGATTCAAACATTGCATGATAATAATCTTCGTGTAGTGATGGACGTAGTATATAACCATATGTATAATGCCGCTGAATCTAATTTTCATAAGTTAGTTCCTGGTTATTATTATCGTTACAATGAAGATGGAACATTTGCAAATGGAACTGGAGTAGGGAATGATACCGCTTCAGAACGAAAGATGATGAGAAAATTTATGGTAGATTCCGTCACATACTGGGCAAAAGAATACAATTTAGATGGGTTCCGTTTTGATTTAATGGGTATTCATGATTATGAAACGATGAATGAGATACGTAAAGCTGTTAATCAAATTGATCCTTCTATTATTCTGCATGGAGAAGGCTGGGATTTAAATACACCTCTTGCAGCTGAATTGAAAGCAAATCAAAAAAATGCGGAGAAAATGAAAGGGATTGCTCATTTTAACGATAATATTCGTGATGGATTGAAAGGTAGTGTATTTGAGGAGAAAGAAAATGGTTTTGTAAATGGAAAGCAAAACATGGAAGACTGTATTAAAAAAGGCATTACAGCCGGTATTGACTATGATACAAATTCGTCTACTTATCAAGATCCGGAGCAGGTGCTAACTTATGTGGAAGCACATGACAATCATACTTTATGGGATAAACTTGAGTTGACTAATTCAGGTGACAGTGAAGAAATGCGAAAACAAATGCATAAATTATCTTCTTCTATTTTATTAACATCACAAGGTATTCCATTCTTACATGCAGGACAAGAGTTTATGCGCACAAAATATGGTGATCATAATAGTTACAAATCTCCTGATTCTATTAACCAGATGGATTGGTTACGCCGTGCAGCATTTAATAATGAAGTAGAGTATATGAAGGGCTTAATAGATTTACGAAAAAAATACCCAGCTTTTCGTATGACTTCTGCAGAGCAAATTAAAAAGTATGTAGCTTTTATCGATGTTCCCAAAAATGTTGTAGCTTATACAATAGATGGAAAGGGAAGTGGGAATAAAAGCGAATACTTTATGGTGGCTCACAATGCAAATAGGGAAGCCGTTGACATAACACTTCCATCGAAAGGTCCATGGAAAGTGCTAGTAAACGAGAATCAGGCGGGAAGTAAAACACTTTACGTTGCCCATGACAATAAAATTAAAGTTCCTGCATTAAGTTCACTAGTTTTAAAAACAGAGAAACCGATTAAATAAATGCAAAAAGCGGAGTGAAGGTTGCTTTCACTTCGCTTTTAAAGTTAAAGAAATATAATTTCACATACTGTAATTTTATTATAATTTAATAACAACAATAAACAAAAGGAGAAGAACTTATCAAGGTTCTTCTCCTTTTTAATCTGTAATTAAAGTATTCATAGTTGCAGGTATAGGTAGTGTAAATGAACTTTTCTTATTTAATTAACAGAGGATAGGTGTCTGCAAATAAATTATATCAATCAGAAGTTGTTTACAAAGAAATATGCGATTCTAAAATTGTTGCGGAACTAGCCGTTGCATACGGAAAGACCGATATAAACCCAGAGTTACAAGAGTTTTTAAAAATAGCGAAAGGCAAGACGATGAATCCATTTACAAAATGACGAGAAAATGACAAAACTGTAAGAAAGCACGAATGTTTGTAAGAGAGTTCGATGTTTCCCTTTTTCTTTTTTTATTATAGTGAAAAAGAAGAAAGCGATGTCATAAGAGGTTGATATTTTTAGATGAGTACAATAATCAAAACTATTCATGTAATGAAAGTATATGGCAATCAGTTAAACACCTTACTTTAAAGGAGGGATTTGAAAATGTCTTTTTCTCAATTCAATATTGATATTTTTCGAGCAATTAATGATTTAGGTAAACAATATTCATTTCTAAACTCAGCCATGGTATTTTTGGCAGAATATATGGTATATATTTTTGGTTTAATTATTATAGCTTATTGGTTTACCGGGTCCAGAAAAAGTAGGATGATGGTTATTCAAGCGATGGCTGCTTTTATGATTGCAGAGGTGATTGGAAAAATAGCAGGGGAATTTCATTTGAATTATCAACCGTTTGCAGTATTGCCTGATATTAATAAACTTGTTGACCATGCTGTAGATAATTCGTTTCCTAGTGACCATACGATTCTCTTTTTTTCGATTTGTTTTTCATTTTGGCTTGTTCGTAAAAAGACTGGATGGTTATGGCTTATACTTGCATTTTGTGTAGCGATTTCTCGTATTTGGGTAGGGGTTCATTATCCTTTTGATGTTGCAATAGGGGCTTTAATAGGATGTGTTGCAGCGTTATTTTCGTATTGGTTAGTACCGAAATTTTCTTTTATCAAGCAATTGCTTACTCTATATGAAAGAGTAGAGAAACATGTTTTACCATCCAAAAACAAATCAAAGGGATTTTGAGTATAGCCCTTTCTCATCCTCATTATTATTCTACACAAGTTGAATGGATCGATACATTCAATGCACCTATTTACATCCACGAAGGCGAAAAAGAATGGGTAGTACGTCCAAGTAACAAAATAATTTTTTGGTCTGTCGAGTCTTTTGAATTAACAAATGGCATTGCTTTAAATCGTATTGGAGGTCATTTTAAAGGAGGAACTGTTTTACACTGAAAAGGTGGAAATCATAATAAAGGTATTTTGCTAACAGGTGATATCATTCAAGTGATTGCCGACTGTCAGTGGGTTAGTTTCATGTACAGTTATCCAAATCTGATTCTACTTCCTGCTAGTAAAGTAAGAGAGATGATGGATAAAGTAAAAGGGCTACCATTCAACCGTATTTATAATGCTTTTCATCGAGTCGTGTCAAAGCATGCGGACCTTGCTGTTCAGAAGTCAGCAGATCGATACATAAAAGCACTGCAGGAAACACTTTTTAATACATGAGATGTTTCAATATTACCTGTAGACATCTTTAAGAAATTAAAATAAATAGAGAAGTTTAGAGCATGTTATTATCATTTTTTAAAACATGCTCTTTGTATTTAAAGTAACACCAACATTACTGACACGTACAAGTTATCAACAAACTTTATGTTGAAATAATCTTAGCGTACGAATGTTGGTACTACCCCCTACTTAGTAATCTCACAATTTAAGGCATGTCATTGGGGAAGATTTGGGAGTTCAATCGATTCTGAATAAAATTGATAGTATCAATTGCAATTTTTTTACGTTTAAGGACAATCCCGGCATGCCCACATGTATAAATATATCGCGTAGGTCTTTCCCAGGATTCCCACAAATAGTTCGTATCCTCAGAATGCACATAAAGATCATGCTTGCCTGAAATTAATAAAATATTTTCTTTTTTTACTTTTGGTAATGCTTGACTCGGTTCAGTGATTTTCCAATAAGCTATTAAATCATCATACGTAACACCATGATGTTCCAAGTCTTCTCTAATAAATTTACCTGGATTTGTCTTCCAAATTGAATAAGAGAGTCGATTCGCGTAGAAAATGGATGCTAACACATCAATTTCTGGTTCAACAAGAGATGTTAAGTTAGTAATAACTCCACCTAAACTGATTCCTATTAAAATCAAGGGACCATTTTTATTTGCTTTAATCCATTTGATCAAAGTTCGTAAATCAGCTACTGCTTGTTTAGTTGCTTCTACAGTTCGTTCAACATTGGCACTTACCATGTACTCTCCACTGTATAGGGATTGGTTCGGTTTTCTGTCAAAATGATATGGTAAAGTGAAATAATACATATTCCACTTCAAGTTGGTCATATGGTCGTGGAATATTTTTTTTACACGTTCGTTAGAATCCATTCTCCAACCGTGAACAAAGATGACATGAGGTGCATCTTCATTTTTATGTAAAAATAATTCCCCAGTGACAGAATCGTTGCGTGAATCACCAGATTGAACCGAGCTTTTATATTTGAATTGTCCAACCATGTATTCCTTTTCTTGTTTTAAATACTTAATGTTAAAATGAATATGAGATGGTTTTACTTTATAAAAAAATTCTATGTCCTTTATATATAGTGAGGTGTTAGAAAGAGAAGTGTACTGAAACTTTACACTTCTTTTTTTGTGCAAATCATACAAGGCGTATCGATCAATGAGTTTTGAAAAAATCAAATTAACCTCCTCCAAAATACATATCGTCTAAAAGATGGACAAAATTTATGCTGTAAATTAATTGTAAAATATTCTCTTTTCCTAATAATAGTAGATGCTTGAATTATAAAACAGGTGGGGAATTTGTATATTATATTATAAAGCTATCAATAAAATAAAACTATAAATATTTTTTACAAAAACCTAAAAAGCAAGTTAATATTCTCATTCATAAAAGAGAACATTAACTTGCTTATTTTTGTATTAAAAGGTACACCTTTTGAAGTGACCTAATTTATATGAAAGACAATGTGTCAATTTGTATATTTAATACAGTGATAGTTACCATAATTTTCGAAGCCTATAGTCAATTAACCTTACAATATACGTCTTTTTGGTATATAAATAGCTATATTCATTAGAGAAAGAGTTTTAATCCTTCATGAGAATCTTTAAAACCTAATTTCTTATAAAAGTGTAAAGCTTCTTGTCGTTCTTTATCTGTTGTTAACTGTACTAAATGACATCCCCGTAATTTAGCACGTTGAATAGCCCATTTAATAAGTTTACTTCCTATACCTTTACCACGTTTTGATGAGGCTGTCCGTACACCTTCAATTGTAGCTCTCCAACCCCCTTGACGTACAATGTAAGGCGTAAATGTGATTTGTTGAATACCAATAATCTCTGTCCCATCACACGCTACAATCAACTCGTTATTTGGATCACAATCAATAGCATGAAATGCTCTTATATAACTATCAGGGAGTGGTGTTTCATAGCGCTCTCTTTTATTTCCTAAAACATCATCAGCAAGCATTTTTACAATTTCATCTAAATCATCTGCCGTTGCAATCCTAAATGTTAAAGTTTCTGTCACTATCAAAAAACCTCCTTAATATATGCACTTGTTACTTTTATTTTACTTGTTTAAATACAATAGGTTAAATTATAAAATATTATGAGTCTCTATAACTTTTTCTTATAGATAGCATAAAAGCCTAACTTATAAAATTATAGGTTAGGCTTTTTAACACAATATTATTATTAGAAAATCCGATCAACTTCAATAAAACTCCATATTCTTTAATGAATTTTCATATTTAACAAACACACATATAACCATTCAAATAGGCTGGTTTTTATTTGTTGTATAGAAATTACGTAATAAGCATGGATTTGTATGCTCTCATTCAATGCTATCTAAAGCCATATACCTCCTTGCACATATTCAAAAACGATTACGTTTTTGAATATGTGTTCCGGTTTTTCTTGACCAGGTCAATGAATAAAATAACTACACATAAACTCCTTATATCTCTAGATAAACTACCGATTAGCTCCATATAGACTCTAGATAACCTATATAGAATACAAGTTATCAAGGAGGTAAGAAAAAATGAACTTTATGAAACGAGCAATTCTCAGTATGAAAAAAAGAGTAGGAACATCATTAATTTTGATGGCAGTTTTCCTAATTGTTACAAATTTAGTGTTGGCAGGATTCACAATCCAAAATGCATCAAAAAAAGCTGCTGATGCAGCAAGAAAAAAACTCGGTGCAGATGTTACTTTAAGTCTTGATTTTGACAAATTAGGTCAACAAGCTAGGGAAACTGGAGAGATGCCTAATCCACCGAAGCTTAATACAAAAGAAGCAGATCAATTAGCGAAGTCAAAGTATGTAAAAGACTATAATTACATAACTAGCACTCTCGGAATTTCTGACGGACTTAAACTAGTAGGAGCTTCAGAAGGAGAAGAAGAAGGAAAAGGTAAGGCGGGAATGGCGGCTGTACGAGGCGGTTCAGGCTCTGGTACAGAAATAGATATGAATTCTTCTTTTATGATTGAGGGAGTTCGCAAAACCGCATTACAAGAAAGCTTTAAGAATGGAAAAAGTAAAATCATTGATGGGAAACCAATTACAGAACAGATGAAAGATCAGAATGTAGCTTTAATGGAAAAACGATTAGCGGAATTAAACAACTTGAAAGTAGGAGACAAAGTTAAAGTGCAATCAGGGGATAAGAAGGAAACCCTGGAGGTTGAAATTATCGGTATTTACGAAACGAATGAGCAAGCAATGGGGCAACAAGCTCCTCCTATAATGGATCCAGCTAATAAACTATATATGCCGCATTCAACTATGAAAAAATTAGAAATAGATCAAGGTATAAGTAGCATTCAAGTCGTGTATTTCTTGAAAGATCCACAAAACATTGAAGCGTTTAAAGAAGAAGCAAAAAAATCTGATATTGATTTTAATTATTATAAATTAGATGCACATGATTCGTTGTACAAACAAATGATTGGGCCTATCGAAAATATCTCATCAACTTCTCAAATGATTATTTATATTGTATCAATTGCAGGTGCGATTATTTTAGGGTTAATCATTATGTTATCGATTAAAGCACGTCGTAAGGAAATGGGGATTCTATTGTCCATTGGAGAGAAAAAGTGGAAACTGATGGCGCAGTTCGTAGTAGAAGTAGTATGTATCGCTATTTTAGCATTTGGATTATCCATAACAACAGGAGCGAAAATTTCTCAATTCATAGGGAATAATTTACTTTCGAGTGAAATTGCTACAGCAGGAGAAGAAACAAACACACCACAAAATGGAACTGTAATGGTAGCTGGACCTGGTGGAACTGTACAAAATCAAAAAGAGGATCCAATTGATAAAATTAATGTAAGTGTAACTGGAGAAGATGTAGGGAAAATGGGGGGGATTGGACTAGCTATTGCTATATTAGCAACGCTTCTTCCAGCATTATCTATTCTACGCCTGAATCCAAAACAAATTCTTTTAAAAGATGAATAAGGAGGCTCGATATGGAGACGATTTTACAATTTAAAAATTTAGATTATTATTATGAAAGTAACGGAAAAAAAGTAGCGATACTAGAAAATGTTAACTTTTCTTTTCAAAAAGGACATTTCTACACGATTCTAGGACCATCCGGATCTGGTAAAACCACTACGCTTAGCTTAGGTTGTGGGCTAGATATACCTAAAAATGGTTATGTACTATTTAATGGAAAGGATATTCGGAAAATTGGTTTGGATCGGTACCGTAATCAAAATGTATCGGTAATTTTCCAATCTTATAATTTGATTACCTATATGACTGCTCTTCAAAATGTCTTAACAGCAATGGAAATTACAGGTGTTAAAGTGCAAAATAAAACGGCAAGGGCGTTAGAATTATTAGAGAAAGTAGGACTTACAGAAGTAGAAGCGAAACGAAATGTTCTGCAACTAAGTGGCGGGCAACAGCAGCGTGTAGCAATCGCTCGAGCGTTATCTTGTAATGTTGATTTACTGATTGCGGATGAGCCGACAGGAAACCTCGACGAAGAAACGGCAATGGATATAATAGAACTGTTTCAAGAACTTGCACATAAAGAAAATAAATGTATTATTGTTGTGACGCACTCACAGGAAGTTGCTAAAAAATCAGACCGTGCAGTCTATTTATGTAAGAAGAAGTTGGTAGTAAACGAAATTTAATATCACCCTAGTTTTTTAATTCACATAATTTTCGAAATCAGTTTCTTCAAATATTTATATTTGATATACAATATAACCAAGCCATAATTAAAATGGTCTCCCTGTATTGAATGTTAAGATAGTTTGTTATTCCCTTTTTAACAATTTTTAGAAAAGAACTTGTAGTATATTCTACAGGTTCTTTTTGTTATGATCGGTTTACTATATCATTGAAGAATTGCATATAAAAAATGGGACAGTATTTAGGTGTATGATCTAAATACTGTCCCGTTTAATTATTTATTTGAAAAAATGAACTAGCTTACATCTCATGTGATAGATTTTATAAATAAGAGCGTTTAATTGTCCATGGCTCTAAGCACTAACCATTTGGAATAAAGATGCAATGTATCAGTTATACTATGTAATATTTATTCATTACAAAATATGGTGGTATGTATGACTAAGCAAACAATTACTTTATTTCAAGTTTCTATGATACTCATTGGTAGTATTGGGATAATTAATCATGTCATTATGATTCCTATGTTATTAGATACCTCAGGTAGAGATTCGTGGATCTCTATCATATTAGTAAGCATTATATACTTGATTTGGATTTCATTAATATTCATCATATATAGAAACATAAAAAATGAACACTTGTTTTCGTGGTTAAAAAATAATTTTGGGAAACTCAGTGTATATCCAATCATATTCATAGTTGTGATTTATTTAATAACAATTGGTGTCGTTGCACTAAAAGAAACATTAACCTTTTTCTCCTTTTATTTACCAGAAACACCTCACTTTGTATTAGGAATACTTTTTTCAATGATTTGTCTCTATAATGCTACAAGAGGAATTCAATCTATTGCACTTACAACAGGTGTTTTGTTACCTATTGTATTCCTACTTGGTTTTTTTGTAATGTTTGCAAATGTTCCGCATAAAGATTATTCTTTACTTCAGCCAATGATAGAAAATGGAATGAAGCCAGTATTTAAGGGAATGGTTTATCCTGCAGCAGGATTTTTAGAGTTGATTTTTATTCTTTTCTTACAGCATCACATTTGTTCAAAAGTCAAATTATATCAACTGATCGCTTTGGGAATGGTTATTATCGGTATCACAATAGGCCCAGTTATGGCAGCTATTATAGAATTTGGACCTTTCGTAGCAGCAAACCAACGATATCCAGCATTTGAAGAATGGAGACTTGTGTCAATAGGAAGGTACATTGAAAATTTAGACTTTCTCTCCGTGTATCAGTGGCTTGTAGGGATCTTTATTCGTCTATCACTTGTTGTTTTTCTTATACCAGATTTGTTATCAATTACAAATCGAAAAACGAGAAATGGGATTATGTTTGCAATACTTTCATGTATTTTATTAATAAGTATACTACCCATCAGTGACTCTAGTTTCTATTGGTTTGTATCTCAAATTATTTTACCAGTTTCAGCTTTAGGGCTATTTTTGTTTTCTATCTTACTAATAGTGTTTGTATGGGTTGCTAAATTTAAGAAAAGCTCTTAAAAGAGTATGGGGATGTATTTTATATAAGGTTGCTGAGTTTGAAGGAGACAACGTAGATGAACAAACAAGTAGAAATAAATGAGAAGATAATACTAGAGTGGTTTGAAGGATGCAACGATGTAAAAGTAATAAAGCGTGAATTGGATGAGAAAGAAAAAAGGAATTCAGTATTGTTTATGTATTGTCAAAACTTAATTGACAATACAAAATTAAAACAAGCCACATCATCCCATGTTTGCAAAGAGCTTTCAAGTAATTCAATAGAAGAGTTTAACCTCTCAACATTAATTCCCCAGTTATCAGTAAAGAAATTAGATATGGTAAATTCGAATGAAACTATCTCTCAGATTATATTTGAAGGTAACCTCCTTATTATTTTTGAAGAATCTAAACATGGATATATAGTTGATATTGCCCAAATACCTACCAGATCGGTTGAACAAACAAATACAGAGATGACCATTCGTGGTGGACGTGATGGATTTGTTGAAGAGTTAAACACAAATATAGGATTAATTAGAAAAAGACTAAAAACGAGTTCTCTTAGTTATGAAGAATTTATTATTGGAGAAAGAACACAAACTAAAATAGCACTCCTGTATTTAAAAGATGTCGCATCCCAAGATATCATTAATCAAGTTCGATTAAAATTAAGACAAATTAAAATAGACGGGGTTGTTTCAAGTGCACAAATTGAAGAGTTAATCACAAACAATCAATTTAGTGTATTTCCTTTAGTCGAATATACAGGGCGCCCTGATTATACTGTGAATTGTTTGCTATATGGGCGTTTTATTTTACTGGTTGAAGGGTCACCAACAGCGACAATTGCACCAGTTACATTTCCTTTTTTTGTTAATACATCTGAAGATCAAGATCTTTTCTACATATTCGGTAGCTTTGTACGACTTGTAAGTCTTTTGGGGATAGCAATTTCTATATTTCTTCCAGGAATTTGGATAGCACTAATTACATATCATCCAGATCAGATTCCCTATACGTTGCTAGCTACATTAAGCTTATCAAGAGAAGGGATTCCTTTTCCAGCTCCTTTAGAGGGGATAATTATGATGACCTTATTTGAAATTTTGAGACAAGCAGGATTGCGTGTTCCTGCCGTATTCGGTCAAACATTATCTGTTGTAGGGGGATTAATTATTGGACAAGCTGCTATTAGTGCAGGAATTGTTTCAGCATCTATGGTCATTATAATAGCAATCTCGGTTGTTTCGACATTTGCTTTAACTAATCAGTCAGTAACAGGAATAATAAGTATATTGCGGTATGTAGTATTCTTAGTATCTTCTTTATTAGGCATAGTAGGATTTATCTTTTGTGTCCTTGTGATGGTGATACATGTAGTAAATTTACGCTCTTTTGGAGTTCCATTCTTTACACCATATTCACCCCCTGTGTTTAAAAGTATGCTAGCAGCCACATTTAGACTTCCTTTCACGTATATGAAAAAAAGACCTAAAGAATTGCATACGCAAGATAATACAAGGAAAAGAGAGAGTACCGATGAAGAAAAATAAAAGAATAGTTATATTTCTTTTTATGATGTGTACGTTTCTAACAGGGTGTTGGGATCAAAGAGAGTTGCATCACGTTTTGTATATAAATAGTCTAGGTATCGATTTTAAAGATAATAACTATATCATCCGTCCGCAATTTATTAATTTTTCTAACATAGCTAAACAAGAAGGGAGCACTACCCGTAATTACAGCCAGGCCTATATCGGAAAGGGAAAAGGCCCCATTTTAGATGAGGCAGCATTTGATTTTTATAAGGGTGCTCAACAAGAAATCTCATGGGAGCATCTCAAAACAATTGTTGTAACAGAGAGATTTCTAAAACATGGTGACTTAAATCAATTTAATGATTTTTTTTCTCGGTTTTTTCAATTTCGAGATACTATGTGGATATTTGGAACTAAGGAGCCTTTAGAAAATATATTAGCGAACAATAATATATTAAATATTTCTCAATTATATACAATCATTAATTTACCAAAAGAGATAACCAAGCAATATACAATAATAGATCCTTTACCTTTATATAAATTCCAAAGAAATTATTATGAACCTGGGATGACAACTCGCATTCCATTCTTAGCTACGACTAAAACATATTGGAAAAAAGGACATACATCATTTCCAATGTTAAAATTTAGTGGTTATGGTTTTATAAACGATAAATCCTATATAAATCATTTAAACAGCCATGATATTGCTGGGGTTCGATGGACGGATGAAAATACCAAACGAGCTCCATTACTATTAAAATTTAACAAGAAAATCATTGGACATATAGTATTAAAAAATCCAAAGATAGATACAAAGCATTTTATTAAAAATGGAAAGTTACGTATGCTTATGAACATCCATTTCGATGCTGATATTTTTCAATTAATAAATTCTATGCCTGTAAATGATATTAAAAAAATTGCAGAGGACCAAGTTGAAAAAGAAATTAAAAAAACGTACCGAAAAGGAATCGAAAGAGGGATTGACACGTATCAGTTATCACATTCCTTATATCGGCAGAATTCTAAATTGTGGAAACAATATAAAAAAGAGGGGGGGATACCCCTTCAAAATAAAGAATTAGATTTAAATGTCTCGATTAATATAGCTACAAATGGAAAATCTAAAAATATGCGTAATATGATTGAGCATTAGAATGGTTGAAGATGAAAGGAAACGTAAAATATTAACTCTAAATAGGAGATTCGAACGCGAAAGACCACTACGATGTGGTGGCGGAATGGGATGAGAGTTCGATTAGGAGCAGAAGGAGGCTTTTACCTCCTTCGTTGTCTGAAAATACGCTTACACTTCTTAGCGTTTAGATAAGTACTAGTCTTTAAAACTAAATGTGCCGTAAAGTAGGAGCAGCTTAAATTCATTACTATGATTTATTTGTTACTTTTAAAGCGTCTAACACTATTTTAGTTGCATTTGCAATAAGTTTATCATCGTATTTCGCATCTTCTTTCGCATGATTAGAAAGTATCGCAAGAATAATTGGCTTTTTATTTGGTGGCCAAATGATTGCAATATCATTCCTTGTTCCATAAGACCCAGAGCCGGTCTTATCGGCTACTTCCCATTCTCCTGGAACTCCAGCACGAATTAAGTTGTCCCCCGTAGTATTTCTTTTCATCAAATCTATTAAAAAGTTCCGTTTCTCAACTGAAAGTATATCGCCTAGCGCGTATGCTTGAAGACTAGTAGCTAATGCCTTTGGGGTACTAGTATCACGAGTGTCTCCTGGCTGCACTTCGTTTAATTCTGGTTCAAAACGTTCAGGATTTGTGACAGTATCTCCTATTTCTCTCAGTGATTTTTTGAATTCACTTGGCCCACCTAATTGCTTAAGAATAAGATTTTGTGCAGTATTATCGCTATATCGAAGGGAAGCATCCGCAAGCTCTTTCAGAGTCATACCTGTATCTACATATTTTTCAGTAATTGGATTGTAATTCACAAGATCTTTGCTAGTATACTTAATTCTTTGATCTAAATTTTCTATTGATTTCTTTTGTAACAGTGCTCCAACAGCAAGGGCTTTGTGGGTAGATGCGTATGCAAACCGTTCATCTGAACGATAAGTAACGGTTTGATTCGTACCTGTGTCTAATGCATAAATACCAAGTTTAGCATCATATTCTTTTTCCAGCTTTACAAAAGAATGATTACTTGTATTTTCTTGTTTGGTTTGTTTCGGTGGTGCGGATTGAATATTACTATTGGAACAGCCTATAAGCGTTACACATGAAAGTAATACTACAGGTAACATCTTTTTATAATGCGAAATGTGAAAAAACTTCTTTGAAACTATCATACATTTTCAACCTCTTTCAAGAATATATGGATTTTGTATAGGTATTTTACATACCTATACAATTAACAAATGCACAGGATAGCACTCATCTTGTGTTTCTTGCATTACAAAATGAGAGAACTACCAAAAGCACCTTTTTTATACGTAATAGACAATCTAAGTAACACATTTGTTCCATTTATGATTAAGGTTTTGAATATATCCATTAATTTTATTTATAAGAATCACAAAATCCATCTTTTTTGCACGCCACTTAATTTAATGTGGATTTAGATTGAGTTTACCTCGTAATGGGAATTTCAATTGGATTGCGCATATATAACAACCTCGTTCCGGACAGAATAAGTAATAACAACTACTGATTTCATTTTAAGTGAGGTGTTATACGATACATACGACAAAGCAAAAAAGACTTGTGGTGCAAAGTATAACTACATTTAGTCTACTAATAACGACTATCTTTACACCCATGCTTATTTACATTGTTTATGGATTACAGATTTCGAAAGGCTTTGAGGGATACTGGCCATCAATCCTGTTTTATACAACTTATATGACGGGTGTGTTTATCTGGATACCTATTGTGAATAAGGCTGGGATTCACCGCTCCTTATATTGGACTGTTTCTATTCTGATAGTATCATTACTTAGTGTTACTTTCTTTGGATGGAGTTCAAGATGGCTAGAAATAAGTGCGTTAGTTTCTGGTTTTGCAGTTAGTACAATTTCTACCATGACGAGTACTTTATTGTTTCTACATGTGGAAGGCGGGGGAAAGGTTTATAATAAAAATCAACAAGCGATTATTATTGGTATCGTTTTTCTTTTACTAATAATCGTTTTGTTAGCGATTAGTTTTTTATCGCCGCCGCTGATAACATGCATATATGGGATTTGTTTAATCAGTATCCTTTTTGCTATAAAAAAAATGCCGAGAACAGAGTTAGCCAAAGGGCTTTTACCTATCTCCATCGTATCGGTTGTAGGAAAGTTTCTTTTTGTCTCAATGCTTATTCTTTTGATTCGAACAAGTCGTAACATAAATAATGAACAATATATTTTTTATTTTTTTCTACTTTCTATAGCGCTTATTTGTTTCATGTTTTTGAGTTTGTTGAAAGGAAAGTTCTTTCATAAACTTTCATCTTCTTTACCAATCCGCTTAAAGGCAGAATCATTTTTACTTGGATTAGGAAATGGATATTTATTTTTGATGGGTATTTTTTATAGTTTTACTTTCTATAACATGTTAACCTGTATTTTCATTGTAGTTGGGCCATACCTATTAGGGATTTTGATGTCCATATTTTTAGATATCAAAGCTGCTAAGAAAGTTAATCCAATCCATTTGTTTTTAGTAAGTACTTTAATCATGATATTCGGGTTTTATTCTCCAATATTTATAGTCCTTAGCGTTACATTTGGAAGCTATGCCATTAATAGTATTTCTTCTCAAAATAATATGAAAGTATATATGGTGAATGCTACACATAGAGAGCTTTCTTTACTCATTTACACAACATGGAGAAATATGGGGAATATATTTTTACAATTTTTTATATTGATTGTGATTGTGGGAGTAGGGGTGTTTTACGATGTCGAATGGTCGCAACTTTTCCAAACAATTGTTGGGAAGGTTCAAATGCAGATTGAAGGGTTATCCGTACAACGATTGATGTTTATGTTAGCAATTTGCTGTTGGCTTGGCATGGTGGGCTTAGGTATGTGGATTGGTAAAAAAGCTAATCCCAATATTGCTTAAAAAGTAACTCGAAAAATATCAATACTAAAACTACAAAAAACAAACAAACTCGTCCTACTAAGAGGGGAGTTTGTTTGTTTTTTGTTTAGATAATGGAATGTTCATGCAAAATTGTACACTATGTTCCATATTTTTTATAGAATATTTTATATCTAGCGTTTCAAGAATTTGTTTAACAATATATAGCCCCAAACCACTTCCTCCAGTATTTCGATTCCTTGATTTTTCAATTCGATAAAATGGTTTGAAAATTTGTTGTATATCCTCTTCTTTAATATTGACACCTGTATTCATAATTTGCATTTTGATTTGACCTTGTTTAGAATCCTCACTTAACTTTATATAGACTTTTTCATTATGTGGTGAATACATAACCGCATTATGGATAATATTTTTACATGCTTTTTCAAAAAGAACACGATCTGTATAAACAGAAAGATCAGAATCAATTTCTTTTATTATTTGGATGCTTTTTTGAGAAGCAAAAAATTCGAGGTCTTTTGTGATTGTATCTATTAACTTCGAAAGATTAACTTCTTCTACTTTTAGTTTAAAGGTGTGTTGTTCTAATTTCGACATGCTTAAAATTTCACGGACTAATTGTTCCATACTTTCAATAATTTGATGATTTTTCTTTAAATATTGATCACGATTTTGATAAGGGCCAATATTGTATATCATCCCTTCTAAGTATCCTTTCATTACAGTTAGAGGGGTCTTTAATTCATGTGCTACAATCGCAAAAAACTCTCTGCGTTTTGTTTCTATTTCTCGTTCTTTTTCAATATCATTTTTTAATTGTTGATTTGCTTTTTTTAAATCAAACATAGCTTGTTGTAAGTTAATAGACATGTCATTCAAACTATTAGATAATTCTCCTAACTCATCTGTAGAGCGAACCTCAATTTTTTCGGAGAAATCTAAATTTGCCATCTTTTGTGCACCCTCATTAATATAAATAAGTGGTTTTGTAATAAACCTGGAATAGAAATAAGCACTCCCTACACCAATTATGAGTACAATGATACTAATATAGGGGAGAAAGCGTACTAAAACCTGTGAAGCTTCATCAATTGGTTGAAATGTAGCAAAGACTATAAGCGTTAAACTACCATCTTGGAATTGAATTGGTTTCGTAACGTTATATGAATTGCTAAGGGTACCTGCATTCTCGAACCGTGTGGCTCTAGTAACTACTGTTGTTTGCGAACCATTTTGAGTAAAAGAAAATGAAGGAGAGTATTTAATTATTCCCTCATTATTTTGAAGATAAAGCATCGCATTATTTTTTTTGGCATATTCATCAAAAAGTGGTATCGCATCTTGAAACGTAAGATCTTTAGATTTATCAATGATTTCTTTTATCCCTGTTTGAAGTTGATCTGTTTTGTATTGCTCATAAAACGTAGGGAGAAAGAAGTATAAAGTTAAATAAATCAATACTGCAAAGGATAACAAAATGAGAGAGGTAGTCATAAAGAGTTTATAAGTAATTTGCTTCATCTTCATGATTTTCACAATACTATTCATCAATTTTATAACCAATACCCTTTATTGTTTTAATATAAGGGATAGCTAACTTTTTACGTAGGTTTTTAATATGTGTATCAATTATTCGTGTTTCTCCAAAATAATCGTACCCCCAAACTTTTTCTACGATATTTTCTCTTGTGAGTACTTTTCTCTCATTTTGAAATAGTAGTTGTAGAATTTCAAACTCTTTTGTCGTTAATAAAATTTCAACGTCATTTACATATACTCTATATGCATCAACATCGATACGTACTTCTTTAAATACCAAATGATTATTTACATTTTTATCATAACTTCTTCTAAGTACAGCTTCGACTCGTCTAATCAAAACATGAAACGAAAAGGGTTTTGTTATATAATCATCGATTCCAAGATCGAACCCTTTCATTTGATCTTCCTCTTCTTCCAATGCAGTTAGCATAATAATTGGTACGTTTGACTGACTTCGAATCATCTTGGATACTTCAAATCCATTAAGATTGGGCATCATTACATCTAGAAGAATTAAATCAAAGGATTGCTTATTAATTTGTGTCATACCCTCTAATCCATCTGATGCGACTACCACTGTATACTGTTGTGTCATTAAAAATTGTTTAATTAATTCCTGAATTTCTTGATCGTCTTCTACCACGAGAATATGATAGTTTTTCATAATATCACCTCTGGTAGTCATTATAGCCTTACTATCTGGAGTTTATGTGGAGATAAATTAGGAGATTTCACAAGACGATTATTGTGTTAGCTCCACGTTCAATAAAATGAACGATTAATATTTAAGTAAAACTAATGTATAATAATGTAAACTGCATGTGATTTTTTAAAACTGTATGAAAATATACTTTTGCTTCTTTACCAGAAGGGGAAAAGGAAATGAATTTCAATATAAAAGAAGCTACCGAAATACTAGAGCACGTGCCACAAATTTTGGAGTTTTTTATCGAGTGCTCTGTTTAATCGTTAATCGCCTAAATAACAATTCTCTGGGGAAACCAAAAGTTTAAAGGTATGAACTAGGGATTATTTATATAATGCGAGAAAGGTTGTGAAATTATTTGAGGGGTTATAAAGCAATACTATTTGATTTAGATGATACGTTACTTGATAGGGATAAGGCAGTAGATAAACTGTTTTCCATTATTTTAGAGGAGTTTTATGGGGATGTTGAACAACATTCGGTAAAAAACGAAATGTTACAAAAATTCAAGGGATATGATAAAAAAAGCTATGGCCACAGCAATAAAGTAAAGGTTTTGGAATCATTATTTGATGAATTCCCACCGAAATATAGATTACCACGCAATTACATTCAAGACTTTTGGAATAATAATTTCCCAAAATGTTTTTCTATAAACCAAAAAACTATTAATATCATAAATACTATAAAGTCACATATTAAAGTTGGAATTATAACAAATGGCTCAACTCAGAGGCAAAAAGCAAAAATAATTAACACGAATTTGAATCGTTATTTTGATACAATCATTATTTCTGAAGAAGCGGGATTTAGTAAACCTGACAAACGCATATTTGAATTAGCATTAAATAAGCTAAATGTACAATCAGAAGATGTATTATTTGTTGGAGATGACTTAGAAAAGGATATTGCTGGTTGTCAAAATGCAAATATAAAGGGCATATGGTTCAATCCTAATATGATTAAGAATAATACCGACACAAAACCATATGCCGAGATTACTTCTTTTGATAATTTATTAAGTTATTGTGGAGAGATGAATTTTCAAAAATAGTAAAAAGATAGATTACCCTTAATTTCATTGACCGTATGAGAAGTTTTAAAACAATAATTATTTACGATGATATTGAGCCAGGGGCAAATCATTTATGTGTGTTAATGAAGATCTACACAGCATGTTTAATATATACTTTATAAATTATAGAGGAGTGAGACTATGGAAATAAAGAAAGTAGTAATTGACGGAATAAATATTGCGGTCGTCAGAAACGATACAGTATTAATATCGGACGTTCAATCTGCATTAGATTTCATGGCAACAGTTCAATATGAAGCGGATTCGAAGTGGATTGTTATCAATAAATCATTAATAAGTGAAAGTTTCTTTGACTTAAAAACACGTCTTGCGGGTGATATTCTTCAAAAGTTTATTAATTACAGCGTGAAAATTGCTATCGTCGGGGATTTTTCTATGTACGCTAGTAAAAGCTTAAAAGATTTCATTTATGAATGTAACAAAGGTAAGGATATTTTTTTCTTAGCAACTGAGCAACAAGCAATTGAAAAGTTAAGCTCATTGAAATAAAGATATAAAATGTATTTCGAAAGAGGCATCCATGAAGGTGCCTCTTATTTGTATTTTTATATAAATATGTTTTTCAAATTTAAATTTTGTACCGGTACAGTAACTGCAAATGTAGATTGTTACTATATCCCTTCAAATTTACAATCAGCATATATTATTTTAATTTATAACTTATTAAGGGGTGCTGAATATGACAAAGTTACAAGATCAACTTTTCACAAGATTAAACCTTGAAAAACGTACTGAAATAAAATTTGAAGAATTAAGTACAATACTCTTTGCATTTGCCCACACAATCCCGTTTGAGAATTTAGATGTAATAGCAAGTAATGCGAATACAATTTCTATGAAAAACTTACAAGAAAAAATTTTAACTAGATCCCGCGGCGGACTTTGTTATGAATTAAATACTCTTTTTTACTATTTTTTAAAAGATAGTGGTTATGATGTACAACTCGCACTAGGTACCGTATATAAAAATGATATAAACGCTTGGGCACTTGAAGAGGGGCATATAACAATTATTTTAAATTATGAAAACGTAAGGTACTTAATTGATGTAGGTATTGCTTCATTAGTACCTCTTGTGCCAGTATCGTTTACTGGCGAACTTGTTTCTTCTAAAAACGGTTCGTATCGAGTAAGACAAAAAGATACGAGTAAAGGAAACTATGTTCTAGAAAGAATAGATGTTGATGGAGAATGGAAAGTTTGTCATGCTTTTTATAATCGTATGATTGATGAGGCAGTAGTAAATGATGTTCAAAAAAGAGTAATAGAAGATGAGAAATCTATTTTCAATAAAGGACCCATTGCAGTAAAGTTGACGAACTCTGGTCATGTCTCTTTAACGGATACTAGTTTAACTGAAATCATTTATGGAGAAAAAACTAAGCGTGAAATTACAGAAAATCAATATAAAGCGCTTTTATATACTTTATTTGCTATTAAGTTATGACTAAACAAATAGCCGGTTCTTATTCAGAATCGGCTATTTTTATGATTTTTGGTTTAAAAGGTTTTCTTCTAATATGTTTTGGAAACTGCGGTATAGTTAATGTTTTTAACGTTTCTGCAGCCTCTTCATACGTATGAAAAACGGGTTCTTTTCCATTGTCTCCTTGCAAAACTAGTCCTTCATCTCGGATTACATACGGCATAAAATCATTCCTTTAAGTAGAATATTGTGTTCTTTTGAAACAGAATGATACGATTTAAAGTTTGATTTTCTTAATAGATATAATACACTAGAACAGTATAAAAAATATATAAAATGAATATTGAATGTAGAGGAAGATTATTATGTCAGTTATCGATAAATTGAAACTTAATAAGTATACGAATATGGTGGTTATTAACGAACCGAACGATTATGAAGTGTTTGGAGATAAACCAACTACATTTTCTAAAGAGCATGATGCTGTTTTTATTTTTGTAGAAACGCTTGATGAGATGGTAGAGCATACAAATTTCATTATTAAAAATGAAGAGTTGTTACTTGAGAAAGGTTATGTCTTTTTTGCTTATCCGAAAAAAGGTAATGCTCGTTACAGTACTTTTATTCATCGTGATGAAATGTTTCCAGCGTTAAATGTTGGAGAAGATGGATATGTAGGAAATAGTGATATTAAATTTGCGCGAATGGTAAGTATGGATGACGTTTTCACTGTTGTTGGTTTAAAACGTGAAAAGAAAAAAGCAAAGAAAACGCCTGCTGCAAGTCAATGTGTTGCTGATTATGCTGATCGAATTCAAGATGTGGAAGCATTATTGGCTAATCATCCCACTGAACTTAAATTTTATCAAAGTTTAACTCCTGGATATCAAAAAGATTGGGCACGTAATTTATTTTCTGTAAAACAAGAAAAAACACGTGAAAAACGTCTTGAGAAAATGATTGAAATCCTTTCACAAGGCTATAAAACAATTGAATTATTCCGTAAGAAGAAAAAATAACGATTAGGAACGTCACAATGATGCAACAATTAATTACGTTGAACACATTGAAAAAAGGATTCCTTTCAGTATACTAAAGTATGTTCTTATATTTAAATAATTAGCAAAAGAGAAAAGGTGTTTGAAATGAAATCGTATATTGTAGTTGGAGCTGGAATTTTAGGAGCATCTACTGCTTATCATCTTGCTAAGGCTGGTGCGAAGGTTACTATTGTAGATCGTCAAGAGTTAGGTCAAGCAACTGACGCAGCAGCAGGTATTGTCTGTCCTTGGCTGTCGCAACGTCGTAATAAAGCATGGTATAAAATCGTTAAAGGCGGTGCACGTTACTATTCTTCGTTAATTCAGCAATTAGAAGAAGACGGTGAAACGGATACAGGTTACAACCGTGTAGGTGCAATTAGTTTACATACTGATGAGAAAAAACTAGATCAAATGGAAGAGAGAGCGTATAAACGCCGTGAAGATGCACCGGAGATTGGTGAAATCACTCGCTTATCAGCTGAAGAAACGAAAAAATTATTCCCAGCATTATCGGAAGAATATAGTTCTGTTCATATTAGTGGCGCTGCACGAGTAAATGGAAGATTATTACGCAACGCATTAATAAGCGCTGCGAAAAAACATGGTGCAACTTTCATAAAAGGTGATGCAGTATTAGTCCGTGAAGGGAATCATATTACGGGAGTTAAAGTAAACGACGAAACAATTGTAGCGGAAAAGGTAATGGTAACTGCAGGCGCATGGGCGAACGAAATCTTGAACCCATTAGGAATTAATTTCTTAGTTACGTTCCAAAAAGGACAAATTGTTCATTTACAAATGGAAAATACAGCAACAGAAAATATGCCAGTTGTTATGCCGCCGAACGATCAATATATTTTAACATTTGACAATGGCCATGTCGTAATTGGTGCAACGCATGAGAATGATACTGGTTTCGATCACCGTGTAACAGCTGGTGGTTTACATGAAGTATTCCATAAAGCGTTAACAGTAGCGCCTGGTTTAGAAGATGGTACAATGGTTGAAACAAGAGTTGGCTTTAGACCGTTTACACCAGGGTTCTTACCTGTTATTGGACCACTACCTAATTTTGAAGGCATACTCATTGCGAACGGATTAGGTGCTTCAGGATTAACAGCAGGTCCATACTTAGGATCAGAACTTGCTAAACTTGCGTTAGGGCAACCGATTGAATTAGATTTAAATGATTATGATGTTGCTGGGGCAATGGAATAGTAATAAACAAAAAGATTAGGAGTGATTTCCTAATCTTTTTGTCATGTTATTTGGGAGTAACTAAGTATTTGGGGAGGTAGGAGTTCTTTTAAACAGGTACCACCACATCGCTATCAAGCTAAGAAAATAGATAACCCACAAAACGAAAAATTTTTGCCTTTTATAGCAACGAAGTGCATTTTTATCGTTTGAGGTATTAGAGAAAAAAGGTTGATTCGTTCAATATAGAGGAGAATATCATTTCTTTTTATACATATCAGAAATATTAACAATAGCCTCAAAAACTGGAGGCTATTCAATTTCACAATCTATTATGAGCAATTACAATAGGTAAGCTCTTTAAAGTCTGTCCCATCGCTGCATTCGTAAAATGATGAATAACATCAAAACCCTCAACTTGATGGATGTTAGCGAACCGTTCCACAAATGAAATTAAAGCGATAGACGGGATCCCAATTAAAGTTTTTTAAACCTAATTGGACTTACCATTAAGAGAGCGAGGATTAATGTAATCCATGCATTGCTATATGAAAACAATCCCATACCGGCCAATGGTAATCCAGCAGCTGGAATAGGTAATCCCTTAAAATATCCAATGGTTGGTTTTACACTAAATTTAGCTAATCTTAAAGCACCCATCGTTGGGAAAAGGATAAATGCCAAAGAAGTTAAAATAGATGGTGTTGCTATCGAATGAAATAGAAGTGCAGGCGCAACTCCGAAACTAACAATATCAGCTAAGGAATCCAATTGTACACCAAACTCACTGTTCACTTTTAATTTTCTCGCAATTCTTCCATCAAGGAGATCTAAAACAGCTGAAAAGAAAATAAAAATGGAGGCTACTTCCAAATAGTCACTCATATTCATGGTAATTGAAAAAACACCGCACAATAAATTTCCAATCGTAAATAAATTGGGTACAGCTTTTACTATCTGATTGAACAAGGTTGTCCCCCCTAAGTTGATCAAACTTCACATTTATGTAGCATTTTCTATATATTCTTCCGTTATTCTTGAAAATATATGACCACTGTATGCTAAGTAAATTTCGACAAGAGAAAAGCCGATTTCCTGTACGTTATGTTGTTTTATAAACATGTTTGATCAAAGGTAAGTCTATTCTCTCTAAAAGTTGCATTATATCTTCATATAGTCATAAAATTAATCTGTGGTCGAAAATGCGTAAAGAGCTGCTAGAATGAATTACTGAGAATACGAAGAATAAAGGAGAGAAACGGAGTAAAAACTAAAAAAATTAGATAAGGAAAATGGAGAGATGAATTAAATGTTAAAGATCATTAAACATTTAAAACCATTTGTTACTTCCATCATTGCAGTTGTATGTCTTTTAACTGTGCAGGCAGTATGTGATCTATCACTGCCAGACTATATGTCTAACATTGTCAATGTAGGGATTCAACAAAAAGGTGTAGAAAATGCAGTACCTGAGGTTATTCGTAAAAGTGAAATGGATAAACTTACGCTCTTTATGAATGAAAATGAGAAGAAAAAAGTAGCTGACAACTATGCGCTTTTAGATAAGAACAACCTCTCTCAAAGTGAACTAAAAAATGACTTAAAAGATTATCCACAGCTTGATAAAGAGCCGCTTTATAAGCTACATACAGAAGATAAAAATATAATTAACGAACTTAACAATATCTTTGGGAAACCAATGTTAATTACACAAGGAATTGAAAAAGGAGGCGCATCTGCTTTCCCTCCTGCTGCGACGGGTGACAACAAAACACCAGCGAAGCTTCCGCCAAATACAGATCCTTTTGCAATCATTGCGAAACTTCCTCAAGATCAAATCAATGCAATGAAAGAAAAGGCAGATGAAAAGTTTAAGAATATGCCAGGCAGCATGGTAACACAATCAGCCGTTTCATTCATTGAGAATGAGTATAAAAAGATCGGTATCAATATAGATAAGCTTCAATCTAATTTCATTCTTACTTCCGGCGGGAAAATGCTGCTTTTATCCTTAGTAAGTATGGCAGCTACCGTTATCGTGAGTTTACTTGCTGCAAAAGTAGCTGCTGGACTCGGCAGAGACCTTAGAAAGAAAGTATTCCGGAAAGTTACAAACTTCTCGAATGCGGAGTTTGATAAGTTTTCCACTGCATCTCTAATTACAAGAAGTACAAATGATATCCAGCAAGTTCAAACACTTATGGTTATGATGCTTCGCATTGTATTCTATGCACCAATTTTAGGTATCGGCGGCATTATTAAAGTACTTACTACAGATCTTTCAATGGGATGGATTATCGCAGTTGCGGTAATTGCGATTTTAAGCTTAGTCATTGGTTTATTTAGCATCGCGATTCCTAGGTTTAAGCGTATCCAAAAGTTAGTAGATAAAATTAACTTAATCACTCGTGAATCTTTAACAGGTATGCTCGTTATTCGTGCTTTTAATAATCAAAAACATGAAGAAAAGAAATTTGAAAAAGGAAATCAAGATTTAACAAACACAAATTTATTTGTAAGCCGTTTAATGTCATTTATGATGCCAATGATGATGTTTATCATGAATGCCGTTACTGTACTTATTATTTGGGTTGGATCACACCAAGTGGATATGGGACATATGCAAGTTGGTGATTTAATGGCATTTATGCAATATACAATGCAAATCATCATGGCCTTCTTAATGATTTCAATGGTATCTATTATGGTTCCGCGTGCTTCAGTTTCCGCACAACGTATCGCAGAAGTTTTAGATACTGACATTACCATTAGTGATGTAAAAGAGCCGAAAACATTTGCTTCAGACAAGAAAGGTTACGTTGAATTTAAAAATGTTGGCTTTAGATACCCAGGTGCAGAAGAAGATGTGCTTTCCAATATCACCTTTACTGCAAAACCTGGTGAAACGACAGCTTTCATCGGAAGTACAGGTAGTGGTAAATCAACATTAATCAACTTAATTCCACGATTTTACGATGTCACAAGCGGCCAAATATTAATAGATGGCACGGATATTAGAGAAGTATCTCAGAAGGAATTAAGAGAGAAAATTGGTTATGTACCGCAAAAAGGAGTTCTATTCTCAGGTACAATCGAGAGTAATTTGAAATACGGTAAGAAAGAAGCAACTGAAGAAGAACTCGCAAAAGCGGCAGAAATCGCGCAAGCTATGGAGTTTATTAACGAAAAACCTGAAAGCTTCCGTACAGAAATATCACAAGGTGGTACGAATGTTTCCGGTGGTCAAAAACAAAGACTTTCTATTGCACGTGCTCTTACGAAAAAATCGGAAATCTTCATATTCGATGATAGTTTCTCAGCTCTTGACTTTAAGACAGACGCAGCATTGCGCAGAGCTTTAAACAATGAGATTACAGGAAGTACTGTTTTACTTATTGCCCAAAGAATCAGCACAATCATGAATGCCGATAAGATTATTGTACTTGACGAAGGAAAAATAGTTGGAACTGGTACTCATGAAGAGCTTATGGAAAACTGTGAAGTTTATAAGCAAATTGCTTTATCACAACTTTCAAGAGAGGAGTTGTCATCATGAGTGATAAAAAAATAGAAAATAGAAAACAAGGCGGTCCTGGTCCTGGCGGTGGCGGTCCTATGGGCGGCGGCATGAGAAAGATTGAGAAGGCAAAAAACTTCAAAGGAACGATGAATAAACTCCTTCAATACTTGAAGCCCTATAAATTATCAATCTTAGTCGTTATCCTTTTCGCAATCGGTAGTGCAGCCTTTACAATCGTTGGTCCAAAAATTTTAGGAAATGCGACAACAAAACTTTTCGAAGGACTCGTAAGCAAAGTATCAGGAGCACCCGGTGCGGCCATTGACTTTACCTATATCGGAAACATTGTTATTTTACTTCTTGGATTATATATACTGAGCACTGTGTTTGGTATTATCCAGGGGTACATTATTTCTGGAGTAGCTCAAAAAGTATCTTATAACTTCAGAAAAGAAATCGACGAAAAAATTAATCGTATGCCGCTGAATTACTTTGATAAAACAACGCACGGCGAAGTATTATCGAGAATTACAAATGACATAGATACGGTGAGCCAAACGTTAAACCAAAGTATGTCGCAAATCATCACATCCGTTATTACAATCATCGGTGTACTTATCATGATGTTATCCATCAGCTGGCAAATGACATTAGTGGCGCTTTTAATATTGCCAGTATCGATGATTCTCATCATGGCAGTCGTAAAACGATCACAAAAATACTTCAAATCCCAGCAAGAATATTTAGGACACGTAAACGGTCAGGTCGAAGAAATTTATAGTGGTCACAATATCGTAAAAGCCTTTAACAAAGAAGAAGAAGAAGTAAAAAAATTCGAAAAGGTAAATGATACCCTTTATCACTCCGCATGGAAATCTCAATTTTTATCTGGAATGATGATGCCGATTATGACATTTATCGGTAATATCGGTTACGTCGCTGTATCTATTTTAGGCGGATGGCTTGCGGTAAAGAGAACCATCGCAGTTGGAGACATTTTAGCCTTTGTGCAATATGTTAGAAGCTTTACGCAACCAATCGCTCAAGTAGCGCAAATCGCGAACGTACTTCAATCCACTGCAGCTGCTGCAGAAAGAGTCTTCGAATTTTTAGAAGAAGAAGAGGAAGTGCCAGAAGCAGAAAATCCAGTGAAGCTGCAAAAAGTTCAAGGAGAAGTTACCTTCCAAGATGTTCAATTTGGATACAATCCAGATAAGATCATCATCAATAATTTCTCATCTAACATTAAACCTGGACAAAAAGTAGCAATCGTCGGACCAACCGGAGCTGGTAAAACAACGATTGTAAAACTGTTAATGCGTTTCTATGACATAAATAGCGGTGCAATATGTATCGACGGTCACGATATAAAAGACTTCACGCGAGAAGACCTACGCAACATGTTTGGTATGGTACTGCAAGACACTTGGCTATTTAACGGCTCCATCATGGAAAATATACGTTACGGTAGACTCGATGCTACAGACGAAGAAGTAATTGAAGCAGCGAAAGCAGCTCACGTTCACAGCTTCGTAAAAACATTACCAAATAAATATCAAATGGAACTAAACGAAGAAGCAAGCAACGTATCCCAAGGACAAAAGCAACTACTAACAATTGCACGCGCCCTTCTAGCGGATCCGAAAATATTAATACTCGATGAAGCAACAAGCTCCATTGATACTCGTACAGAAGTACTGATTCAAAAAGCGATGGAAAACCTTATGGAAGGTAGAACAAGCTTCATTATCGCTCATAGATTATCAACAATACGTGATGCAGATTTAATCCTTGTCATGAAAGACGGGGATATTGTAGAACAAGGTAATCATGAAGAGTTATTAAAAGCTGATGGTTTCTATGCTTCGCTTTATAATAGTCAGTTTGAAGGTGCGGATGCTTCTTGAGTTAGGTGTCCCGAAAGTCCATTTAAATAACTAAAACCCACGGTGAAAATTCATTTTCTTCGTGGGTTTTTATCATTTTTAAGGTTCTATTTGAAATTTAAAGATTAGATAATAATATTATTACTTTAAAATGCAGAAAATAGACTAGTAAACAAGCTGTTTTTGTTTTTTAGCATAGAATATGATGAATCCAAGAGTTAAGAGGAGGTAATTATATTTATGGGATGTAATGGTAATTTCAGACGTGACCGAGATTGTGATAGATTTTGGGATGATTTAATGTTCTGCAGACGCAGACATAGAGATTGTGATGACCGTCGTTGTAGACGTGACCGTGACTGCGATTGTGATGAATGCCGTCGCAGACGTAATCATGATCGTGACTGTGATCGCGATAATCGTCGAGAATGGTAAATTCCTTTCAATGAGTGCGTTTCTTCACAGCACTCGTTTTTTTATTTATGGGTTTTCTGAACTCTTTATTGATGATATATAAAATACGAAGAATGTAGTTGTAATATATGGTTGTACAAAAATCTTCTCCATTAATTGTTGCACAACGGATAACCGGTTTAATTAAAGGGAATTATCAAAAAGGGTACTATAAAGAAATAGATAAGGAGTGAGCAAGCGATGGACAACATGATTAATACGGGCAGCTTTGGTTTACAAAGGGGACCTGCTCAAAAAACGGTTGGCCAGTATTTGTTCGATTGCCTGAAACTGGAGGGCATAACCGAAATTTTTGGTGTCGCAGGGGACTATAATTTTACACTTCTTGATACTTTGGAGTGTTATAACGGCATCCGTTTTATAGAAGGACGAAATGAACTAAACTCGGGCTACGCTGCAGATGGCTATGCAAGAATCAAAGGAATATCGGCTCTTATTACGACATTTGGGGTCGGGGAGCTCAGCGCATGCAATGCGATAGCGGGAGCCAACAGCGAGCATGTGCCAATAATACACATTGTGGGTGCCCCTCCTGAGAAGGATCAAAAAGAGCATAAGCTGATGCACCACACCTTAATGGATGGAAATTTTGACATCTTTCGCAAGGTGTATGAGCAGATAACGGCTTATACTGCCGTGCTTACACCAGAAAATGCCAAGATTGAGATTCAGACTGCGATTCGCATTGCTAAGGAAAAGAAAAAGCCGGTATACCTGGTTGTGGCTAATGATTTAGTGACCAAGCCGATTAAAGTCTGGACAGAACCGGCACCACCACGTCCAACATCCAACCCGAATACCCTTCAGGCTGCAGTGAATCATGTCCGTCTGCTTTTGGAACGTTCCCACCGACCAGTTATCTTGGTGGATGTGAAAACGATGCGATTCGGCCTTCAGACAGCGACTCGGCAGCTAGCCGATGCAATGAATGTGCCTGTTGTAACGATGATGTACGGGAAGGGCGGATTCGACGAGAACCATCCAAATTATATCGGAATGTATTTAGGCTCTTTCGGGAGGACTGAAGTCCAAAGTACAGTGGAGAATGCAGATTGTATCATTGCGATTGGTATGGTATGGGCGGATACAAACACCGCAAGTTTTACCGCAAAGCTGAACCCACTGATAACTGTCAATATTCAACCAGATATAGTTAAAATCGCTGAGGCGGAATATCCGAATGTTCTTGCAGCCGACATGCTACTTGCTGTGCAGAAGTTGAGTTATACGGGCAAAGGTTTGACAAAAAAATTGTCATTCCCTTATGAGCAATTCACAACTATTGCCGACGGACCTCTAATGGCGGACGGCTATTATCCACGTTTTCAGCGCATGCTGAAAGAGGAGGATATTGTAATCGCCGAGACCGGAACGCTTTATTACGGAATGGGAGAGATAAGACTGCCGGGCAATGTAACATATATTGGACAAGGTGGATGGCAGTCCATCGGTTACGCAATCCCTTCGGCGTTTGGTGCTATTATGGCCGCGCCGGAACGCCGAGTATTGGTGTTTACAGGTGACGGTGCCCTGCAGCTAACGGTACAGGAAATCAGTTCTATGCTCTATTACGGCTGCAAGCCTATAATCTTTGTTTTGAACAACGATGGTTATACAATCGAGAGATATTTAAATGTCAAAACAGAGGATCAAAAGTACAACGAAATCCCTCAATGGTCTTACACCAAGCTGGCCGAAGCTTTTGGAGGTAACGCGTTTACCGTTACGGTCCGGACCTATGGAGAGCTTGATCAGGCTATAATCCATGCTGAAAAGGAAAGCGCCAAAAGACTCTGTATTATTGAAATGATCGCAGGGAATCGAATGGACGCACCTGAATATATGCGACGGATGCGTAGTTATATGGAGAAGCAGGAAAAGCAGCGCAGTCAGAACTAGTATCCAATTCCCTAGTCCCTAATTGAATACTAATCGAACAGTTTTAATCATACTCTTTTAATAAAACGCAATTAAAGGGGTGTAAAGTGAGTTGACAAAAGTTAAGGTTAGTTTACGGCCCATTGCAAGTAAGTTCAATTTACCTACTGTTTTGAAAACAACTATACTACCAGGTGACTCAATTGAAAGGTTATTTATTGCAACCCAGGTAGGAGAAATCTTTTACATAGGAGACGGAGTTATAAGGAATTTTTTAGATATTCGCCCGCGAATTATCAAATTAGGCACGTTTGAAGAAGGTGTCTCTAGTAGCGGTTATGATGAACGCGGATTGCTAGGACTAGCGTTTCATCCACAATTTTATCAAAACGGTTTATTTTACCTTCATTATTCAGTAGCTGGCACTCAAGGTCCGGGTGCCCTTTCTGAGCCTTTTAAACCTAATCCGTGTGATCCGAAAACTTTAAACTTAAAGTGGGTAAATAGAGATACTCAATATGATCATATTGATACGGTTGAGGAATGGATTTTACAATCACATAGTCAACCTCAAAAACGGCGGACATTACTTAACATAAGAAGGCCCTTTTTTAATCATAACGGAGTCAATAGTTTAAACTTTTCACCTGAGAGTGGAAAACTTGTTTTTACAAATGGAGATGGTGGATCGGGTTATGATCCATTTAATTTAAGCCAGGATGATTTAGAAATAGCGGGCAAAATAATTGAAATTGATGTAAGTAAAAATACATTCATAAATAACCCTCCAGTAGTTACACGCTTTAATGAGTTTCCTTTATCTATACAAGAAACACTTACAGTAATTGCGAAAGGAGTTCGGAATATAACAGGTATTTCATTTCAAAGGTTTTATAATCAATATATCAAATATGCTGGAAATGTCGGGCAGGATATTGTAGAGTCTATTTTTTCGTTTGTTCATTATAAACCCATACCGGTTACCGAACTTGTTCAAACGCATTTAATGAGATCCACTCCCAATCAAGATGGATTTATTAATTTTGGTTGGCGAGGATGGGAAGGAGAATTTCCTACTTCTTTTATAAGGCACTGTTCTGAGAATCCTACTTTGGATGAGAGAACAATGGCTTATTATAATGAAACAATAGAAACATCAGTGAGGCGCATACAGCCCCTAATTAGTTATTTTCATAAAGATTCCAGAGCAGATAAGTTTGGAGGAACCTCACTTACAGGAGTACAACCATATATGGGAACTACAATTCCTAGTTTAACTGGTAGTATCGTGTTTACTGATCTTGCTAAGAAAGAAGAATTTCAATCTCCAGTAAAGGGAGTGTTAGCTTTTACTAGAGCAGCTCTAGACGGGAAACGTAATGATTTTCATGTTATTGAAACCAATTATGATTTTGGTGCTCAAGCAGCTTATTATATGAGCTTGGGAACAAACGGAGATCAAACTAGATTATATTTAGGGGTTTATGGATCTATGAAAGTAACGGATTTTAACAAAGGTACTATTTTTGAAATTGTTCCATGATACAGTATAAACTCTTAGTCTAAAAATATATGGAATTCATACTTTTTCAAACGCACGACTTAGCGCCTCTTAAAAAAACTTCTATGGATAAACATCTATTGTATAGTGATTCCTAACAAGCAGAAAGCGGAAAGTAAAACATAACCAATAAGTATATGAATAAAAATAGAAAGTGGTGAATTAGGTCTCTTTAGGGGGGAATTTGATGAATCGCTTTAGAAGCTATTGGTATCAATGGATGATAGAGCAGGATGCGAATTTTGTTCATAAAAGAAAGGTGACGCCTGCAAGTAGGTTAATCATTACAGCATTACTCGGTTCACTTGTTGCTATTTTTCAATCTGCGGGGAACTTAATCCCTGGAATTGGGTTATTTATTAGTCCTTTCGCGACGCTACCGATTTTTCTGGCTATTTGTTATTCTATTCGTGAGGGAGTACTTTCTTACATTCTTACTATTTTCCTATTATTCATTATTGAGCCAAGTGAACTAATTGTCTTTCCCTTTACTACAGGATTATTAGGTATAGCGTTAGGAGTATCCTTTTTACAATTCAAGAGGAGGATTTGGGTAATTTCCTTCTCAGCGATATGTCTACTTATAGGAATTATGATCATTCTCGATATATTCCGCTTTCCTGTACTTGGTCCTACTATTCATACGACTATGGATATAAAAGTTATTACATTAATATTTATACTGAGTTTTCTATACTGCTGGATCTATGCAGAGCTGTGTAGAATAATAATGAATAGAGTATATAAAGCATGGTCTTAACAATTGTATAAAATCTTTTTGAACGAATACACTTTCTCATATATTTTCAAAGATTGGAGATGTAAGCCATGTATAACGTTGAAATTAGAAGGCCGAATTCGGATGATATAGATGAACTATACTTGTTTTTCCGTATAGTTATTACGAATACATATAAAAATGAAGGGTTATCCCAATTATTAGATGACATAGAAAATGAACTTAACACGAAAAAGCAATATTTGAAAAATGATTTTGATAGTAATGGAGAAAGTCGTTACTTTTTATTAGCAATAGATACAAGTAACGATAAAATCATTGGAACGATTGAAATCGGTCCAGCAAGTACATTGATTAATAGTTGTACAGACGGTGCACTTAAGGATTTGTATGAAATAGGAACTGTATTTATACTTCCGGAGTATCAAAGAAAAGGTATAGGGAGTTTACTACTAAATACAATGTATCTTACATTACTTAGCAGAGGAAGAACCGAATGCTGTTTAGATAGCGGATACAAAAAAGCACAAAGTATATGGACAAAAAAGTTTGGAAAACCTAGTTATATGCTGAAGGATTATTGGGGCGAATCAAACGATCATATGATTTGGAGAAAAAGTTTACATGATATACCTATAATATTTGAATTATAAAATGAAATATCTCTCTTAACATAGCTTTTCTTACATACTTATGCTATTATTTATCTTTATAATAAAAGAGGACGTGAATGAACTTGATTAAAATTAATATTCCTGAAGCTGATGTTTCAATTACTGAACGTAACCAAGTTATTAAAGGAGACGAGCCATTAATTACTCCAATTAACGGTTTTATCGATTTCCACTTGTTCCCTAGAGATAAAGGCGGCATTTTTATGTTTTACAATATTAATGACGAACTTCTTTTCGTAGGTAAAGCTCGTAAAATTAGACAACGTATTAAAAAGCATTTTGAAGATAATGTTTCACCAATCAAAAATAATCGTGATGAAGTATACCGTATCGATGCATGTATCGTAGAAGATCCAACTGAAAGAGAAATTTACGAAACTTACATCATTAATAAGTACAAAGCGAAATATAACGTTGATAAAGTGTTTTATAAATAAGTAAAAAAAACAATCCTAGCACATATACTAGGATTGTTTTTTTGTGTTTCATTCTTCATTTCTTTCTCCTTTTTTAAAATGATTAGCAGCAATTAAACAGAAAAGCCCTATAAATAAAATTATAATTCCAAGCGTTTTATGCTTTCCTTCAAAAAAAGGAATATCTGAAATAACATTTGTCATACATAACCCTATAAACACAAGGATAGGTCCTGCCCACAGTAATACATTGCCGAATTTCGTATGTTGCCACATAGTAACCCTCCTTACTCCTTTTTACATATATATCCATGAAATAAAAGTAAATTCATAGAGAAAAATAGTTTTTTTCATATCGAAAATTGAACCTTCATATATTGGTACAAGCAAACGAGAAAGGGGACCATCATGAATTGGTTAGAAGCTTTTATATTAGGGATAATACAAGGTTTAACAGAGTTTTTGCCGATTAGTAGTACAGGACATCTTTATTTAGGAAGGCATTTGTTTCAATTAGATGAAGCTGGATTATTTTTAGATACGATGCTGCATATCGGGACTTTGCTTGCAGTGTTTATTTATTACAAAAAAGAATTTATATACTTAATTAAAAATCCATTTTCAAAACTAATGTTATTACTTATTGTTGGGACGATACCTGCAGTTGTAATCGGATTGTTATTTAAAGACTTCTTTGAAGATATTTCAAAAACAGGTATTACCATTGGATGGGAGTTTTTAGTGACAGGTTTCTTTCTCTATATGGCCGATAAACAAAAAAATGGTCGTAAAAAAATGGATGACATTACATATAAAGATGCATTTATCATCGGTTCATTTCAAGCGGCTGCTATTTTTCCGGCAATTTCCCGTTCTGGTATGACAATCGTGGCTGCATTATGGAGGAAGCTAGACCGTGAAACGGCTGCTTACTTTTCTTTTTTATTATCAACTCCAGCCATTGTTGGAGCTATCATTTTGCAATTTGTAGATGTTTATCAAGGGAAAGCAGAATCTATTTCTAGTACATCTTTAATTGTCGGCACGTTATCAGCAGCGTTTTTTGGTTACATAGCTGTTTCATGGATGATTCAATATTTAAAACGTCACTCCTTAAAAGTATTCGCGTATTACGTATGGGGATTAGGTATTTTAATTTTAACGTTGCAATTTACTCATGTGTTTTAATTTCGTAATTCTTCGTTTAGATCCTGTTTCATTCATACAAGGCAGGATCTTTTTTCATTAAGGGGGAAAATATGTTTAATAAGGCTATCGTTATTGGCGGAAGTATAGCAGGAAAACTCGCAGCAAAAGCATTATCAACTTCTTTTAAAGAAGTAATCATTATAGAAGTCGGTGAAAGATGGGATGGAAAAGCTTTGAGAAAAAGAGTTCCACAAAGTAATCATCCTCATGTGTTATTAAAAGGCGGAGAAAATGCAATCGAGGAATTGTTTCCTACTATTACTAATGAATTAATAGAAGCAGGCAGCATCGTAAATAACTTTACTCGTGATATAAAATGGAATCAATTTGGTTTATGGAAACAGCCATTCATAGGAGAAGTGCATATGATTCAACAAAGTAGGCTTTTGATTGAATGGCATATTCAAAGACGAATACATCAAATTTCAAATATTACAACTCAGTTTGGAACATTGGTTGAAGGGTTATTAGTAGATGGAAAGCTTAACAAAGTATGTGGAGTAAAAGCTAAATGTTTAGAGACTGGCATGCAAGAAGAAATTCAAGCAGATATTGTTGTTGATGCGAGTGGATTCGGTTCAAAAAGTATAGCGTGGTTACGTGAATACAATATCGAAGTGCAAGAAGAGAAAGTGCGTATCGATTTATTCTACGCAACTAAAATGTTTAAACTCAAAGAAAATGAGAAATTAGACTGCTGTAATATGCTGATGTCTCCAAGTTTCCCGGACAATCCGTATGGTGTACTTATTCAAACGATTGAGGATAATCGTTATTTTGTTACTTTCAGTGGATACGCAAATGAGAAAGCACCACAAACAGATGATGAGTTTTATGATTTCGCTGAAAATCTATCAATCCCTAACGTGACAGATTTTCTAAACAAAGCGGAGGCAATTTCAGATATCAAAACGTACAAAATTCCTTATCAAGTACGTCGGCGATTTGATTTAGTTAATCATTTACCAGAAGGCTTGTTAGTAGTCGGAGATGCACAATGTCGTTTTGATCCCGTTTTCGGGCAAGGAGTTTCAGTTGCGGCTATGGAAGCTCACCGATTGCAGTTGCTTTTACAACGGAGACAAAGGCTTGATAAAGCATTTACACAGCAGTTTTATAAAGAAACTGCTAATATCATACAAACTCCTTGGGAAATGACTACAACGGAAATATCACGTCATCCTCAGCTAAAAAGAAAATTAACGATAAAGCAAAAATTTCAGCTATGGTATACGAAACAAATATATCAACTATCTGCAAGTGACTCTGACGTTTATATTCGATTAGTAAGAGTGATGAATTTAATTCGTAGTCCATTTCACCTATTTCATCCGAAAGTGCTACTCGCTGTATTACTGATGCGAAAGAAATAGCAGGAAAATTATCGGTTAAAAAAGAATGTATAACAGTTAGTAAATCAAGAAGGGGTAAACGGGATGAAAATATACATAGAACAATTAAAGAATCAAGACGCTGAAGATTTATTTAACTTTGAACTAACGAACAAATCATTTTTTGAAACAATGGTACCAAGTCGTGGCTCTAATTATTACGTGTATGAATACTTTCAAAAGCAACTTGACGAACTATTAAAAGAACAAACTGAGGGGATTTCTTATTTTCATCTCATACGTAATACAGAAAAAGAAATTGTAGGACGTATCAATTTAGTTGATGTAGATAAGGAAAAACGAATTGGGTCGTTAGGCTACCGAGTTGGAGAGAAGTTTACTAAAAAAGGAGTTGCAGCAGCATCTGTAAAATTGATTTTGGCTCAAGCAAGAGTCTATGAAATTAATGAAATACATGCTATGACAACAACAAATAACATAGCTTCACAAATTGTATTAGAAAAGAACGGATTTTCTCGTGAAAAGGAAGCGGAGACAACTACTGTAGATTTAAACGGGGAAAACGTAAATTTCGTACATTATATTTGGAGGACCGCTAAGGGTTAAAGATAATAGGGAGGGACATGTACATGAAGGATTTACGTTATCCAATAGGTCAATTTACTTATGTAGGAACTATTACAGAAGAAATAATTGATAAATGGATTCAAGAAATTGAGGATTTACCTAATGAACTAGCAAGAGCGATAAAAAATTTAGATCAGAAGCAGTTAGATACACCGTATCGCGTCGGTGGATGGACTGTTCGTCAAGTTGTTCATCATGTTGTTGATAGTCATATGAATAGCTATATACGCTTTAAATTAGCACTGACAGAAAAGAATCCAACTATTAAACCGTACAAAGAAGAAAAATGGGCAGAGCTACCTGACTCAAAATTACCAGTAGATGTTTCACTTGTAATGCTAGATTCATTACATAAAAGATGGGTTAACTTATTATATTCTTTAGAACCAGCAGATTTAGAAAAGACATTTAATCATCCTGAATCAGGAGAAACAAAACTTGCTGCTGCAATTGGACTATATGCATGGCACGGTCGTCATCATACAGCTCATATTACTTCTTTAAGAGAGCGTTTAAATTGGTAACATTAGAGAAGGCGACAGAAATTGATGCAGAGATTATATTTCAAATGCAAGTAGAATCATTTAGTTCATTATTAGAAAAGTATAAGGACTATGAAACAAGTCCGGCAAATGAACTTATTGAAAAAACAATTTCAAGAATAAATAATCTGGACGGTGGATTTTATAAAATTTTCGTAAACACGAATCTTGTCGGAGCGATATGTATATCACGTAAAGAAGGGGCATCTAAATTTTGGATCAGCCCGATGTTTATTATTCCAAACTATCAAGGGAACGGAATTGCTCAAAAAGTATTAATTTTAATCGAGGAGATGTTTCCTGAAATAACGACTTGGGAGCTTGCTACAATTTTAGAGGAAGAGCGAAATTGTTTTCTATACGAAAAGATGGGATATATAAGAACGGAATTTAAAAAGAAATTAAATGATAAAGCAACTTTAATTTATTATAAAAAAGAAAGGTAAAGCACATTTTAAATGCTTTACCTTTTTGTACTGTTTTAGATTAAATATACAATTTAAATGTATATTCTTCCAAAAAGTTCGGGTTAGTAATTTTGAATTCGAATAAATATACAAAAATGAACTATTTCGTCGTATATGTTACTAACGCTTTTTGAATGCTTAAAATACTATCGTCACCTTTAAATTCTTTCGTAATTGGATCATCCATACTAGATACCCAAATTTTAAGCTCTGCATCTAAATCAAAATGCCCAGCTGTTTCAATGCTAAATTGTGTAATGCTTTTATAAGGAATAGAATGATACTCTGTTTTTTTACCTGATATTCCTTGTTTATCTACTAAAATAAGACGACGATTTGTAAATACGATTAAATCACGAATTAATTTATAAGCATGCTCAACTTTTTCATCATCTAGCATAATCTTTTCTAAATCACGTTCAACGCTTTCTGTACTCGCACTTGATGCATTTCCTAAAATACCACTAAATAAACCCATATGAAATTCCTCCTTTATAATATGTGGAATGAGTTTCTTATATTGTACCATGCGAATGACTAATAGATTATGACATTGCTTCAATAGTTTTTTGTTATTATTGCAACCAATTTATATAACCTCATCCTAAAATCTTATGCTAACATATAATTAAGAAAACAGAAGCAGAGGGATATAGCATGAAAAATATCGGTTTAGTATTAGAAGGTGGCGGAATGAAAGGGTTATATACTGCAGGAGTACTCGAATATTTTATGGAAAGGGACTTATTCTTTCCGTATGTAGTCGGTGTATCCGCTGGAGCGTGTATGGGAGCAACATATTTGTCGCGTCAAAAAGGAAGAAATAAGAAAGTAAATACAGAGCTAGTAGCAGATCACAGGTATATATCTTATCGAAACTTAATTCAAAAACGTGAATTATTTGGAATGGATTTTTTATTTGATGAAGTACCAAACAAAATTGTACCGTTTGATTTTCAAACTTTCCTAAATTCAAATGAACAGTTTGTAATCGGAACGACTGATTGCGAATCAGGACAGGCAGTTTACTATAATAAAACAGAACATGGAAATGATATTTTAAAAATTATTCGTGCATCAAGCTCTGTGCCGTTTATAGCACCTGCTGTAGAATATGATGATCGAAAATTGTTAGATGGAGGGATTATAGATCCTATTCCAGTTTTTAAAGCGCAAAATGATGGTTATTTAAAAAACGTTGTTATAATGACAAAGCCAGAAGGATACGAGAAGCAGCGTAATAAATTTTCTGGACTAGCTAAAATTTTATATAGAAGATATCCAAAAATCGCAGAGCATTTAGTAGAACATTATCGTTTTTATAATGAAACTGTATCTTATATGAATCACAACGAACAAAAAGATAATTTTTATGTAATTCAGCCAAGCGCACAGCTTCCTATAAGCGGAATAGAAAGAAATAAAGAAAAGCTCGTTAATTTATATAATCTTGGCTATAAAGATGCTCATAATCATTATGAAAATTTATTGAATTGGATGGAGAAATAAAGGAGTAGAACGTTGGTATTAGGAAAAGAAGTTATTTTTAATGAATTGCAGAAAATGCATAGTCCACTATTTAAACCGTTTCCGTCTCGTGCTACAGGAAAATTGCAGCGAGACTTAAAAAGTAAATTTACAGATGAGGACTGTATAAACGCTGATTTAAATTATTATTGGATGCATACAGCAGCAACTTTAAATTCTGTACTAAATGAAAACGAAGAGAATATTACGTTTCAGCAAATTAAGTGGCTACGAAAATCGTTTTTCGAATGGTTTCCGCAATATTGTTTTCTTGAAACAGAAATTGTAAAGTATCCCATTTTGTATAGAGATTTCATGAATTATGAGAAGGTTCGGAAACTGTTACGTTACTACCTTACTGAATAAAGACGAAAACGCACAGGTTAAATAGCTTGTGCGTTTTTTAGTTCATAAAATATACAATATTTCCAACTTGCTTATATAGGAATTCTAATGAGAAGAAAGAAGTACATATAGAATGATGTAAGGGAGGGAGAATAAGTTTAGTATCCGTTTTCCTTTAAGTTATTCTCCAACTTGAATATAGTTATTTATGTTAAAATATTTCGAGTGAAATCAAGTTCTTAACGATTTTATCAAACATTAAACAAAATAAATTAGAAACGCAGAAGGGACAGCACTAACATGGAAAACGTGTCAAATATAGATAAATTGGAATCAATAAAATCTTTACAATCGACAATTCGTAAACTTGAAAATGCTTTTTCGCAGATGACTCAAAAAGGAGCAAATACTACCTTAGTAAAAAAAAGGCTTAAAGCCGTTTGCATAGGGCTAGCAGTGTTAGAGAACGTGTGGAATCAAGAAAGTCATGGGTATAGCCAAGAAGAGTTAGCAGAAGCTCGTAATGTCCTTGCTGGTTTGCTCCCATCAATTGAGAGAGCCTATGATAAGTCTAAAGATGGTAGTCCTCAAAGAACGCTTTTAACAAGACGGATAAAAGCGTTGGAGCTTTCTATTCAGGAAATTGATAAACTTTCTAATAAATAACTCATCTAAATACACAACATCCTAATCTTAAATTTTATAAAAGCAATCTAGTGAAAAGAAATACAAAGGAGGAAGATGGATGACTTCAATAATTAGTCCAAAGTTAGAGGAACTTAATAATCAATTGAAAAACGGAAACGAGAAAGCTTTTTATACTTTTTTGCATGAAATAAAGTCAAATAATACGCCATTAATAGAACAGTGTCCAGTAGATAATCGGTATAAGCTTATAACGTATATATGGTTAGGGGACCGAAAAACTGAAAACGTTTATGTATTCGGTAGTTTTCCTGGTTGGGATCTGTCTGTAAATCAATTGCAAAGGTTGTTACATACAGATATTTGGTATCGAACGTTTAGAACGGATAAGCGTTTTATTTCAACTTACTATTTTTCAGTAAATGATTTTTTCGAAAATGATTGGATAAAGCGTAGTGAGCAGTACCGACTAGACCGATTTAATGGAAATGTATTTGGAGAAGATGCCAATAAAGCATCCGTGTTAGAAATAGATATGAAAGTGCCGTATGATAGTCGATTTTCTTCTAATCATTATCTATCTGGAGAAATTGAAACATATTCTTTCTATAGTTCAACTTTAAATAATACACGTAAGATTCATATTTATACTCCTCATAATTATTCTCAAACTTCACACCTTCATGAACTTCTCATTGTATTTGATGGGAATTCTTTTATTAAAGACCTTTCAATCACAAGAACACTCAATTATTTAATTTATAAAAAAGAAATTCCGTCTTGTATAGCTGTTGCTATAGATCCTGTTGATCGGCTAGAAGAGCTAACCTATAACGATAAAATGAATACATTTTTAACGGAGGAATTACTTCCGTCGATTCAAGCTAAGTATCACGTATATCAAGAAGAGAGGAATACAACAATTGCCGGTTTCAGTCTCGGTGGCTTAGCAGCTTTTTATGCAGCTCTTCAAAATCCACATATTTTCGGGAATGTGTTGTCAATGTCTGGATCCGTACATTGGAAAAAGGATGGCTTTGAAAATAAAATTCCGTGGATTGAAAATCAAATTACATCTATAAATCCTAATACGTCTCAACCTCATTTTTATTTGGCAGCAGGACAACTTGAAAACGAACCTCTTTTAACGGCTAATAAGCGCTTATATAGAGCTTTAAAAGATAAGGGATACCAAAGACTTATGAAGAGTTTCAAGGCGGTCATGACAGTGTTTGGTGGCGAGAAAAGTTGTTTGATGGATTGAGAGCATTAAAACATACAAAAACCACACTATAAAATAAAAAGGAGAGAGAATCTATGAATCAAGATGAGCTAGATAAAAAACTTAAAAAACAAGAAATTTTAGTTAAAGATGAAAAAGTTTGGTCGTTCACGTATGAGGATCATATTAGTTCTATCGTTAAACAGGCAGAAAAGACAGGAGCGTTTAATGATTTACCTGGGAAAGGGAAACCTCTTAATCTTGATAAAGATCTTTCGTATAATCCTGACAAGCAACTTTATAGAACTTTGAAAAATAATCATGTTTTGCCTAGGTGGATTGAACTTTCAAAGGAAATAGATCATCTAAAAGAAAATTTAAAAGAACTAACGGATAATGCAGAAGCAGCTATGTTAATTACAACTATTAATAAAAAGGTCTCAGAACATAATTTACTTTGTCCGCCCAGTGCGCAAAAAATGAGAGTTAAAACGGATTTTTAGCTTTTTTTAATGAAACCATCTTTTGCAATATAATTGAGGTAGGCATTTATTATTTATCTTTAAAGGGAGGCAGAAGAAATGAAGAATACGTATCAGCTTCAATTACCGAAAGAACTAGAGCAGTATCGAAGTATTTTAGAAGAAAGTGTGAAACCGTATATTAAAGTGTCTGGAACGCAAGCAGAAACAACTCTTTTTGAAAGTAAGTTTGGTGGCTATCCGTATGTACCTATAAATCAAGAGCATCCTAAAGACTCGAACGGACAACCTATGATGCTACTTGCGCAGTTAAACTTTGAAGAAATGCCGCATATTGACACTATGCCTCAAAAGGGACTATTACAATTTTTCGTAAGTGCTGATGATGAACTTTTTGGAATAGATTTTGACCATCCAACTAGCCAAAAAGACTTTCGAATTATTTATCATTCTACAATAACGGAAGATTTAACTAATGTTATTACTGATTTTAGTTATTTAAACACTTTAGATTTAGAGCATTTTATCATACCTGAAGCAGCTAAACTAAAGTTTGAATTGGATTATCAACCAGTAACATCAAGAGATTATCGATTTGAAAAAATTTTTAAGGAAAACATTGATTGGGAAGAAATTGTTGATGAAGAAAATAAAACAAAATTAGGCGAACTGTATGATGATCTATACGAAGATCAAGGGCATAAAATTGGCGGTTATCCATTTTTCACACAGACAGATCCGAGGGAATGGGAAGAAAAATACCAACAATACGATATATTATTGTTACAAATCGATACAGATGATTCATTAAATATTATGTGGGGAGATTCTGGTGTTGCTAATTTCTTTACACGTAAGGAAGATTTATTAAACCTAGATTTTTCCAATGTTATTTACAATTGGGATTGTTACTAAAAATAGATAAATGGATTACTAGCTAGCAAAAGAAATCTTCCTGAAGGTGAGGAGGATTTTTTTACGTTAAAAATAAACGTTATGTTAACTAGAATGAAGAATCCAATGAAAGTCAAGCGTAAATAAAAGAAATAACAATAAAAATATAAAATAATAAAACATATATAATTAGCAATAAATCTATAAAGCAAAACATAAAATGAAATTTATCATTTGTATAGAAAAATTTATTTCGCATAAAAAAATTCCGTGCTAATCAAAATTATTTTTAGCTCGTTAAACGATAATCAATCGATTAAGATTTGCTGTGATTAATTTATAGCAAAATAAACGATAAAAACTGTAGAAATTCATTTAGATAAGATTTTATGTGAATCTCATTAAAAATACCCGTTCCGTCTCATTAAGTATAGTTTACTTGGTTTTTGATACAGGTAAACACTTACTCTATACAACTTCGTATAATATATATTATGTTAACTAGTAAAAAGTAATAAACCTATTATATATTAGTTGTGGTTGTTAGGCTCCCCTTTTTAATTTGGTTCATAATGTGTTGTAGATTGTGTGGTTATTTGTTTTTTAAGTTATTTATGTTGTGTTATTGATAAGAATGTTTCCGTGTATAATTTATATTTTAGTTAATAAAAAACGCAATTCGTTTAAAGTGAACGAATTGCGTTGATATGATTAAGAATAAGTTTTTAAAATTAGTTTGCTACAGCAATTGCTTCGATTTCAATTAATAAGTTATCTTTAATTAACTTTCTAACTTCTACAGCTGAACTTGCTGGTGGATTCTTAGTATCAATGTATTGATCTCGAACACCTCTAACAATGGCCATTTGAGAAATATCTGTTAAGAAAAATGTTAATTTTACTACATCATTAAAATTTAATTCTGAAGCTTCTAATGCTACTTTAATATTTTCAAATACTTGGCGCGTTTGTGTACCTAAATCTCCATGCCCAACTATATGACCATCAACATTAATCGCTACTTGTCCTGATATGTAAATTGTCCGTGTAGCGTTACTAACCTCAACAATATGTGAGTATCCAAAAGTTGCTGGCATAGTTTCCGGGTTGATAAATTTCTTTTGCAAGGTGCATCTCCCCTATTTATATCGTATTTTCTTCATGTTTGATTTTAGATGAATATCTATTTTACAAATGATTTTTCACATATCCTTCTGCTACATATGTGGAGTTATAATACGCTGCTTATATTTATAAAATTAGGTATTTAATAGATTATATATGTTTGATTTTCTTGAGTGCTGATACTAATTATGCCTTGTTTTATTAATTCTTCAGTTATTTTTGTATAGAAAAAGTGATACCACCAAATAAAAAATTCTTCGTAAGTTATTTCTTTTGCGTATCTGCTGTTTGCAAAGTATTCTTTTAAAGGTTTCTCATTTTCTTTACATAATAAGATCAAATCTTTACTGATTGTGTTCGCGATTTCGTTAAGTATAGATAAATCTTTAGCTTTAAACACTGGGATAATTCATTGCGAATTTTTATATAAGCCTAATTTTTCGTATAATACATTTGAATTTAAGTCTACTTGTCTATCTATTGCTACAAAATTTTTAACTAATTGTTTTTTGTATAATTAATATCAGTAATAGCATCGTGAAAATATTCTTCAAACGTTTCTTTATTCGCAGTTATTAAATTCAAAGTTGTATATCGAGTGTTTCCATAAAGACCAATTTGATATTCCCCTAAATCCAAATACGTATTACCATACATTCCAAAGGACTCTTTGTCTGTTTGTTCTTGTTCTATAATCGCATAATAATATCTTTTATTGTTTCTCAAAGGCCGTTCTGTTTCTAAATAGTTTTCCTCAATGTTAATTATTTGTCCAAAATCTAATAACACACCACTATATAGTAAAAGACTATACGATTCTTTAGGTAAATGATTAAATGTCTCGATTCTTTTAGACATAGCATCAATTTGATTAGAATGCTTTTCAATTATGTTAAGTGCAGTTTTAATTAGAGGCTCACATAGGTTATACAGTTTTTCTCCTTCATTAGCTGTTATAACCATACATGTTGGATAGTAACTCCCTTCTGTCTCATTCAATAAACCTCCTAGTTCTAATGCGTGCATTTGTTTTTCGAATTCCTCGTTAGTCCAATTTAGCTTCGTTTTTATAGTATTTGATTCTATGCCCAGATGGAGCATTATAAGTAAATATTGAAGGTTTGTTCCGCTTATTTTTAAAGTTGGATAATTGTCAACTTATGAAATCATTTTTGTCTCATAAGTTGTTTTAAGTATTTTCTCCGGAGTATAATTAGCAAGCATTTTAAAATACCTTCTTTTTTAGTAATTTAATTGTAAAACCTATGTATTTACTATGTTCTATAAATAAAAATTAGTATCCTTTAATGATTTCAAATAAAAAACCTTAGTATAGCTATGTTGATACCTATACTAAGGTTATCTAGAATTCTATATTTAATTATTGCTATTTAATAGTTTACATTTAGACTTCTTTTTTCTTTCTTCTAGCATTTATAGACTCTCCTTCCTGTGGATAATTAGTTACCTATCTGCTTCTATAACATATAAAGAAACATACGGTCTTTGTTGTTTATAAGAAAGAATGTACTTAAACAAAACAATTCACAAATACATAATATTAGTTTTAGCTGCTGCTAAATGAATTCTATTTTTTATATATAAATAATAAATTTGAAGAATTTATGAAATGTACTGCATTTAAGATGAAAGGTAAAATGATTTCGTTTAAACTACAATTAGCTACAATAACAACATACGTATATTGTTAAACGTAAAAAGGAGAACTAATGAAAAAGAAATATATGAATCAAATTCCGACTGATGTAAGTTTTAATCCGAAAGATATTATCGGTTTAATGACTGATTACTTTAAAATGAAAACAAAGCTACGTCCTGTAAAGAATTTACCTATTGTTTTATCCAATAAAAATAATGAATCTTTAGAGAGTGTGACATGGTTTGGGCACTCTGCTTCTCTTTTGAAAATAGAAGGTAAAAAATTGTTATTAGACCCTATGTTTGGAGATGCCTCTTCCCCATTTCCTGTGTTTAATAGTAAGCGGTATAGTGGTGCTTTTTCTTTAGAACATGATGAACTTCAAGAAATTGATGCGATTATCATTTCTCATAATCACTATGATCATTTAAATTACAAAAGTATTATGCGGTTAAAAGATTATGCGAAGCATTTTTATGTCCCGATTGGAGTTGCGCGTTATCTTATTAAATGGGGTGTTTCACCTAATAAAATTAGTGAACATAATTGGTGGGATGAAATTACGTTTGATAATATTAAGTTAGTTTGCGCTCCTGCAAGGCATTTCTCTGGACGAAGTATGACAGATAAAGATCGTTCTTTATGGTGTTCATGGCTTATTCTTGGTCAAGAAACGAAAGTTTTCTTTAGCGGTGATAGCGGTTATGCGCCTCACTTTAAGGAAATTGGTGAGAAATATGGTCCATTCGATCTTACTTTAATGGAATGCGGGCAGTACGATACGAGATGGTCTGCTATTCATATGTTGCCAGAAGAAACAGTACAAGCTCATATTGACGTTAAAGGAGAATTGCTTGTTCCTATTCATTGGGGTGCTTTTACGTTAGCATTACATGAATGGAGTGATCCTATTGAACGTGTTACGAAAGAAGCAAATCGTTTAGGGGTTAATATTGCAACGCCACAAATCGGTGAAGCTATTGCGTTACAATCTAAAGATTATCCTACGGCTGCTTGGTGGCGAGAAGTGTAAGTATAATAAAAAGCGAACCAATTTAATATTGATGGTTCGCTTTTTATTCATTTATGACTCATCTATTAAAATTTTTTGTTTTATCTACTGGAATTTCATTTTTCATCTTTTCTGTTGTCCAATATCCTGTGGGGTCTTCTATATCGTTTGAATCTTGAATAGCAGATGGGATATTGGGGGCTTTTTTCACTTGAGTAAGAGTATCTTTTTCGCTAGAGGTTGCCAATGCTAAGTAAATAATCAAGGGTATTATAATAGTAACACTAGTTATATATATCCAAAATAAGTGATTTCCTTTTTTCATGAGCTCCTCCTTCTATTACATACTAATCTCCCCTAATTACTACTTTACTATGCTGGTCTGCTTAGCTAATTCTTTATTCTTATACTCTACTAATTTATGATTTGATAAAACGCAAGAGTGCTCTAATATTAATTCATTATAAAGTACTTCAGTTAAAAATTTAGGTATCATCTCTCCTACGCCGTAATTATAGTCACTTAGAATCCAAGATACCTCTTTCCAATCTAGAATTCCTTCTGAGACTTTTTTTGGAGTGTGATATGTAAATTCATTAAGTAGCTCTACTAAATAGACATACATGCCACCAGAATATGAGGAATCCTCCCATTTAATAATGCCTTTAAATTGAATTTGATTTTGTTCAACATCTATATTTGTTTCTTCTTTTATTTCACGAATTGCATTTTCTAACGGTGTTTCTCCTTTTTATATCTTCCCTCCTACACCGTTCCATAATCCTTTTACAGGATCATATTCTCTATTTAGCATAAGTATTTCTTCATTTCTTTTTATAAAACATAAAGTGTGCTTGTATATAATTTAATTCCTTCCTTTGTTCTCAATAAGTTCTAACAGGTGATATTAAATATACTGCTGCAGATTGTTCACCTGCTTCAATTAATATCGGTCTCATGGAACCGCCAAAACTTAAAGTAACTCTATCTTCTTTTATTGCTTTTAAAGTATCGACCATATATCGTCCATCGAAAGATATATTTAATTGCTTTTCGCCGTGAATAGCATCTATTTGTTGTGTCTCGGATATTTTACCAATCTGAGAAGCGTTAGAAGAGATTTGTATTGTGCATTCGTCGATGATTTCTAAGTTAACGTTGTTGTTTGCCCATTCACTAGCCAATAAACTTGACCGATCTACACCTTGTAAAATCTTTTTTCTATCTATATTAATAACCGTTTGGGATTCATTTGGAATTAGGCCGGATATATTAGGATATTTTCCTTCAATAAGCCTTGAATACAACGTAATTGTACTGAATTTAAAAATAATGTGACTCTCTGAAAGATATATGTATACTAAATTTGAATTACTGTTCATTAATTTTAGTAGTTCACTAATAGTCGAATTTGGTACAATGCAATTTAATTTCGCATGTGAAGAAATGGGTATTTCACGTAAAGCCAGTCTGTGCGAATCAGTAGCAGCACAAATTAATTTGTTATGATCAATAACGAAATGTACGCCAGTAAGAACTGGTCTAGATTCATTTTTAGCAGTTGCAAAGACAGTTTGTTTGAATACCTCAATCAGCTGTTCCGTTTCTACTTGTATTTCTGTATGTGCGTCTAAAAATGGTACATTAGGAAATTCATTTGCCGAGAGTCCATTTAAGTTTAAAGTAATTTCATCTGATTGAATTGTAATCAACTGTTCATTTATACTTTTTATTAAAATCTCACTTGGCATTTTCTTAATAATTTCAATGAAATACTTTGCTGGTACAACAATACTCCCTGCTTTTAAAATAGTTGTAATTTGTTCGTCTTCAATTGAAATAGGTATAAATTTTTCAATGAAAATATTCGAATTACTTGCGATTAAAGTAATTCCAGATTGATCTGCTGTTATTTTTATTCCGGATAATATAGGAATTAAAGTTTTTGTTGAGATAGCTTTACTTACTTCTGAAAGAGCTTGTGTAAATTGTTTGTGATTAACGATAAACTCCATTTTTCCCCCGCCTTAAATGAAATACTATCTTTATGAAGATTGATGAATAATAGTTCCATTAAAAATATAAGGAACTGTTTCTTTCTTTTGTAAAAGGCTTTTTAAGTGTTCTGGTATACGTAAATAAGGTTCTGCTGAATCTAATTCCATCCAGGTAATCTCCTCAATCTCTTTTGGCCGTGATATACAGATTTCCCCTCCGATTATTTCTCCTAAAAAATTAAGGAAGATTGCATGATGTCCTCTCTCCTCAAAAAAGGCTTCACTAATGGAACAAACCCCTTTTACGGATATATCTAGCCCTGTTTCTTCTTTCACTTCACGAATTGCTGCCTCTTCTAACGTTTCCCCGAATTTAACTGCTCCACCTGGTAAAGTGTAATAAGAACCATTTTCCCCTTTGTTTTTAACCATTAATAGCTTTTCATGAGTTTCATCATATAGAAGTGCGTATGTAACATTTACTTTTTTCATATGTAACCCCCTTGAATGGTGAAAATTTTCTGTCTTTATTTTATTCTATCATTAAATTTCTTGGATTCATAAAAAGTAATTTGAGTAAATAACTAATACGAAACGAATTAGATTTTTTGAATGGCATCCATTGTTTATACATTATGCTGTAATGAAAAAGAGCCCTAGCATAAGGACTCTTTCTTAGCATTAAGCTATTTTTCGATTTAACTGTTTTATTTCCTTCTTCTTTTCTGCATTTGGAGGGCGAATTAATATAGAGATAACGAATGATATAATACTTAAAACACCGATTGTAATGAAGGTTGGTTGAAACCCTCCAAGTAGTGCTCCAATGAATGATCCTGCAAGTGCACCAAATCCGAAACCTTGGTAAACAATCCCGTAGTTTGTACTATGGTTTTTTAATCCGAAGAAATCCCCGACAATGGCTGGGAATATAGTGATATTACCACCAAAGCAAAAGGCGACACTTGCTACACAAGCAAAATAAATCCCGTAATTTAGTGGAATAAAACTTAAAGTGAAGACGGATAATCCAATAATAATAAATGTAGCCGAGACGATTTTTAATCGACCTATTTTATCTGATAACGTTCCAAGAATAATTCTACCTATTGTATTAAAGATTGCAATCATTGCGACGGCATTAGCGGCCGTCGCTGTACTAAGACCAACGAGCTGCACCCCAATGTCTTTTACCATACCGATTAAATATAAACCACCCATACAGGAAGTGAATAGCATAAAAAACAAGAAATATACTTGTTTAGTGCGCATCATTTCACGCGGAGTATAGTCATTGTGTAATGTTTCAGCCGTAGTGTTACTTACAATTGCTTCACGTAAGAAGAACGATCCGATTAATACTAAAAGTAAGACGATAATACCCCAATATAAAAATGCTTGTGATACACCAAGACTATCGATAAGATTTCCGTTTACATATCTAAAAATTAAGCTTCCCATTCCATATGCTGAAACAGATATACCAGAAATAAGCCCTTTACGGTTTGGAAACCATTTAATTAAATTAGATAGTGATGTAATATATGCTGTTCCATCAGCGTATCCAACGACAACACCGGCTAATAAATAAAGTAATGGTAATGAGGAAACTTGTGAACTAAGTATTAAACCGAGTCCTAAAACAATTCCTGCAGTAGCGATAAGTTTACGAAGTCCAAATTTTTGTTGTAGCTTTCCTGCAAATAGAGTTGAGAATGATAAAGAAAAACTCGTAATTGAGAACGTGATCGCGACTGAATTGAGATTCCATCCAAACTTACTTACAAGGGGTTGATTAAATAAACTCCATGTGTAAATTGTTCCTAGGCCAATTTGAACAATGATTGTACCTAGAACAATTAGCAATGGATTTATAGATGTTTGTTTCATGCTAACTGTCCCCTTCTTTTATCATGACATGAATTTTCACAGTTAGTATATCCATGATAAATTGCAAGATACTGTACGGAAAATGGAAATTGAGTTAGCTTACACAAAAAGACACTTCATCAAGAAGTGCCTTTTTGTAGGTTATATACAGCATTTAAAGAAAGCTTTGTTAAGATAAGACATTTTCGAATGCTTATGTATATATGTTATCAAATAATTTGCTGAAAGTGATGAGACTTAAGACGTATTTTTCTTTCATAAATAAGTCGGAGAGAAAATTAATATTCAATTTCCTCAAAGTCTTGCGGCTGCGGTACAGTTTGCATATTAGCTGCATCTTTCGGATCGCTATAAATCGCGTTTTGTTCTGTGTTTACATCCTTTATATTTTGCTTTTTATTTTTATTCACTTCATTTTTCATTAAAGTTCACTCCTTTTTATTATAGGAGTAGTTATACCCTAACCATATTATTTTTACTGCTACTAAATGTATCAGCGACTAAATTGCTAAATTCACGTAAATAATATAAATAATTATCCCCACCATAGTTGTATCTTTTATTGTACATTTTAGCAACGACGACATTATATTCTGGAATGACTAATATCGTTGGTCCTGTAATTCCTAATATTTGATAGGAACCTTTAGGAACTCGCTCACCAAGTTCGCTAAATAAAGCAGGTTCATTTTGAACGAACCAAAACAACCCGTTTTGAGGTAGTTCTTTATTTGTATACTCTGGACTTTGTAAGCTCGTAGCAAGTGCTATAACTTCTTTTGGCACAATTTGTTTACCATTTAAAAACCCTTTATTTAAATGCAGGTTCCCCCAGTAGGCAAATTCTCTCGCGGAGACAAAAAGATTTTTCTCGGAGCCGTCATCTACTGCACCAACACTACTTATTGCATCTTCATTTGGATTTACAATAACCTTAACTAAATTTTCATCATGTTCTATTCTCCATCCAGTTTCATTGAAGTTGGCAGGTAGGAATACACGCTCCTTTAGTAATTCAGGAAAACTCTTATTATACAGCTGATAAATAAGCTGCGTCACCATTCTTACATTAATATCTCTGTACGCCCAAGCTTGTCCCGGTTCAAATTCACGAAAAACTGTCCCCTCATCGGTTTCATTTAAACCGTGTGAATGAGTTACTAAATGTCTTATCGTTGTCTTACCGAGTAATGAAGGATCATGTTTTTCAAAATAATTTACTGCCTCGTCATCAAGTGATTTTATTTCCCCCTCATAAACTGCATAAGCTACCATTAATCCTAAATAGCTTTTTCTTGCGGAAGCGACATTGAACTGTGAAGATATGGTTACTTTTTTACTAGTAGGAGTATTTGAATGCGTTCCACTATAATGCTCTAGTACAATCTTATTATCTTTCATAATACAAAGTGCTGCCGCAGAACTTTGATTGGTCTCTTTAATGCTTTCTACCCATGAAATTAATTTTTCATATTTGTACAAATAAATATCCCCCTAAAACATATAAAAATAACAGCATGAAAGAAAAGTTTCAATACATTATAACTTTGCATCTGCACTTTTCTTTCATGTGAAATATTATAGATCTATAATACTTAAATAAACCACCAGTTCCAGCAATTAGAACAGCTGAAACAACCAACACAACCTACGCAACCGCCACAACGTCCGCCGCCACAACCACCACAGCGACCACCACAACCGCCACCGCCACAACGTCCGCCGCCACCGCATCCGCCACAACGACGTGCATCGTCTTGAATGTAGTAATATGGATATTGATTTTGTTGCTGATCCCAATACACAACATTACCAGGTTGATAAGCATTAAGGTTTAACGCTTGTAGTTCTTGTTGAAACTCATTCATTATGAAACCCTCCATTTACAAATGTAAATTCCGTCCAAATTTTCGAGTTTATTTACTTTTAAAAATAAAGTAGAAATAAGGCTATAGACTAAATGCGTACATCAACAAAATATGACTTTACACTAGGTGATGTACCTTGTTTATGAGCCTATTTTCTTTATATTCTTTTAGTGGACGGAATTAATATAAATAGAGACAATTAAAAGTTACTAATCCAGCAAGTTAATAGTTCATCACTTAATTTTCTTTCTAGTAATTCTTTTACTGAAGGTGTCGGCATTATTGTATAGGAATTTATATTTTCTTTATTAAAATCAATCCAGTGAAATGCTAAATGGGACTCTTTAGATATTGGAGTGAAATCGGATTTTAACTCATTTGAATCTATTTCAAAAATGTGGTTAATTTCATGGTGGAGGGTTTCTTTGGCTTGCCATTGATTTTCTATGACGCCTAAAAATTGTTTTATACTGCAAGTTACTCCAAGTTCTTCTCGTAACTCTCTTATTAGTGCATTCTCTGCTGATTCCCCAATTTCCACATGACCACCGGGTAAAAAATAGTGATGGCCTATGTATTCAGCAACTAGTAGTTTTTCATCTTGTATCATGATAGCTCGTACAATATGATGGAATTTACTTTTCATTTTGTATTCCTCCTAATCATTCACTTTATACTTGCTCGAAAATTTTCATTTAAAAGCGGGATAATATAAATCATAGGTGTTTCATATGGGTGAATTTCATTGATAATTGCAAGAGTACCTTTTACAAGTTCTCGTTTATACGTTAATTAAAACTAATAATTTTGATAAATGATTCTAAAAAAGAGTATGTTTATGAAGAAAATTATCAAAACATACTCTTAATATTTTTAGTTGATTCATTCTTTTACAATAAGGTTTGATTAGCCCTATTCTTTGCGGCCTCAAAATCGAAGCCGTAGCTAATATGCAATCACTACTATTCCCTAAGCAAATCTATTCTCTACTTCAAATTTACCTGCCTGTACAAATTTTAGACTCTTAACGAACCACGAAAGCCTCTTGCGGCATAGTAGGATTCTGCTCCATTGTGATACACAAAGACATGTCCAAAGCGATAATCGCAAAAAAGGGCACCGCCAAGTTCTCTAATATCAGAAGGTGTTTGCACCCAACTCGACGTCTTCATATCGAAATTTTCAAGATTATTTAATGTACGATATTCTTCTTCCGTTAATAGTTCAATACCCATGGCAGTTGCCATATCAATAGCGTTATTTTCTGGTTTATGTTTCTTTCTTGATTCTAGCGCTTCAAGATCGTAACAAACACTTCTACGACCTTTAGGACTTTCTGCTGAACAATCATAAAAAATATATTCGCCTTTTTCTTTACCAAAATCAACAACATCAGGTTCGCCACCAGTTCGTTCCATTTCGTTGAGCGACCACAACTTTTCAGTATTAGCATCCAGCCTTTCTTGAACATTAGCCCATTCTAAACCTTTATGACGGTTCATATTATTCTCAAAACGATCTTTCAATGTTTGTAGTAATTCTTCACGTTGCTCTAGTGACAACTCTTTTTTATTGCTTTCTTTCATATTAGTTCCTCCATTGATGTTTTTATTAATGATAGTTTAAGTATATATAAATACTGTTTTATAATAAAATGTTTAAATAATTGCGTGAATTGAGTTTGCGATAATTTATATGAATTAGTACAACCAATTCTCCGCAATATGACCCTTTAACGGAACAACTTATTGTTTCAAAACAGTACATCTTTATTTCAACAACAATAAGCGATATACTTCCTCACCGTCATATACATTTCCTAATGGTTTAAAATCATAACATTCATATAGTTTCTTTGCAGAAATATTATCTTTATGGACAGTTAATCTAATTTCCTCACACTCTTTAAAGTTATTTTTTATTAAGTTAATGATTTCCTGTAATGCTGCTTTTCCATATCCTTTTCCTTGCTCTTTTTCATCAATGATAAATCCGTTAATCCAATACATATCTGTTGACTCTCGTACAAAAGCATGCATAATAAAACCAACTATAAGGTCACCATCATATATAGCGAATGGAATATATTCGACATTTTCACCATCTGGTTTTATGTATACTTTAGCAAGTGATACTGCCACTGCGGGAACAAATTGCATTTGATTTTCTTTAACTCGTAACTTTAATGCGTCTTCCCAATTTTCTCTCGTAACAATTTTTAATTGGACGTTCACTATTTTAAGCTCCTTTAAAAAGAGAATTTATCTTTTATATTCAACGGAGTGAAATGATTCCCTTTTTCGACATCAACTTATAACATGATTTTCATAAAATCCTGAATAAATTTTTCCTCATCTAATTGTAACGCTATACGCGCCCCTTCAGATTTAGAGTGTGGGCGAAAATCAGCAAAAGTTTGTCCCTTCGTTTCGCCACATATATCCACAGTCACTTTTCGGGATGTATAATTTAAAAATGTAGGATTCACTAAACCGCTTATAGCAAGTACATCGTGTAATAATGGCCCTTCAATAGATGGATTGAGTTTTTGGTATGCTGATAAATAATAATCGTACATGGGTTTCATAATCGACTTAAATGGATTTTGTGTATTAACTAAAATGTAAGTAAATACACTTGGGGTTAAAACCGTTTTATTTGTTACATTTAAAGGGAATAACGTTATATTTTTCGCTTGCTGAAATACAATTTGACTTGCTATAGGATCTCCGTACACGTTTGCCTCTGCTAATGGAGTAACATTCCCTGCTTCTAAAAAGACACCACCCATAAAATAAATTCCTTTTATATTTAACATCAATTCGTTCCATAAATTAAAAGCAATCGCTAACGAGGTAGATCTTCCTACATCGACAATTGTTAAATCTTCTCCATACTTTACAAGAATCGCAGCAATACTACCAAAATTGTATATAGGAATAGATAACACACTTTCCGGTACATGGATGGGCCCTAATCCTTCTGGTCCATGGATTTCAGGGTAATACGTTGTAATTTCATTTGTAAGTGGGCCTGTTGCACCGCTAATTACAGGAATATCTTGTCTGTTTGCTAACTGTAAAATATATGCGGCATTATGAGCGGCATGTATATGTTCAACATTTCCATATCCAGTTACGATACCAACAATTTCAATTTCAGGATGCAGTAAGCCATACATAATTGCAAACGAATCATCAATACCTGGGTCTCCAAAAAATAAAACCTTCTCCAAGAAATGCACTCCTTTCATAGGTAAGATAATTATGTATATGTGGAAAAAAATTAAATCTATACAGTTCTAAGCAAATATTAATGGTGAGTAATGTATTGATAAAAAAGAACTAGCATTATGCTAGTTCTTTTGCAGATAAATAATCTACCAGTTTAATTAAATCTCGTACAAATATTGGACTAACTGATTTTAATATAGATTTTTTTCACTATATTTATAGAATTGAAAACCTGTTATTAATCCGAAATTTTGCATTCAAATTGCAAATACTCGCAGGGATGTCTTACCATACTTTTTCGCTCTCGATTTGCTTATAATTATCTTTTTTAAATATTAAATGAGCAATCACAACTCCAAGTATAGTAATTATCCCTCCAATTATCGAAACAAAGGTTGGCACCTCGCCTAACCATATCCACGCAATAAAACATGCAGTAACTGGTGTTAAATATAGAGAACTCGTTGCTTCAGAAGCCCCGGCATGAGATGTAATATACGCTAATGCAATATATGGAAGGACTGTTGGAAACACACCTAAATATATAACGCTCAAAGTAATTTCTATAGGAGCTGCTACAATTTCTTGATAAATCCCTGGTAAAAAAATAAGCATACATACAGTACCAGACCAAATTGTATATATTGTAAATGGTAAGAAACCGTACTTTTTTAAATAAGACTTTTGAAAAACGAAAAATAGACTTTCTGAAAATGCCGCTAATAATATTAGTAATACCCCACTATTCAATTGAATGGAATCTCCTTGACTTAATGATAAAAAAGCAATTCCTACTAAACTAATTACACCACCAATCCAACCATTTAATTTCATTTTTTCATTCATAAAAACAGAAGCAAGAATTGCCGTTAATATAGGTGTTACTGAAACAATTAAACTAGCAGGTCCAGCATTTACACTCTGTTCACCGTAGTTTAGTGCAATATGATAAATAGTAAATCCTAGAGCGCCAAATATAAAAATTACTGGAATATCTTTTAAATCAGGTAACCGTAATTTGTATATAAGTGAAAACAGAAGAAGAATCAAAGAAGCAATTAGTAATCGTAGCAAAGTAAGGTGTTCAGGGGTGTAAGCTTCAAGCCCCATCCGAATTCCTGGAAAAGCTGTTCCCCATATAAGAATCGTAAAAGCGTGAGCACATACAATACGAAAATCCCATTTTTTATTATGCATATTTTCTCTCCCTCTCCAATAAACCAGCCATTTTCTAATTACCAATTATTTCTTTTCATCATATTTAATAGTTGATACAATGTCTTCAACCAGTTAATCCTCGAAAAAACCAACCACTTTGCATTTTTAAAATGAATGAGGGAGTTTTTAATATGTCTACTGATAAAAAACTGCCTAAATATCGGCAGATAATAGACTATATGAAAGAAAAAATTGAATACGGAGAATGGCCGATTGGAAGTAAGGTTCCTAGCCAGCGGCAGTTAGCGAAATTATTTCATGTAAATCGTAGTACTGTAATAACCGCACTAGAAGAACTTATGGCAGATGGCTTAATTCAAGGGCAAATCGGGTCAGGAACAATTGTAACGAATAATACATGGTCATTATTAGCCACCAATCCCCCGCCCGATTGGAGTGAATATGTAAAGGCTGGTATTCATAAACCAAGCAAGTTAATGGTACGAGAAATAAATAAAGCAGAAGCAAATAAAAAATTGATTCATCTTAGTAAAGGAGAACTTGCACCTCATCTTTTCCCGTTAGAAACTATGCAATTCATTATGCGTAACGTATGTGAGGAACTAGATTATTTCGGATATGAAGAACAAAAAGGATATTTCCCTTTACGTGAAGCAATAAGTAATTATGTAAAATCATTTGGAATAAATACATCACCAAGCTCTATATTAATAGTCTCTGGTGCATTACAGGCATTACAATTAATATCAATCGGTCTTTTACATAGAGAGTCAACTGTTTTACTTGAACGACCTTCTTACTTATATTCTCTTCATGTATTTCAATCGGCTAATATTCACCTTTCTGGAATACAGATGGATCAACATGGAATTATCCCTAATGACTTGTTAAGAAGAATTAATTATAGTCAAAAGAAAAATATTTTATATTCGATTCCTTGTTTTCAAAATCCGACGGGTGTATTAATGTCCAAGGATCGAAGAAAAGAAATACTAAAAATATGCGAAAAAGAACAATTGCCTATCATTGAAGATGATATTTACCGTGAATTATGGATTGATGAAATACCGCCACTACCTTTAAAGTCGATGGATAAACATGGACATATTTTATATATCGGCAGTCTATCTAAAACACTTAGCCCAGGACTTAGAATTGGCTGGATTATCGGGCCAGAGCCTGTTATTGAGAGATTGTCAGACATAAAAATGCAAACTGACTATGGATCAAGTTCTTTATCACAAAGAGTTGCTGCAGAATGGTTGAGTAAAGGATTTTATGAAGAACACGTTGCGAACGTAAGGATCCACCTGAAAGAGCGGAGACGAATGATGTTACAAGCTTTAGACAAGTATTGTGCAGATATTGCTACATGGGATATTCCAAGTGGTGGATTTTTTATATGGCTAACGGTTGTACCTAACATTCCAATGAAAAAACTGTTTTCAGAAGCACTATCAAAGGGAGTTCTTTTAAACCCAGGACGTATTTATGAAGAAGAATCGGATCAGTGCATACGCTTATCGTATGGATATGCTTCCTCTGAACAAATTACTCAAGGTATTTATATATTAAGTAATTTAATTCGTAAGTTAATGGCATAATAAAAATCCTCTTTTATATAAAGAGGATTTTTATGTGTACCCTATTTACCAAAATCTCATTTCCTGTCCTAATAAAATAAGTTCTTCATAAGGATCTCCGTCAATTTTTAATACTTGTGCAAAAGCCGGTTCTGTTTTTATGCCTTGTTCTTTTAATTGGATGATTTTTTTCTAATATGGGGATGCTGCATTAATAGCATGTGCTCCACTATCATATGTTTATATGCATTTTGGTTACGCACTGGCTGCGGTTGACCAAATAATTCAAATTCAAAACCTTCAAATTGAAAAGTTGCCTTTATTGTTAAGATATTTCTAATGTTTTTCTTTTTCATTTCAAAACCTTCATATGAACCATACAAAGATCTAATTTCCTGTTCAAAAACATCATAATTATGTACTTCCATTACAATATCTAAGTCAGAGTGAAGGGTATCAATTCTAATAGAGATTGTCCCACAAAGTACAGGACTATATAAAGCTAAATCCGCCATTATGTTTAGCTTATTCATAACGTCGTAAACTTTTTGTTGTTTATCGTTCCCGGATTGTAAGTATGTGATAGATGTAAATATAGAAGTCTCTCCTTCATTTAACGTAATACTCATCTCACTAAATTTGAGAAAAAATTTAATCATTTCATTTTGTTCTAGGAGTACCTTTATTTCAATATATTAAGGCGAACTAACTATATTTTTCAACTTTTCTCCTATACTGCAATACTATAAAAATAAAAAAGGAGGAACTTTTATGAGCATTTTCAATATTCTTTTGACCATACACATATTATTTGGAACCATATGTTTAATTACTGGTATTGTAGCGATGGTTGCTCAAAAAAAGAAAGGAAAACATACGGAATGGGGCGAAATATATCATGCATCTTATGTTGGCATAACCCTGACGGCAATTATATTGGCCATTATAAAGTGGGATGAAATCGCATATTTATTTTATGTAGCAATTATCTCCTATTCATTTGCGATTTACGGATATCTCGCAAGAAAAAAACGATGGAGAAATTGGTTGCAACACCATATTAGAGGTATGTTAGGCTCCTATATCGGTGCCGTAACCGCACTTTTAGTAAACGTCGGAATTCATATTCCAATTATTAATTTACTGCCGCCTATATGGTTTTGGTTTTTACCTACCTTAATTGGCATTCCTCTCGTAGCCAGTGTATCAAAAAAATATAAAAAACAGAGGGAAAATTAGTTGCATTTTGATTACTTTCTGAGTAATCTTATGAAAAATTATGCTCAATACAGAGAATAGTATGATTATTTAGATTTCATGTTTCCTATGATATAATGGGTTATATTGTTTTTTACCATCTAAATTAAATATAGGAGGATTTTAATGATACTATCACAAGATAAAAACATTAAACTAGTGATACATGCAATTACTTTATTATCTTTCTTGGCCTTTTTCCTCTTTGGTAATACACTTTTCTTTATACCGCTCATACTTTATTTCGTTTTCAAATCACAAAGTATAAAAGAGATGAATCTAGAATCAGCCCTTTTCCAATTTGGAGTATGGCTCGCTGTATTTCTTTGGAACTTCGTAGTAATCCGTACGATCATGCTTTCCTTATTACACATTGACTTGAGTACAAATTCCTTATTTGTTATTTTTGGAACAATTCCACTATATATAATACTTTTAGCCGCCGTAATTTTAGGACCACTTAAAGGGATTTTATATGAATTACAAAATAAAGAATTTCATTATCCTATTGTTTCACGATGGGTGCATAGAACTAAATAAAAAGAATCCAATATTTTTATTGGATTCTTTTTGTTTTCTCTTTTGCATAGTTATTTAAACTTCGGCTCAATGTATTCAATTATGTTGCCATCAGGAAAACAGCCGTACATCATTTCCTATCTGGTAATTCTTTTTATTTATGATTTTTCAAATCCAATATTGAATGTAAACGATCCGGATAATTAGTAAACATGCCGTCTACACCCCATACTAGTAACTTTTTCATATCTTTTTCATTATCTACTGTAAATGGATGAACTTCTAATCCATAATTCTTTATTTTTTTTACGTAGGTTGCATCAATATATTTGTAATTCATACCAAGACCTATACAGTATGTTTTATACTTTTCTATTTCTGATTCTGTTAATTGAACTGCTTTTTTATGTGATAATAATTGTACTAGCGGTATATTGGCATTTAAATTATGAATCTTTCGCAGACTTTCTTCACTAAATGATTGAATAATAACTTTATCATTTATTTGGTAATGATTAATAATTTCTAATAGTTTTTCTTCCATTCCAGGATATTTATCTGGCGATTTTGTTTCGATATAATAGTTAGCATTATGTCCAAACGTTTCAATAATTTCTTCTATTGTTGGAACTGTAGCATCTTCAAATTCTTTCTTTGCTAAATTAGAATGCTTTTTATTGAAAAAAGATCCTGCATTTAGTTTCTTTATTTCTTCTAATGTATGCTCTTTTACTAAGCCCGCACCGTTTGTTGTACGGTTTAATGTTTCATCATGCATAGCTATTAAATGTCCATCTTTTGTCATTTGGAGATCTATTTCTATATAGTCACCTTTTAATTGTTGTCCTAATGTATAAGCAACTATTGTATGTTCTGGTGCATATGCAGAAGCACCTCTATGCGCAATGTTTTTTATATGATTTGATTGATTAGTAGCTTTTATATAATTATGTTCATTTACTTGTTGAAAAACAAAGATGCTTATTACTATGAAGAAACAAATGATTTTAATTATAGCTGTTTTTTTCATAACGGTATGTTAACTCCTATATTTAAAACAATTTGACTTGGATGATTTACTCAAATAAATGCCGATTTTCAAAAACAGTCATTTGTCCTACAACTTGAAAGCCGGATTTTTTATAAATATTTATTCCATCAGGTGAAGCTTGTAATACGCAATACGTATTTTTTAGTTGTTCAGCTTCTTGCAGCAAGAAATTAAACATAGTAGAGCCGAATCCTTGTCCTCTCATTTCTTCTTTAGTCGCTATATCATAAATACCGACACTATCTTTCGTACATACTAAAGAGCCAACAGATACTACCTCACCTTTATAAAGACCTAAGTATAGTTTCATGTTATCGCTATTCCATAAACTTAAAGAAGAAATTTGATTATAGTATGCTTGTACATTTTTACCTTCCTCTGATGTACCAAATAGATTAGCTAACGTTTCTCCAAACTTTTTGATTTGTCCTGAAGAAGATGCTTTTTGTATCGTAAAACCTACTGGCATGTTTATTCTTGGATGAATTGTTTTTAATTCTGCTACCATCGCGATATTCTTTTCAGCTTCTTTTAAACCAAGTTTGATTAATTCGCTTTTTATAGTCTGTTCTTGCTTATCATCCCAAAACCAAACACTCATTGGAAATTTCTTTTGATTATAGTATTCTACCTCCTTATATAATTTCTCGATTCCTTCCGTTACATTACTATTTAGTAGTGTGATAATATTAAATGTATCTGCAGGTAATCCGCAGTCGACAGTAATGTAATCCTTCGTTTCTTTTACATCCATTCCATTTACCTGCCGCGCAATATATGAGGTTTTATATGTAAAATTGTCTATTAGTAACTGTTTATAATTCATTCATTTTGCTCCTTTCATAAAAATTCGTATTCGAATCCTTCAGTATTAAATATATCATATAAGAAATGTACCTATTTCTATAAAAATATCTCTATAAATCACTCTTTGCGCCCTAAAAGAATTAAAAATGATATAACGTTGTCGGAATGAAAAAAGTGGTATATAATAAATATTAACATTACTAGTAATTATTTTAGGTATTCCTAGAATAAAGGAGCGATACATATGAAAATTACTATTTATTTCGGAAGTCATGAAGATCAAGATGTTCGTACTATGGACTGTCATTTAGATGTAGAAGATACAGAAGAGATTGTATCTGTATCTTAATATAAATAATGGGATGAAACCTCTTCCCTGCAACGTTTAAGGCACCTTTTATAGGTGTCTTTTTTATTGTTTTTTCGTCAAAAACCCTTTACTTTAGTGCGTTTTAATAGTAAAATATAAATATACGAACAAACGTTCTTTTAATTTATTTGTACATGAAGGGATGATTTCAACAATGACTCAAGCAAAGCGCAGAGGAAGAAAAAAGCAAACACCTATTATTTCAAATACAGGCTTTATCGGCTCTGTCTTTATTGATACATTGGAGTTACAAAAGAAATCCTATTATTTCGCTCGTAAAAAACTTCAAATTGTTCATCACGTACTAGATGGTCTATCTGGGGCAACGAGTGCATTATTTAAAGAACATAATATATCCGCACACATGTCATGTGTGTATTTACATAAACAAAAGAAAATCGGCTTTGTTCTTTCAACAAAACCGTTTGAACAAAGTGATGGCGTTGCTTACTTTATAAATTATTTAATCGAAAAGAATTTTTACGGTAACGAAGAAGTAGAATATCAAGAAGTATTTAATACAGGTTTTATTGGTGTAGTATTCGCGGATTTATCTAGTATAGATCGCTTTAATTTTGAGTTTGAAATGGGTATGTTAACGAAGTTAATGAAAGATATGATCATTCCTGTTAAAGAGCTCTTTTTACGCCACAATGTACCGGCTTATATCTCCACTTCTCATTTAGAGGAGCAAAATAAATTAGGTTTCGTTCTATCTGTAAAGCCATATGATGAACGTGCAGAAGCAGATTTATACTTTGAAACATATTTAAAAGAGCGCGGGTTATTTATTGGTGAAGAAGAAGATGATATTGATAAGATTGTCATTAGAAAGACAGCTGAATTACGATAGAAAAGCACAGGATGATGTTCCTGTGCTTTTTAAACATTTAACAATATCACTTAGCTACGCAAAACACTATAATCTTTTGAATGAATTTCTAAATTCAACTTATTTGAGTAAGCTTTATTTAAAATAAGAAATACTATCCCTCCTGCAATTGGAAGCATGTAGGCTGGAATATAATTTAATAATAGACCCGATAATGCTAGTGCTATTGGCTGCATCATTTTACCTATACTTAATCCAATACTGAGTACTCTCCCCCTATATTCATCAGGAATCTCTTTTTGCGTGAAATAAATTAAAGGAATATCAATTAACGCTATTATTAGCCCTAAAAAGAACATAACAACACAATACGTAATAACGTATACAAAATCATTTACTTCAAAACTTTTGAATAGAACTGGAATTCCTGAAATAATCATAAAAACTGCCAACATTGAACTTAGCTTTTTCAAAAGATAAGAGTAAGAAAAACGATTAGTTATCTTTTTTACTAAAATTGCACCAATTATCATCCCTACAGGAAAAGTCCCTTGAATCATACCAAATTGCTTAGAACTTAGATTGAGAACCGTATTTATAATATATGGCAATGGAACAGTTACAGCAAAACCTAGGAAGAAATTAAGTGAAGTTAAAATACTAAACGTATTCTTTAAGCTTTCCTTTTCAATTAAGTAAGAAAACCCCTCTTTTATATCTTTAATAAAATTAATTTCTCTTTTTGAACATCCATCATTTATGTTGTACTCGAACAATTTAAAGTGAATAAACAATATGGATATGCCCGAAAGAATAAATGAAATACCATTTATAATTATAAAAGTTTTTATATCTAATACAGCAAAAACGATGCCACCTAACATAGGACCGAGAATTAAAGATACAGAATCGATAATTTTACTTATAGAGTTAATACTCATTAACCTCTCTTTAGAGACGATATTTGGTTTTGCCGCTTCTAACCCTATTCCAAAGAATGTTGTAAATACCGTCATAAGAAAGGTAGTAGTATAAATGATGAATAAGTTTAATCCATAATAGCTGCTTAATATATAAACAGTTATTAATAAGCAACCACTTAGTAAATCCATACAAATAACCAGTTTCTTTTTATCAACCTTATCAGCAATTACACCGGCAAATGGATTCATAACAATCATTGGAATCGTTCCTAAAATGAGCGTAATCGCAAAATTTAACGCAGATCCGGTTATTTGTAAAACATATAATCCTAATGCGAAACTATACATAGAGCTACCGGATATTGATACTGTTTTTGCAATTGAATATAAACAAATATTTCTTAGTTCTTGGTTTCTTTTTTTATTTTCTATATGTAATCGTAAACTTCCCATAACATTTCCCTCCCGCTGAACTTTGTATTACGTACAGTGTAAGTTCTCGGGTTAACCCAATATCAATATGCTATTATTAAAAACTTCTAAAAGAAAAATTTAAAAAGATGGGGTTAACCCCATCTTTTTCCGAAAAATGAATATGTATAAATTTCTTCTCCTTGAACAAAGAAATCTTCGTACTTTCCGCCTCGTTCTATATATTCTGAAGTTCTTTCATCTATGTAATTAAACTGTAGCTTTTGGATTTCTCCCTTGACTTTTGAAGACGTAAAATTATCTCTTAATCTAGTTGTAATTTGGCTATTTATGCTAAAATTTTTAAATACAATAAATGAACTTAATAAATAACAATCAGGTTTGAATAGATAGTTTAATTCGTGAAGTAAAAAATCCTCATGCTCAAAACTGTAATTACTTGTACCAGACTGATCAATTACAATATCAACAGAATGGTTCTGAATAGGTATACTTAAAAAATCAGCGCAAATAAAAAGAATGTTTCTTTTGGAATTTCTTTTTTCAATTACATCTTTTAAAAATAGAAGTTTATTCAAATCACGATCAACAGCAATATATAAGCAATCCTCTGGCAGTTCTTCATAAATATTTCGTAAAAAGAATCCAAGACCCGATCCTATATCAAGTATTACCTTGTCATTTAAATCTAGTTGTTTTAGTTTCTTTTTCGCCCATTCTCCTATTCTATGTATATTCTCCAAATAAGAAGAATCAGTTGCATGGATATAATCTGAAATAGGATCTTCAAAAGAAGCCCTGTCAGACGTTTCAAACGATTTATCTGCTGTTAAAATCCCTGAATTAATAACATATTCTTCGCCGCAATTACAAGTTAATTTCCCCTCCGTAATTTGATTACTATTAATAATTCCATCTTGAAGAATTAAATTTCCGCTACACTTAAAACATGTAAGAAAATTAAGCACCCTTAAATCTACCCCTAAAATTGAATTAGAAATCTCAGTTGTTATAGATAAATCATTTAACGCTGCCTTTAATTTATCTCTTCTTTCCTCTAAAATTTGTATTTCTTGTTCAATCTTTTCATATTTCAATTTAAATAAAGATTGGTAAAAAGTATCTTTTTCATAATTTATAGATTTTGCTAAACTTTTATAAAGAAAAAGTTCTTTAATTTCATTCAAACTAAATCCTAGCCATTTGTACTCTAATATAAGCTCTACATCTTTTTGACAATACTCATCAAAAAAATAATGGCCACCCTTTTTTTCAGGAATAATTAGTCCGAGATCCATATAATGTCTAATTGTATCTATACTTATATTGTTTTTTTCTCCAAACTTTCCGATTTTCATAATATCACTACCATTTTAGTATTTGTTTATAAATACTTCTTTTCTAATAGTAGGAAATCCTTTTATCCATCTATATATAATTATCTAGTATAGGGTAATTGTAGAAAAAAATAAAAAAACCCGCGAATCATTCACGGGTTTTCCTCTTAATAACTAATTGCTATTGTACCTTCACCTGCATGTACAGCAAATGAAATCGGCAATGGATAAAGCTTGAAATCCATTTCAGGGAATGCTTGTTTAATATCTGAAATCCATTCTTCAGCTCCATTTTTATCGTTAGCATAGAACATATGAAGTACTTTTGGTAATTCTTTTTCAAGCTCATTTTTAATGTATTCTCTACATTTTTGGATTTTACGCACTTTCTTTTCAAGTAAAAGTTCGCCGCCTTTTACTTCTAAGATTAAGTTGACACTTAATAAACTTCCAAGTAAAAATTGAACTCCCTTTACTCGACCACTTGCATATAAACCTTTTAAGCTTTTTGGAAATACATAAAAAGGCCTTCTTTTTTCATCTACTAATGTTTTATGTATATCTTGTAAAGTCATACCATCATTGTATAACGTTTTAGCTTTTCTCAAAAGTTCATCCATTGGATAACTTGTCGTTTCACTATCTAATACAGTTAAAGGGAAACCTGCCATATCAGCAGCTAACTTCATATTTTGATAGGTCCCACTTACTTTTCCGCTAATAGCAACTGCAAAGCCTTCTTCATATTCTTCTTTGCATTTAGTAAATAATTCTACCATTTCCCCTATATTAGGTTGCGAAGTAGTAACTGTTCTTCCATCATTTAACGCTTCATAAAGACGTTTATGAACTCCTTCTTCACAATCCTTATAAGACACTCCATCAATAATAACTTCAATTGGGATAACAAAGTTATCACCATCTGTTGTAAAACTCGCAGTTGTACTATCAGTAAACCAAGCAACACGCTTCATGTTGTTCCTCCCTTATTCTGTTCCTCTTTTCTGACTTTTCTATATATTTATCTTACGAAAAGAGAATATCCCCTGTAATAGTAACAGGACTTTATTATTTTGGCTATAGTAGATGTATAATAAATGTGAATGTTTTTTGTCTATTTATCAAAAAAAGAAAACCACAAAATTTTCCGGCTTTCTTTTAACATTAAATTACTTAAATGTTTCGTTATCTAAAATAACAACATAATCATTCGTCATTCGCCCCGCTTCTTTCGTATAACTGACAAGTCGCTGGATATTATCACAGCAAATTTTTGCTCCCCATACGAGTAACGGTACACCAATAAAATCAATATGAAATCTTCTAGAAAACAAACCGCCTAAAGTCATTGGCAATGGAACTGTTGGTGATGTATTAGAGAAAATAATCTTGTCATGGTTTTGATAATGTTTTTGCAGAATCTCTCCTAAATGCTTCATCGCAGGTACAACGACTTTTGATGCCCCGCATCCAATTGTATATACGGGATTCCCATATTCATCTTGTCCATGAAAAATAATTTTCCCCATATCTTCTGTTTTCAATTTATTAAAGTACTCCACATTTAAAATTTCTTCTTTCGTTAACTTCCGATCAGTTGGTAATTTATTTAAATGATAAGCTGCAGCTAGCGAGGTTGTATGCGTTCCGCCGAAATCTGTGTAGATAAAAATCATAATATCATCCCTTATTATAAAAAGTTCAATGTTAATTAGTATCACCATTCAAAAGATTGTTAAACAAGGGATGATTTTTTTTATACTCTTTGTGTTAATTCATTATATTTTTTCCAAATATAATATCGTCTACTAATTACTGTACCTAATGTGATACAGAGGAAGGCATTCGTTACAACCATTAATGTGGAGTGCGTACTGCCAGAAAACATACTTTGCTTAATCACGATTTTCGCACCTAAAATAACAAGGAGAATAATTGTGCTTAACCAATTTCCTTTTCGTAATACATGACCCGTTTCACTATCTAACCGAAATGTTAAAGCTTTCCCCCTAATAATCCCAAGTGCCAATCCAATTCCAAACATTGCAACGAATAGTAGTACGTGCAATATATTTAATTGTCCCATATGAATAATGGACTGGATTGTTACAAAGCACAGCAAAGCCGGAATGAGCCAAATACGATTAATATTCACTTTGTATTCCTTACCTTGCATTAATACAATTATAAGAATAACAAGTAGAATAACAAATAGAATATCCATTTAGAGTCCTCCTATATACTTGTTTACCTTTGAAAATTATATTCGTCTCTGTTCATACCATACTTGAAATACGATAGCTACTTTAATTTGTATAATATGGAATGTGATTTCCCATCAGCCTTAAGCATTATTTATAAAAGTAAAAAGACGTACTTTTTACTCGTACGTCTTCTACTACTTGTTCTTCATGTATAGCAACTAGTTCAATTGCGGGATTTTCATATTTTTCTTTCCCTCTAAGTACATTGTCATAATATGCTGTATCTAAAAAAGATAACACACGGCAACGTACCTAGCCTATTTCGTCTTCTTTTTTATATGCTCTAATTTTTATATCCATGTAATTAAAACGCTCCTTCTATTTCTACCATTAGTTTTTCAGGTCCTGCCCCTTTATTTGATGGAATAACTAATGTAATTCCTAATTCCGGGTATACGGCCGAGCGAAAACTCACGCCTGGATCATATCCCATTACATGATATTTAAAAATATTTCCTTGTCTTTTTTCAATCCATATTCCATAGCCGTAAGACTGGCTATTATTCACTAAAATATGAGGAGTTAAAAGTAACTTCGTATATTCGTGGCTTAATATTTCGTTGTTAAATAGAGCTTCCCAAAATTTCACCATGTCTGGTGCAGTAATATAAGCACCACCATCAGAACCTCCTTTTATGGGTATAGAGTATGCATTTGTTCTCCATTTTTGACTATTTCCACCCTTTATATATCCGAGAGCTGTATGTTTTGGTAAATTATCTAAAGAGAAATAGCCTGAATCATTCATACCAACTGGAACAAATATGTTTCTTTCTATATATTCCGTAAATTCAAGTCCTGTCTGCTGTTCTATAATTAATCCAAGTATAATAAAACCTGCATTGTTATAGTAAAACTTACTTCCTGGTGTAAACATCATATTACTGTTTTGGAATAATGGTAAAAAGTCTTTTAAACTTTTTAATAGATACATAGGAGTTTGTTTCCAAAGGTCTTCAAAGTTATCCATGATACTTTCATCAAAATAATCTGGAATACCTGAACTATGCGTTAAAAGTTGATGTACTGTAATATCTTCATTAAAGTTTGGAAATTTAATATGTAGACAATCTTTTAACTTTGTATGAAAAGTAATTACACCTCTTTCAACAAGTTGACAGATACTGATAGCAGTGAATAATTTGCATCCTGAGGCAATTCCAAATCTTGTTTGTAGTGTATTGTTTATACATTCACTTCGGTTAGCATATCCAAATGAATTTTCATAAATAATATCATCATCTTTTTTTATTAAGACTACCCCAGAAAAATCTATATTCTGATGTATTTCTTTTACAATTTTCTCTATTTGATCTTTTGTTTTTATCATAATAACCACCCTTGTTTATTGGTATTGTTCTTTCCCCTTATTATTTTTCCATATATAGGGGAAAGAAACCTCCTATTCAACCCCCTAAGTTTCAAATAAAAACCAAGGGAACTATTTCGAATTTATTGATTCAGCGGAATATACCTTAGACTGCGATGGTAATAAAGTAAACACGCACAATATGATAGTAATAAGTAGCATTACCAATACTCCTACAATGACTACAAGTTGTATAGAAGTGAATTGAGTTGCAACGCCGAACAGAATCGTTATAAAAATTGTTAAAACAGCTATAACGAGCCCGTATATACTCCCGATTCGTCCCATCATATGAACCAGAACGTTATTTTGATAAAATGTGTAAAATCCTGTATTTGCATATGCCATAGAGAAAGATAAAACAAAGAATCCGATAGCAGCCATTAAAAACTCATTTGAAAAAGCATAAATCAAATATCCGATTGCAATGAATAATGATCCTATCCCAATTAGAAATGAAGGTGCTAATTTTTTTGATAAAATTGTATTTGTTATTGCTCCTAAAATAAAACCCGCACCAGCGGTACTAACTAAAAAGCCATACTCACTATCTGTTAACAATAAAACTTCTTTCGCAAACGATAGTTCAAGTGAATCTATAGCGGTAGCTAAAACCATCATTCCTTGGAATAGGAAATAAACACATACTATATACACAGATTTTTTGCTGAAATTTAAAACTATGTTCCAATCTTTCTTTAATACAGTAAGTGACAATTTATCATTGGATGTATTAAAATCGTCTTTTTTATCAAGATTAGGTAAAAGTAATGTAATGAACCCTGATAGCAAAAATGCTATAGCATTCATATATATAGCAAACTCTGGTGTACCAGTAATTAATAATATCCCCGCTACTGCTGGACCGATTAAAAATGCACCAGATCCTATTAAACTACGTAGTGAGTTGAAACGTTGTCTTTGCTCTACTGGAATTAATTTCGTCATATATGTCATAGCAGTTGGTTCATAAATCGCACTGGCCATGCTTATAAAAAATACTAAGAGATAGACAATCCAAAGGGATGGAACCAAGGGTAAAATAGCGATAAATACTACTCGATATATATCGAGGTGAATCATTAACTTTCGTTTATTTAAACGATCTATCATACTTCCTGACCAAGCGTTTGTAAATAAAGTGGCTAATGGTTTTATCACATATAAAGTAGCGACAGCTAAGGCTGAGCCACCCATATTATAGACAAGTACATTCAGTGCGATTAAATAAATCCATGCACCTAAATTCGCAATACCAACTCCGGACAATAGTAATAAAGGATATTTCCAATCTTTAAGTAATTTTTTCACTTTAGGCACCCGCTTTCTAAATTGTTTTAAAACAATAAAAAAATCCCACCCCCAAGACTTAAAGTCTTAGGGACGAGATTTATCATCGCGGTGCCACCCTAGTTTGTTAATATGTCGCCATATTAACCTTATCAGGTACTGCACTATTTTCATGCTTATACCTTAGCTCTATAACGGGAGCTCCCGTCACACCATCCACTTTTAAAAGGTTCCGATGTGCTGCTCAGAGACTTGATTCAATAAAGAATTTTTGCTCCTTTTCAGCTAAATGGAGCTCTCTGTGAAAAATTCATTTTATTTACTCTTCTCTTCACTGCATTTGGTTTTTTCCATATTATCACATAGGTTTTATATTGTAAATGATTAAAAAGAATAATCAGTTTTTTTAAAAGTGAGTATCCTTTATAATTTTGCAACTTGATTTTTTATTTATTAAAAAATACGGTGCGTGAAATTGCTTGTAACTCTAACAAAAAGAGCCTATTATACTATAGACTCTTACAAAATTCGATATTAATTTGTACTCGCTTCTGCTAATGGTTCTAGAGGCGGTTCCAAATCTAGTTTTAAAGTATCACCTTCTTGTATATATTGTTCCTTTTCAATGCTTTGACTCGTTACATACCCTGTACCTGTTGTTTTTAAATCTAATTTCAACAACTTAGAGAAATACATAACATCACGCATTGACCAACCTTTTAGGTTAGGCATTTTCACATTACTTCCTACTAGAAATATGCGATCTCCTTCACTCATTACCTCGCCAGTCTGTGGATATTGTTTTATTATCTTTCCTTCTCCTAATAATACCGGCTGAAGTTTCTCTTTTTCTGCAATATTTTTTACGGTATCCATTGTTTGATTTACATAATTTTGTATTTTTATTTCAGATTGCTTTGTTGCATCTGCCATTTGCTTTTCTGTATATGGTTTCACTTTTAAATATTCTAGACTATTTTTCATAACTGGTTTAAAAATTTCAGCAAGAGGCTGAGCACCGTATTCATTCCCCTTTAATTTAGGTTGCTTAATGGCTAAATATACGACTAATTGCGGATCATCAATTGGAGCCATTCCTAAGAATGAAAAAATATAATTATCTTTCCCTTCCATATATCGTCCATTTTCAGGATTCGGAATTTGCGCTGTCCCTGTTTTACCACCAATCGGATAACCATCAATTTTATACATCGTTCCCGTTCCTTTAGATGATGTTATAACACGCTCCATTAAGTTCCTTACCTTATCTGCGGTTTCTTTTTTAATCGGATTCCCTATTTCTTTAGGTTGATTTTCCATAATAACTTGTTTATTTGTTGGATTTACAACCTTATCAACAATATAAGGTTGCATCATTTTCCCGTCATTTGCTATAGCTGTGGCCGCTTGTACGATTTGAATAGGAGTTACAGTTGAGCCTTGGCCGAAAGATGTAGTAACTTGTTGAATTTGAGTATTTAACAATAATGTATTTTTACTTTCTCCAGGTAAATCTATCCCTGTTTTTTGATTGAAACCAAATTTATTCATATATTGCTTGAATTTATTTGGTTTCAGTAACTGGTCTTCTAAAATAGAAAAAGCAACGTTCGATGACCTTTCAAACCCTTCATCAAATGTAATTGAGCCCCATCCATAGCCGCCATTATGATCTTTAATCTCTGCTGAACCAACTGCGTATTTTCCTGATTGGAAATATTCTTTCCCGTTATATACACCTTCATTAATTGCAGCAGCTAATGTAAAAACTTTCATTGTAGACCCTGGTTCGAATGCATTCGCAATTGGATCGTTTAAAAAATATTCAATGTCTCCCTTGTTAGGATTATAACTAGGCTTACTAGACATTGCTAAAATCTTACCTGTTTTTGGATCTGCAATAATTCCTACTAACATAGAAGGGTCATAGTGTTGCTCCGCTTTGTTCATTGCATCTTCTAAAAAACTATTAATTTGTTTATCAAGCGTAAGGTATACGTTATTTCCATTTTTAGCAGGTTCTATTTTTCCTATATCATTTGTAAGTGGGATACCATTTCGTGAACCTACATATTTTACATTTCCGTTTGTAGAGCGCAAATATTTATCAAGACTTTGTTCGAGTCCAAACTTACCTTCTGCATTTCCTTTTTCATCTGGCCTAGCAAAACCTAGGATATATGATGCAAAGTCTTCGTTTGGATATACTCTAGCTTTTTCTGTCGTAAATGACACCCCTGGTATTTTTAATTTTTTTATTTCCTCCTTCACTTCTCTAGGTAAATTCCGTCCAATTTTACCAATTTCAACTTGCGTACGTCCTTCGTGAAAATTTTTCATGATCTCCTCTTTATCAACTTCAAGCGCATCTGCTAAACGTTGTGCGGTATCTTCTTTATCTTTTAATTTATCTTTTCCTTTTAGGTTTACAACGATGCGATATGTCGTTGAGTCTTGGACTAATACTTTACCGTTTTGATCATAAATTGTCCCGCGATTTGCCTCTAAAACTCCATTTTTGTTTTGTTGTTCCTTCGCAAGATCCTTTACATTAACATTATGCACGACTCCTACCGCTTGAATATAAAATATGCGTAAAAGCATAGTAAGAAACAAAACAATAAAAGCAATCATCATATATCGAGCGCTTTTATTCGTTTGAAGTTTATGCATACTAATCTCCTTTCCTTTACAATGCATTAATGCGAAGATGCACTTTTTTATTTTAGATACTATATTTTTCGTAGTTTTTTCAGTGAATTCCTCTAAAACGATAAGAAAACAATCTAAGTTGCTATTTGTTTCTGATCGTTTATGTTTTTAAATATAAAATACGGTGAGTGAAATTTTTCGAATCTTCAAATAAAAAGAACCTACTTTTTGGTAGGTTCTTAAGTTTACGCTCTGTGGTTATATTTCGCTAAAAAAGGAACTCGTTTTGCTACTAGTGCATACATTTTGAAAATAAAACTTGCTAACGGTTCAAATATACGTGCGCTTTGCATCACTAATCCACTTGTAATAAATGTTAAGAACGCAGCACCAAGTATATCTAGAGGATAATGAACGCCTACGTACATGCGTGATACACCGACTAATATTGCCCATATTAACGCGATATATTTAAGTTTTTCTCCTCTTAGAATAAATACGAAAGCAATCGAAAATACGAGTACAGAATGATCACTTACAAATGATGAATCTGCTGCATGCGGTACTAATTGATTTACATGATGTGTTATAAAAGGACGCGGATGGTAATATACCGCATGTATAAGAACATTTACTAATAATGCAATACTAACTGAAAGTGTCGTATATAACACTGTATATTGTTTTCTAATTGCATTCTCTTTCTTTCCATTATTGAACCATAGGATAAGCATGAATAGAATAGCTACATATGGAACACTATTTGTAATAGCGATCATTAGCGTATCTAATAGCTTGGATGATCCAGCAAAGTTATTAATCCATTGAAATACTGTGTAATTCATATTACTCTCTCCTTATTATTACTCATTGTACTTTAAATAAAGATACAAGTGTTCTTGATTTACACAGTATACAACATCAATATGAAAATGGGCTTAAACTTTTCTCATCTAATTCTCATTTTATTACTATTCATTTGACAATCGTGTAACTATTTACAAGAGCTAAGTATGTATACAGCTTGTAAAACATTTTAAATAGTATGGTAAACACTTTATGCATGAATATAATACTTAACATGTTCATTTAAATATAATTTCTCTGAAATCATATTTTTATTCCATACGAAGGGCAATATTACCGAATTGTTCTCCTTGCTGCATTCGATTTAAAGCTTGAATTGCTTCTTCTAATGGATATACTTTATCAATGATTGGTTTAATATTATGTTCCTCTATAAAATGAATCATCGCATTAAACTCTTCACTGCTCCCCATTGATGTTCCCATAATATCGATTTGATTATAAAATAATGCTCGTAACGGTAATTCGATTTTATCTCCTGAACTTGCACCAAAGTTAACGATTCTTCCATTTGGTTTTAATATATCAAAATATTTTAAGAAAGTCGCCGGACCTATACTATCTATAATTAAATCCACTTTTTCTCCATGTAGGCACTCGTCCCAATTACCAGAACTATTAAAAGAAAAGTCTGCTCCATATTTTTCAGCAGCCTTTCTTTTGTCCTCTATCCTTGAAGTAACACTCACCTTTGCTCCAATTGCTTTAGCAAATAACATAGCATAAGTAGCTACACCACCGCCGATTCCCGGAATTAGGACATGTTCTTCAGGTTTTAATCTACCTTTTGTAAAAAGCGCTCTATATGCAGTTAATGCCGATAAAGATAAAACGCCAGATTCTTCCCACATAAGATATGATGGCTTTTCCACTACATTTTCTGCTGGTACAATAACATATTCAGCAAACGTTCCATCGGCTGGTCCACCTAGTACTTCAGGTAACTCTGGTATTTCATGAGTATTATTCCATCCAATACTAGGGTTAATAATAACCTCGGTATGTAGTGAAATATTTGAAACTCCTTCTCCTAGTTCTATAACAATACCTGCACCATCTGACCCTAAAACTAATGGTAGTTCCATTTCTTTTCTATTATTCATTATAAATAAATCACGATGATTTAAACCTGCTGCTCTTAATTTCACTTTAACTTCCCCCACATTAGGAGTTATCTCCGGTGATAATTTATATTCTAAACCTTCTAATCCTTTTTTATGTTGATGTACAATAGCTTTCATTAATTATTCCCCCTTAATCCTTTCAATGTACTTTAAATATCGAAATAAATAAAATAATTTGATTACTAAGCATCAAAAAAGGAGGAAATACAAAATGTATTCCTCCTTTTAAAGAGTATTTTCAAAAAGAATTTTTTACCTTTAGCTATTCATGTGTAGTATCAGGAAATGTAATTGTAACAATTGTTCCTTCGTTTTCTTTACTCTCTAATTGAATAGTTCCGCTATATTTTTCTACAAGCCGTTTTGCAATAGATAGACCTAGCCCATTGCCACCTTGTTTTCGGCTTCTCGCTTTATCGACTCTATAAAAACGGTTAAGAACAAATGGTAAATCCGATTCAGGTATTCCCGCTCCATGATCTATTATGCGAATATTAATTTCCCCCGACTGTATACTTGATTCAATACAAATATACTTATTAGCTTCTTTTGTATATTTCACTGCATTATCCATTACAATAATAATAATTTGTTCTAAGTAAGATGATGGCATTGAAACATATGCATCATCTGCATCCAATTTCATATCAAATTTAAAGTCCGTTTGCAGTATTGCAAAGTTTTGTGTAACTTGTTTTAATACGCTATTAACATGGACTCGTTCGACTGCTATAGGATGCATCTGTTCTGATTCGGCTCTTGATAGCTCTAGCAGTTCTGAAACTAATTTATTTAATCGATCTACTTCTTTTAGACTGGATTGAAGAGATTTATCCAATACTGCTGAATCATTTTTTCCCCATCGATTCAGCATTGATAAGTGCCCTTGAATAATTGTTAATGGTGTTCTTAATTCATGCGATGCGTCTTCTACAAACTGTTTTTGCTGTGTAAAAGAAGTTTCTACTTCATCCATCATTTCATTAAAAAGAATCGATAATTTTGCGAGTTCATCATTATTTTCTCGTACTGGAACTCTTTCATTTAGTCCGTTTTTCTTAATACGCTTCATCGTATCCGTTATGTTTTGGACACTTGATAAAAGCTTTTTCGTTATAAGTATTCCGCCTAAAAAACTAAACACTAATCCACATACCCCTGCAAAGACCATTACCACTAAGATAATTTTTAATAAATGATCAAATGTCTCTAAGTTTTTCGTAAGTTCAATAGTTCCCGTGAATTTTTTTGTTTGAATTGGTATGCGCTCAACTAATATTCGATCTTCTATATGTCTTTTTATAAATGATTCATCTTGTGTAACATTTTTTGGTTCTATCCACGATTCATTAAAATCTCGCGAAACAGTAACAATGGGTTTTCCATCATTTCCGATAATACGAATCATTTGATGTTTATCAATCATGTTGTTAAGAAATTCATTACTGTTTTCAAATGTTTTGCTCGAGAGCGTTTCGTTTTTATCTTGAAAATATGCCGCTATTTCTGTCAATTGTCTGTTTATTTGTTTCTGTTCATAATCTATAGTCCACTTATTAATTACAATGAATTGTAACGTGCTATACAAAATAAACAAAATGAATACTAGTGTAGTGGACCAAAGTGTTAATTTCCACTTTATAGGTAAATTTCGAATTCGGTACACAATGTTTTTTATCATTTCATTATATATCCAGCACCGCGGACTGTTTGGATATACTCCTCCTTATCTAAACTATGTAACTTATTACGTAAATAACGAACATACACATCGACTATATTTGTCTCAACCATTGCATCATATCCCCATACTTGGTCCAGTAGAATATCACGGGTAAGAACTCGATTAATATTTTTCATAAACATAAGCAGTAGCTCGAATTCTTTATTTGTAAGTTCGATTTCTTCATTTCCTTTAGTTATAGTTCGAGATTCAATCTGAAGCTGTAGATCTTTAAACGAAAGAAAAGATGCGTGCTTTTGCTCTGTATTTTCTTCTCTCCTAAAAATCACTCTCATACGTGCTAAAAGTTCTTCAATTGCAAACGGTTTTGGAAGATAATCATCAGCTCCACTATCTAACCCTGTCACACGGTCCATAATACTATCACGAGCAGTCAACATAATAATAGGTGTACTTTTAGTTGCTCTTAGTCGACGACATACTTCCAGTCCGTTTAATCCCGGTAACATTAAATCAAGTAATATGAGATCGTAATTCTTTTCAAGTGCTGCTTCTAATCCCTTTCTTCCATCAAGTTGTATATCTACTATATATCCTTCATACTTTAATTCTAATTCTAAAAAATCTGCTAAGCTTTCCTCATCCTCAATAATTAGTATATGTTGCAACGATACTTCCTCCTATACGATTAAATGAATAAGCAATCCTATTCCGAATATGACTGCAATAATTTGATGTGCTTTTCGATACATCTTCAATTTTGTTTTCTGATTAGATTTCTGTAAAACAAATCCCGCAACCCCTAATGTTATTAAGGTTAAAAGAGAAAATATACCACTGTATACTAGCATAATATGCCGACTTCCTTTTATTAAAAAGTAAATACCGTGAGTAGTCGAAACGGCTATTACAGCGTATCCAATTAATACGTGAAAATGTTTTATAAAAAGATATAGCTCTTTAATTATTTTAAATCCGTGAATATGTTTCTTCTTTAAAAATAACCATATATGACGTAAGGACCATAATGATGCAGCTATAATTACCCCGTATTCACCTAAAGAACCTAATTTCTTATTTAGCCATTGTACATTTAATTCATTCCCGTACAAAACATTAATAAATAGCAATTCTACACTACAAACAATAATAGTAATACCAATTATTTTAACATATATATGGAAATATTTATTTCTAAGTATTTTCTCCATTTTATATAATCTCCTTTTGACTCAAAAGCTCTATAATCAGCAGTGTATCAAGTAAAAGAGAGAATAACATGAGAGAAAGATTAAAATAAAATGAGAATCTGCAAACTACTTATATTTTATTTATCTCTTTTTTGGCCAATTCTAATATGTTGCAAATAAACGGTGCTTTTGCATTTGTATATGAAACACGATCAAAAGGATAGGTAGCAGCAAGCATCTCTTTTAATACTCTATATTCTTCACGTGCCCACTCATGATTTATTAGAAAGTCTCGAAATAAAAGGTTGTTCCTCCATTCCTCGCTATTATAAATATAAATATGTAAATGGTGGGTACCAGCTCTCCATTTACCTTTTCTAAAAAAACGCCAATTAGGTGTTTTTTTAGGAACATGTTCATAGCCAATTTCTTCTAGGGCTTCCCTCCAATTCCCGGTAATTTGTAAATTTGTTACGCCGATCATCATATCAATAAGAGGTTTAGCCCCTAACCCTTCTACGGCTGTGCTTCCGATATGTTCAATAGCAATAATTTCTTCATGGAGTAACGGCACAATTTTATTTTTTTCATTTAAAAACTCTGTATGCCAATATTGTTGGTACGGTTTAATTATGATTTTTCCATCCATTTGCTTTCCTCCTTATAACTATATATTATTATATTTATAAAATTCAAATTTATAAATATAGGGATTTCACAAAATATGTCGAATACTGTAATGGACAACTTAATTATATTAAATTTGAGGTGAATTATGAAAGATATTCCAGTTAAAATTCAGTTAGATACTATAACATTCCAACTAAAAAAACATCATAATTTTGATTGGCTTACAAAACTAGGTACAGTATTTGCGGTTTTTGACCAACAAGATTCCGGTAATATAAGTTTTGGTGTTGAAAAGAATGGGAAAAAGAACTTTATAAAATATGCAGGGGCACAAACACTCTCATATAATGCTTCTACAAATGAAGCTATACAAAGATTAAAAAGCTCAGTTACTATATACAATGAATTAAAACACGTTTCTCTTATAAGTTTAATTGATCACTACCCTGTACAACATGGATATGTTTTAATTTTTGATTGGTTTGACGGTGAATGTCTTCACTCGCACTGGAGTTTCCCTCCCCCAGCAAAATATACTAATCCTAACTCACCATTTTATAAATATAAAAAATTATCCGTTAAAAATAGGCTAGTTTCATTAAATTCTATTTTTAATTTCCATACTTACGTTGAACACAAAAACTATGTAGCTATTGATTTTTATGACGGTAGTATTTTGTACAACTTTAAAACTAATGAAATAAAAATTTGTGATATTGATTTATACAGTAACAAACCGTATGTAAATAAAATGGGACGAATGTGGGGGTCATCTCGTTTTATGTCACCTGAAGAGTTTCAACTTAACTCTATAATAGACGGACAAACAAACGTATTTAATATGGGGGCTATAGCTTTTGCACTACTAGGTGGCGGGCAAGATCGTTCCTTTATTGAAATGGGAAGCTAGTGAAGGCTTATATGAAGTAGCATACCGTGCTGTAAATGAAAATCGTAGTGAGCGCTATGCGTCAATGGAAGAGTTTAATAATGCATGGTTAAAAGCCTATAACACTGAAAATCTATAAAAACTACATACATTGTAAAAGTACATGTAAAACTTGCACTTTTATAATGTATAATACATATGGGATTGAAATTCAGGATAACGGGGCATGTATTATGAACTTTGTTTACATTAATCAAAATGTTTTAAATAATCTTCTTTATATTTTAAGCAGTATATTTGTTTTTTATTTTATTTATGATAGTGGGTACTTCGGGAAGAAATATAAGAAACTACTTATCATTCTTTGTACGAGTATCCCACTAATTTTATGTATGCGGTATCCCATCTATATGGATGAAAATTATATTCATGATTTAAGACAAATCCCCTTTTTAATTGGTACACTTTATGGTGGATTTCCAGTCGGTATTGCATTACTCATGATTTTATTAATAATACGTTTTATGTTTTATGGTTTTAGCCTGTTAACAATCATTGTTTATGGAACGATGTTAATCATTACAGCATTCGCATCATCAAAATTTAATACATACAATAGGAAAATAAAAGTAACTTCATCTATGTTTTTAACTTTTTTCCTTGCAATATTTACAACAGTAATTGTTTTAACTCTATCAGATTTTGAAGTGAATAATTTGTACATTATTTATTTCATTCTATTACCAACTATTTTAATATTATTTATGGTCTATTTTAATGAGGTTTTAAAAGATGCAATATTTATGCGATCAAAATTAATAAAAGTTGAAAAAATGGAGATTGTCAGCCAACTCGCTGCAAGTATTTCACATGAAGTAAGGAATCCATTGACTGTTGTAAAAGGATTTACACAACTTTTAAAAACACCCAATATAACTCAACAATCCAAAGATGAGTATATTGAACATATTCTTGAAGAGTTAAATCGTGCACAAGCAATTATTGATGATTACTTAACTTTTGCCAAACCAGCTTCAGAAAAACTAGATCATATTTCAGTGGAGCACGAGTTAAATCGAGTTATTAATATGATGTTGCCTTTTTGTAACATGAATAATATTAATATTACAAAAGAATTCTCAGAGGGAACAATTATTGGTAATACACAGCACTTCCATCAATGTTTTTTAAATTTAATAAAAAACAGTATAGAAGCAATGCCATGTGGCGGTAATCTAATTATTTCTGCAACTGTTAGCAATAATAAGGTCATAATAAGGATTCAAGATAGTGGAGTTGGAATGTCGCAAGAGCAAATTAATCGATTTGGCGAACCATATTTTAGTACAAAAACGAAAGGTACGGGTTTAGGAACGATGGTTGCTGTTAAAATTATTGAAACGATGCGAGGCAGTTTAAAAATCCGAAGTATCGTTAATAAAGGAACTACTTTAACTATTACATTCCCAAAATATAATAATGAGAGCACATTGCATACTAAATAAAAAAGGAGCATAATGGCTCCTTTTTTATTTCGATACAAAAAGTATCTGCTATGTTTTTTTAATTTACATTTAGAAGAGACTAATTAGAAATTAGTACCCTTAGCTCCAACAACTACATCCAACAATAATTAATAAAATAAATAACACAACTAATAAAGCGAAACCTCCACCAAAACCACAAGAACCGCCGAAACTCATATTTTCTCCTCCTTTTGGTTTGAAAACTAATAGGTAGTTGATCATTTTAACTGGTTCGTATTATACAGTATGTATATCTCCCTTTTTTGAGCATGTCTTCATAAAAATTAGTAAAAGCACTCTATTGAGAGTGCTTTAAAATGGGTACCAGAAGCTTTGGAATACATTCAGCTTTAAGTAAACTGCAATAATCAAAATGATAATACCAACAAAAAGTGTGATGTAATCCTCCTTTTGTGCGTCTTTTGCATAGTACCACGTTCGTTTATCATTTTTTCCAAAACCTCTTAAATCCATTGCATTTGAAACAGTATCAATCCTTTCTAATGAATGAATAATAAGTGGCCAAAAAATTAAAACACGGTTTTTCATACGAATCCACAAGCTCGCTTCTCCTTTTTCAAAAGGTACGCCTCTTGCTTCCTGCGCGTGTCTAATGATTATATATTCAGATTGAATGCTTGGTATATAACGCAGTGCAATATTTATTGCATATGTAATTTTATAAGGAACAGCAAATTTATTTAAGCTGCTCACAAATTCACTTGGATGAGTTGTATAAATAAAAAGAAGTGTAAATGGTAATAACGTAAAATATTTCAATGAAAGTGTAGCTGCATAAAATAAAGTTTCATATGTAATTGTTGCATAACCTATATAAAAAAAAGAGGTATACGATCCCGTTAATTCCGATCCATGGGTGGGCGTAATGAAAAGAATCATAACGGAATTTAATAAACTAAATGTAAATATAACGCTGAAAATAACTATAATTTTACGCAATTGAATTTTTGCAATTAAGAGGCCGATACATCCAACAATAAATAAAATTAGCAATATACGAAAATCAAAAAATAAAAAAGTAAGTGTCATACAAAATATAAATAAAGATAATTTAATTGCACCATCCATACGATAAAAATACGTATTATGCATATTCCTCCCTCCTATTAGCTTCAATATAAAGTTTCACAAATGTTTCTGGAGTTGGAATTCCGCTTAATTTAGCTAGTTTTATTAATGAAATCTCCCGTAGATTAGCTCTTTGTAACGTTCCTTGATCCCCTAAAACAGCAGATACAGTATTGTCCGCAATAATTTTCCCTTCATGCAGAACTACCGCTCGATCTGCATATTCTAAAGCAAGATTCATATCGTGTGTGATAATAATAAAGGATATGCCCCTTTCAGCCAGTTTTCTAATAAACGACATAAACTGTTTGTAATGGTAATAATCTTGTCCAGCTGTCGGTTCATCTAATACAATAAGTTTTGGGTTTGTTATAAGTACAGATGCAATAGTAAGCCTCTTTTTTTGTCCATAGCTTAATGCCTGAATTGGCCAGTTACGAAATGGATATAATCCACAAATTCTTAAAGCTTTTTCGACTCTTGTCTCAATTTCATCTTTAGAAACTTTTTTTAATTTTAATGAATATGAAACCTCTTCTAAAACAGTAGGCTGTGTAATCATTTGATTTGGGTTTTGCATAACATAAGAAATAACTTCCCCGCGTTTACGAATAGACCAACAATTTATATTTTCTCCATCGAATGTTATTCTCCCATTCTTTGTTTTATTTATTCCTATAAGAGTATGAGCTAATGTCGATTTCCCTGCTCCATTATGACCCAATAACGCTACTATTTCTCCCTCTCCTATTGAAAGGTTGATATCTTCTAAGGCTGTATGTTTGTTATTGTACGTAAATGATAAATTTTCTATCTTGCATAAAGCTTTTTTAATATATTTGTTTTTTGATGAAACTTGCTTATGCATCCAGTTCTTTAATAGGATATGAACGCCTGCATTACGAAGATTTTCAATTGGAAATACCCTAACATTATTACTATCAAAATTTAATTTCTTTAGCGCCTCTATATAAATAGGTTCTCTTAGTCCGATATTTGGTAATATATTAGAATTTAAAATACTATCCGGTGAACCAACGGCAATAACTTCTCCCTCATCTATTAAAATAATTTTATCTAAATCAAGGTTTAAAATTTCTTCTATTCGATGTTCAATAATTACAATTGTTTTATTATATTTCTCATGTATATTTTTAATGAGTTCTATTGTATTCAAACTACATGCAGGATCCAAATTAGCTAACGGTTCATCAAATAATAATATATCTGCATTTGTCGTTAGCAGACCTGCAAGAGAGACTGTCTGTTTTTGACCTCCTGATAATTCATGTGGACTTTGTGTATGAAAGTCCTGCATGCTTACCTTTTTTAAAGAATCCGTAACAATCTTTCTCATTTCTATTTGATTTACACAATCGTTTTCTAATGCAAATGCTACATCCTCTTCGACAGTAAGGCCTATAAATTGTGCATCTTGATCTTGTAATATTGTCCCTACGTGTTTACTCTGTTCAAAAACACTACCTTTTCTCGGATCCTTTCCAGCTATTAAAATGTTACCGGTACTTATCCCTTCGTAAGAAAATGGGATTAGCCCATTTATACAATGAGCTAATGTTGACTTACCTGAACCACTTCGTCCAGCGATAAGTACCTTTTCCCCAGGATATATTTGAAATGTAATATCTTTTAAAGTAGGCTGCGTGGTATGCCTATATTGAAAGGTAAATTGTTCAAAAGAAATAATTGGTTGCATGTATTCATCCCTACTTTTCAATTTTTAAATGTGTATGTTTCTTATTTGATTTCGCTAGACCGATCGTGATTGGTAAGCCAAGAACTAAAAATACGATAACGTCTGCAATTGTTGCGCCTAGTACTTGTATAACTATTTTGTCAAACGGTTCTCCCATCACAATAATATCGAATGCTCCAGCAAATATAATAGCTATGACAATACCAATTAACCCTGCAATTGCAAAATAAGAAATATCACGGTTATTATACGTTCCATGTTTTACACTAAAACCAACTCTTTTTTGTATGAGTCCCATTGCTAAACCAATAATACCTGAACTAATAACCCATCCCCACCAAATACCCCATCCAGCGATCGTATCTGTAACGGTATGACCGATGAGTCCTATTAAAAGTCCTGTTACTGGGCCAAATAACGCTCCAAAAACTGTTAAAATAGCCAATGCGGGTTTAATAAATGTATTCGGTGCGATAGAAAATCCCCAAAGCCCTAATACCCCGTATAAAGCTGCTCCAATTCCAATAGCTACTACTAGCTTTGTCGTTAATTTGTTCATTACAATTCCCCTCTCGTATTATTCAACTTTTAATACTCTATATTTATTTTGAAAATGAATTATGCATCGACACTTCCTTTCTATACAACAAAAAATGACCTCTTAAATAAGAGGTCATTTTCTTTCACGTACAAGAATCCCCTTATCTTTCAAAAGACACATAGTGTCCTCTGCGGAATTAGCACCTTCCTATGTAATTACATAGGGGTTGCTGAGGTTTCATAGGGCCGTTCCCTCTACCTCTCTGGATAAGTATGTAGTTGTAATCTGTATTATGGCACTAACAATAAATAATTTCAATACTTTTCTTGCTATTTTTATTTTTCGATAAATAGTTCATTTAAATCATTGTATTCTTATCGGAATTATGAAATAATAAATTCAAAATTGTTACGGGAGGAATGCATGATGAAAGTAATTGGCTTAATTGGCGGACTAAGTTGGGAATCAACATCGTTATATTATAAACATATTAATACACTAACTCTCTCTCAATATGATCAAAATGCGAAGCTTGTTTTATATAGCATGGACTTTGGGGAGGTAACTACATTATTGCAAAACCATCAATATGAAGAAGTGAAAAATGAATTAGTCACGGTAGCAAAAAAGGTAGAAAACTCAGGAGCTGAATGTTTACTAATGTGTTCTAATACTGTACATCTATTTGCTGAGGAAGTAGAACAAGCAATATCAATCCCACTTCTTCATATCGGTGATGTAAGTGCTAAAGAAATGGTAGAACAGAATATAAAACGGATCGGATTATTAGGAACGAAACAAACGATGGAACAAGATTTTTATACATCACGACTAGCAAAATATAACATTGAGACAATTATCCCAAATGACGAAGAAAGAACTTTTATCCATCACGTCATATTAAATGAATTAAGTAGAGGAATTATTTCAGAAACATCAAAAGAAAAACTAATACAAATTACCAATTCATTAATTCAAAATGGTGCGGAAGGAATATTACTAGGCTGTACGGAAATACCATTGCTTATTTCCCAAAATGACCTTACTGTTCCTGTTTTTGATACTGCTTATTTACATGCAAATACTGCTGTACAATTTGCTGGATAATAATATAAAAGCATACAGGTAGAGCCTCTATGCTTTTATATTGTCCGAACTATTTATTTAAAAGAGCATCAATAACTGCAATGGCTCTTTTGGAACCACCACACCCTAAAAAACTTTCATTCAGTTTTCGAATGCCATGTTTATACTTTTCATTTGAAAGAACGTCTGTTACCGCCTTTTTTAAAGTTTGCACATTAACATGCTCTTTCAATAATCTATGTGCTGCCTCAAGCTCAGTTAATCTTTGCGCTATCATAGGTTGATCTTTATCATGCGGTATTATCACAAATGGGACATTATAATGGATTGCATCGTGCACACTATTCATTCCACCATGTGTAATAAAAACATCTGCTTCACTTAATATTTCTGATTGAGGTACGTAAGGGGTTATAATAAAGTTGTCTGGCGCTTGCTTAATTTTTGAAATATCATTTCTATCACCAATCGCCATTACTACAATCCCTTCGAAATTTGAAAAAGCATCAATACAAGTATTAAAAAATGGTTCGAGCCCTTCGAGAAGTGTTCCCATTGAAATATAAATAACTTTCTTTTTTGAAAGCAATTCAAGTGGAAACTTTACATTTGTTTTGCGCTTTATAATACTCGGTCCAATAAAAACATTGTCTTCTCCGAACGAATCGCTATTAGGTTGAAAATAACGACTTGTATACACGAGACTAATATCTCCCTTATTATGCATAAATTGAAGATTATTTTTGGGCTTTACTCCAAATTCATGTTCCATTTGATACAGTAACTTTTCAGAGAGTTCATCGGGTTGGAATTGTATTTCTGCATTTGGATGAAAAGGCAAGGTTTCCAATAATACTGGTGGAATTAAAAATATAGGAGAGGAAACTATGCCTGGAACTTGTAAATATTCCTTTACTAACTCTCCAGCACCAAATATATCATAAACTACGAAATCAAAATTAATGCTTTTACATAATCGTTTCGTAATTTCTAATATGTATAAAGAAGTTTGAACATGTACATGAAAGAAAGATTTTAATCCATATGAAGTTTCATTATCAATAGAAATCTCCTTTAATAAATCCGGATGAGTATGTACAATGGCTCCCAAAACTTCAAGCCTTTCCTTAAAGCTTTCCGTTGTAATATAGTGTACGTTATCACCTCTTTCAGTAAAGGCCTTTACTAAACTTAATGTAGGATTTACATGTCCCTCTGCAGGGAAATTAACTATTAAAATGTTCATCACTTATTTCTCACTCCTTACAATTCAATGTTCTTATTAATCGTACTGTTATTATTACAAGCAATCTCCCCTTAATAGTCCCAATATACTTACTACTTTAGGTTGATAAATAATTATCAGACATTGAAAAAGGCATCTACATAAAATGTAGATGCCTAACTGTGATAAGGAGTGTTCTGTGAGGTTAGGATAAGCTTTTCTGCTTGTCCTATGCTATCAATATATGATTTATTTTGTAAAACGTGCATATCTAATAGAATTATTTTAACCATTTTATTTGATCAAATGGATAATATACCATTTTTACTTTACCTATTACATGTGACTCATTGATCAGTCCAAGTGTATTCCTACTATCCATACTATGATTACGATTATCACCTAGTACAAATAATTTATGCGAGGGAACTTTCATTTCTCTAAAGTTTGAAAAACGATTTGATACTTGTGACATATCTAACTGTATATACAACTCATCTCGCTTTTTACCGTTAATATATAACACATCGTTTCTTAATTGTACGTTATCCCCTGGTAATCCAATAATTCGCTTCACGTAGTATGTAGGCGAGTCTTCTTTTTTTATTATTACAACATCACCATGATGAAAAGAAGAAAAATAGATGCTAGCCTTATTAACTAGTATGCGATTATTCTCATTCAAAGTAGGTTGCATCGAAATTCCTTCTACCATACAAAATAAAAATAACTTATTAATAAAAATAATTCCTATTATAATTAAAATATAGCTACATATTTTTCTCCAATCTTTTAGAATCAATTGCTTCATATATACCTCATTTCTAAACTATTCGTATGTAAAAAACGTCTCTAGTTCATATAATTGCTAGAGACGTTTCGTATATTTTAATTCTCTTTAGAGTCATCTATTTTTGGTGCTTCGCCAGTTAATCGCTTATTTTTTAAATCAAAATAAGCATCTAAAACTTCTTTTCCAATATCAGAGTTAATACCTGATTTATCATTTATAACCCAGGGCACAACAACAGAAAATGCTACTTCTGGATCGTCATATGGCGCATATCCTGCTAACGTTAAATTATAACATTCTCTTCGCTCACCTTTTTCATTTCTTCCAATATCACTTTCTCCACCGTATACTGTCTGTGCTGTCCCTGTTTTTCCCGCTGGTTTATACGGTGCTTTTTGGAATGCCCTTACTCCAGTTCCATCACCTTCTTGGAATACTCTCCTAAATCCTTCCTTTACTTGATTTATATAATCCTCTTTCATATCTATTTTATTTAAAACGATTGGTTCTACTGAATGCACCACTTTACCAATCTCATCTTTTTGCGCGGTTTGCTCTCTAACCTCTTGAACAATTTGTGGCTTCATTCGATATCCACCGTTTGCGATTGTTGAAATATACTGTACAAGCTGAAGCGGTGTATACGTGTCATACTGGCCAATTGAGTAGTCTAATAAGAAACCTGGCTGGTTATCTTTTTTACCAATTTGTCCAGCTGTTTCATTCGGTAAATCGATACCTGTTGGAACACCTAATCCAAATTGCCTGAAATAATACCTCATTTTATCAAAGTATTCCTGTTTAATATTTAATGAGCTATTTTTCACATAATCCACACCTGCAATTTTTAATGCTGTATTAAACATATAAACGTTTGAAGAAACTTGTAACGCTCTTAAATCGTCTATATTTCCAAACTCTTTCCAAGACTTCTTCTCCTTAGTTCCTTTAAACTTCATAGGCGCATCATAAAAATAAGTACCTGGTGTTATAGCTTTCGTTTCAAAACCAGTCAATATTGTCGCACCTTTAACAGTTGATCCAAGCTCATATGAACTTGTCATCGTACCTAAAGCATAATCTTCAACTTCTGTTTTCCCATCTCTTTCTACTAATTTTTTCCCTGCCATTGATAATACTTGACCATTTTTCGGATTTATCATTACAACGAAAGCACGGTCCAACATCGATTCTGAACCTTTATAGGCCTTTAATATTTTTTCTATGCTCTCTTCTACTTTTTTCTGTAATTCCATATCTATTGTTAAAGTTAAATTCTTGCCGCTTTTTCCTTCAGAAACTGTTTCCGTTCTAATTGTATTACCTTGTTTATCAGCAATACTTCTTACTTCTTTTTTCGTACCATGAAGCACATCTTCGTATTGCTGTTCGATGTAACTTTTCCCAACACGATCATTCCGGCTATACTCACGCACTAAATAATAATCTAATCGTTCACGTGGTAATCCTTCATTAGCATTCGAAACATTTCCAAGAACTGAACGGAATAAGCCATCATTTACATAGAGCCTTTCCCAATCAACTGATGCGTCTACACCTGGGAGATTTGCTAAATTTTCACTAATCACAGTATATTCCTTTTCACTAACATCTTTTTTAATAATTTGAGGTGCCATTTGATAACCTGAAGTCATTTTACTTTTAATAGCTAACACTTCTATATCTGTGGCTGTTAATTCTTGAAGATTTTTATCTGTGATGCGCTTTCTTTTTAACTCTTCTATTTTTTTGTCTAGATCTTTTCCATTAATATCCTTTTCCCTAAACGTATCTATTTCTTTTTTAGATACTAAGTTTTGAGTAAGTTTTGGATTTAATTGCATCCAAAAATCTTTCTTATCAGTCTCGGTTAACTTATCAATATCTTCTTGCGGCATTTCAATTATTGCTGCAAGTTGTCTTGCGGTTTTTAACATTTCTTCCTCTTTTACACCTTTCACCTTTGTATATGTAATCGTACGTAAAGACTTATTGTCAACAACTGGATTACCTTCACGGTCATAAATTTTGCCCCGTGGTACTGTAAGATTAACAGTTGCATTCTCTCTTTTTTCTACTTCGTTTTTATATGTTTCTCCATCGAAAATTTGTACTTTGCCTAACTGGATTATAATTCCAGAAAATAATAAAAACACACAAAAGAATAAAATATTTAATCGTATAGGTAGTGCTCTACCACTCTTTTTCTCTTTCTTTTTCACCTTGTCATAATCTCCTCCTTACAACATTTCTAATAATTTTAAGCTTTCTATATTAAAAATAATGTACAATTTCCATACATTACTTTGTACGCATATTAATATAACGTTTAAAACTTAATAGAAATTAAAACAAACATAAAGAAAAGGTAAAGTTTACTAAATTAAATATAAAAATACCCAATAACAAAAGCTTAGCTTTGTTATTGGGTATTAAGTATTTTAGGAGTTAATATTAGAACGTATTGAAATACATCTATCATCACAATTTGATAGAGATTGTTTACTCTGAATTTTTGGCAAGTAAATAGTTACAGTTGTCCCGACGCCAACCTCACTCATTATACTTATTGTTCCTTGATGACCTTCAATTATTTTATAACTTAACATCAATCCAATACCGGTACCTTTTTCTTTCGTACTATAGAAAGGTTCACCTAATCTTTTAATTCTTTCTTCAGGTATTCCTATTCCTTCATCTATTACACTAATAATGACACCTTTTTTATGTATTTCTTTTATATGGATTGAAATTTTCCCGCCATCTAGCATTGCTTCGATTGAATTTTGCAAAATATTAATAAATACTTGTTTCAATTGATTTTCTGAGCATTCAATGATTATCTCTTTGGAATCTGTAAATAGTTCAACTTGAATATTTGTCATGATTGCTTTTGTATTAATTAACGATACGACATTTTTAAAAATTTGATAAATATTTTTCTTTTCTGTATTTATTTCATCAGTTTTAGCAATCGACAAAAACTCTTGGAGGATTGCTTCTATTCTTTCTATTTCGGAAAGCATAAGGTCAAAATATTTTTCTTGATCTTCTCTATTAATTTGGAATAACTGTATAAATCCTTTAATTACAGTTAATGGGTTTCTCACTTCATGAGCTACACCGGCTGCTAATTGACCAATTGCCGCAAGTGTATCTGATTTATTTAGCAATTCTTCTGCCTTTTTCCGCTCTGTGATATCGCGTACAATGATCATAATTTTATCTTGTAATAATGGTAAACATCTAGCTTCAAAGAAATCGATACTTCCATTAATTGTTAGAAAATATTCTACAATTACATTCTTTCCTTCTTCTTTCAATTGGCGAATTGCTTCTTGAAATTGCTGTGCTACTGAAGACGGTAATATTTCGTAAAATTTTTTTCCCATAAAAGCTTCTGCAGGTACGTAAAATTTTGTAGGGGATCCTGCTTTATAATCTATAATTGTCCCATCATCTTCTGTTAAAAAACATAAATCTGGTAAAGCTTTAAAAATTAATTCTAATTCAGACGTTTGTTGTTTTAATTGCTCTTCTATCGCTTTTAAATGTGTAATATCTACCCCAACAGCCCAGTAACTAAATCCTGTTACAGGAAACTGCTCTGATATATTGGACCACATTATCGTTTTAATTTCACCATTTTTACATGTTAAACTCATTTCCCAATCTCTAAAATTTTTTCCACGAGTCAAAAATTTATTTTGTATTTGATTGCGATAATTATGGTCAGGATACAGTAATTGAAGAGCGTTTGGATTCCCAATTATTTCTTCAGCAGTATAACCTGTTACAATCTCGCATTCTCGATTCCACAAAACAAAATCTCCATTATAGTCAAGCGCATCAACCATAACAGGCATGTTTTGTAAGATCGTATGTAGTTCTTCCTCTTTTCGAGAAAGTAACGATGTATTTTTACTTTGAACTGCTTTTTTCATCTCAGTTATAATGAGGTTAGAAAGCATTTCAAAATATTTTTGGCAATTGAAAATTTCGCTTCGTTTGGACCATACAACAAAAGATCCTAAATATTGATTGTATAAGAAAAGGGGGATTTCAATTTTGGGAAGTTTACATACTTTCATTTCATTAATTCCAAATGAAAATATAGATTCGTTTTCAGCATCAAGAAGTTGATGTGATATGTTGGTTAATTTATAAAATTGTTCTGCCATGGTTTCTATTGTACTCACATCAATAAGTTCCATTAGCCGCGCATTCATTCCTTTTTCACCTCGATATGTAAAATTTATACAAATTAAAAATTCATACTTCTTCATTATACGAAGAAAGTGCTCCTAGGTATATAGCTGTAGAATAATTATTCGAACAAATTCTATTTTTCAATTAAAAACAGAAAATAATATGGGAGTGTTACGCGCTGCTAACAGCACTATAAAAATACAATAAACATAAAGTTCACAAATTTTTCATAACTTTCATGAAAAATATAAACATTTATTCCAATATATTCTATATAATTAGGTGTAATAAGGCTTCTATGAATCACATAGAATACCTTACCCCTAATAAAAAGAAAAAAGAATCTATTTGGATTCTTTTTTTCTTTTTTTATTACATTACATATTTATATAAAGCATGTGCGACACCATGTTCTTCATTTGTTAACGTTTCGTATTGACACATCGCTTTTATTTCTTCAACTGCATTTCCCATTGCAATTGATATATTTGCTTTCTCCATCATAGAAACATCGTTTAAGCCATCACCTATTGCTACAGTGTTTTCAACTGGAATATTAAGATGTTCTGCTAAAGTATATAATCCATTTCCTTTTTGAGCATCTCGATGATTAATCTCTAAATTATGCCAATAGGAAGATGTAATAGCTAAATCTGTATTATGCAGAAACGTTTCTTTTAATTTTTTTAATTTCTCTATGTCATAAGAAAACGGTAAAAGTTTATGCACATGTATATCCATTTCTACAATTGGTTTACAACTTTCTGTACTATGAAATGCTGTATGCTCAAGGTATAATGCAGCAATCGTTTCTAACTCTTTCAAATCGAAATTCTCTTTTGCATTCCTCACATACTCGATTTCATTACGTACACTCTCTACTCCATAATCCGGTACATACACACCTTTATTAGTATAAAGCTGATAATACAAGCCATTCTCTTCAAGATATTCTACAATCTCAAGTGCCTGCATATTTTGAATTGGGTATCTCTTCATCATTTTTTTATCTTTATATATAAGTGCACCATTCTCCGCGATAATCGGACACTCCAAATCAACTTCTAACAATAGTCGTTCAATATCCACAATAGAACGTCCAGTACAAATTGCTACAACATGGCCAGCTTCTTGACATTTCCGAATTGCTTCTGCATTCTCTTTACTAATCATTTTATTCCCTGAAAGAAGAGTTCCATCTAGATCAATTGCGATTAATTTCATTATTTCTTCACCACTTTCTATAAATACACGAGTTTTTATTAAATAAAAGGTATCGTTTTCATACGAATCTCGTGAAGCACTCCTTATTTATAATTTATGAAAAGCGTTTCAGGTCAAGAAATAATTAAAAATAAAATCCAAAGCTGTTCTTTTTAAAGAAAAGCTTTGGATTTTAAGCTACGAATTATAACTAATATATTTTGTCTCACACATGTATACGTTTTTTTCTTCTGTTGGTATATATACTTTAAACTTTTCTAAACGTTTTCCGTATATATGAATAGTGATTACGCTTTCATTTCCGGATATTTCTAGAATATGACAATCAGCTGGTGGAATTACTTTATCTGTTTCGCCTTCTCCCAAATAAAGATTTCCTGTATGTGTTAAATAAGAAAGTGAATTTCCAAGTTGCTTCGTTTGAACAAAGTTCTGCACCATTATCCTTCCTGAAAAAACGCCTTCTACTCCCCATGTGCCATCATGATCATGTAATGGTGTAGATTGTCCATCTTTCCATACGAGAGCTAATACTTCAAAACGTTTTAACGGATCTTCATACAGTAAGTGTCGTGCATATTGAGCCGAATTCACCTTCTGTTTATCTAACGGAAGCCATGTTTTCTTTTCTAAAAGTTCTTCTAGTAATGTTTCAATTTCACACACGATTTGTTCTTCCAATAAATCACCATCTATTAAATCAGTTACAGCTTTAATAAATATTTGAAACGTTTTACTCCCATCGCACGTTAACATAAGCATTCTCCTCCACTCTTCTTTCACACACTTCCATACTAAATAGACCACTAAAAATTTACAATTGAGAAATAAAAAAACAAGGTACAGTAATTTTGTACCTTGCTGAACGTTTTACCTAGTTTTCAAAAGAATAGGTAAGTATTTTAATGTTTGTTCATTTTCTAATATACATTTTTCTAAATTGAACGATGGAGATAACTCTATTTTTTCAAAGGCATTTATAAAGGTAGTTAATGCAATCTCAGCTTCTAAACGTGCAAGTGGCGCCCCTAAGCAAAAATGAGGACCTTTACCAAAGGTTAAATGCTTTTCATTTCCTATTCTGTGTAAATTAAATTTAGAAGCTTGTAAGAACTTTTTCTCATCTAAATTTGCTGCACTAACCCACGCAACAATCATTTGATCCTTTTTCATAAAAGGTCCAAATATATTTGTGTCCGCAGTAATCCTCCTAGCTAATGTAATGGGAAAACGATAGCGTAAAACTTCCTCAATCGCTTTTGAAATTAACGTAGGTTCTTTTCTTAACTCTTTATATATTCCAGGTGAATCTACTAAAAAGCAATAAAAGCTGTTAATAATTAAATTTGTAGTTGTTTCATTACCTGCCGCTAATAAACCTAAAGAAAAAGTAACTATTTCTTCATCGGTTAATCTTTCGCCTTCATATTCAGCTCGTATTAAATCTGAAATAATATCGTCGGTTAAATGATATCTTTTCTCTTGGACAATTGGAAGAAGGTATGTTTTAAATTCATTTAACGCAATTCCTTTTTCTACATCCAAATCGTTAAATTTTTCTTTACTATACGGCATAAATAAAATATCAGACCATTCTTTAATTTTTTTACGATCCGTTGTTGGTACTCCTAATAAATCGGATATGACGGTAACAGGTAAAGCTACAGCAAACTCTTCAACGATATTAACCTCACTATATTTTCTGATATGTTGTACAAGTTCATTTGCGATAGCCTGTATTCGAGGTTTCCATTGTTCTAAACTTCTTGGAGTAAATGCTTTAGAAACAATAGAACGTACATTGCGATGTTCTGGTGGATCAGTAGAATTTATATTTATTCTAGTTTCTAAAGGTGGGATTGCGAATTGTCTTCGTTCCCTTCTACTGGAAAATAAGCGATAATCCGATAAAACTCGATTTACATCATCGTATAAAAAAACATTCCATACATCCTGCTCCTCATCATAATGAACCGGATGGTTATCCCTCATAAATTCATACCACTCATACGGATTCCACAATTCTTCTTTTGTTTTCAGCTTTGAAATTTCATGAACTAAAATCACATTTTCAGGCGAAGCCATAGTTCTTTCCTCCCTTTTCTTTTACAATAAAAGTCATAGGTCGGTAGTTCAAAGTTGTATAATCTAACATATGTTATTTTAACATATGTTAAAGGAGATTTTTCATTGGAGAACTTGAGAAATATATAAGGGGGATTTTTATGTACGTTGACATTTTATTACTAGCAGAATTAACGACTGGACCAAAACATGGATATGAAATAAAGAAAAATGTTCAAAATCGGTTAGGTGAGAATTTCGAATTAAATCATAATACACTGTATCCCGCTCTTCGGCGCTTCGAAAATATGGGCGCTATAACGAAAAAAATACATAAACAAGTCGGAAAGCCAAACCGAAATATGTACGACATAACTGAAACAGGAGAAGAAATTTTTTCTGAAATGTTAAGAGAGTTTCCCGAAAAGATTGCGACAAATAACGCTGAGTTCCTTGTGCGTATCGCACTATTTGAAAAACTTGATTACGAAGCTAGAAAAGAAATTTTAACAATACGCCAAGACGTACTACATAAACAACTTACTGCTATTCAATCTTTACATGTTAGCTCATCTTTTATTACAGAAGTCATTGAATTTAGTAAATCACGTATTGAACATGAATTGCTCTGGATTGCATCACTTATGAAGAAAATATGAAAAAATAAAAAGAAAAGTTAAAAACAATGAATGAAAATGAGATTTATTATCAATACTATAATTAATAAAAGGGCAACCACGATTTGGCTACCCTTCAAAAATTTATACTTCTGGATCAAAAGTTTTGCAATCTGTTTCTTCAGTTGTAGATGCATGTTTACCTTTATGACTTACTACATAAATTGCATCTGCACTACATTTATTGCCGTTAGCCCAAAATTTACAGTTGTTTACTTCACATAAAACGTCTTGTGCCATAGTATCACACCTCCTTGTTCTATTATCATTAACAAAATTCGGAGGTATGATACTCTTTGTCATGCATTTTTTATTACCTTTTTAACTTTCTTAATGGTTCAATATTTCCTTGTACAATAGCATCTATATTTTCGGTTATTTTTTCAATGTCAAAATGCCACCATTGAATTTGCAATAATTCTTCTATTATTGTATTTGTGAATCGTTCCTTTATTTTATTTGCAGGGTTTCCGCCAACAATTGTATATGGTGCGACATCTCTAGTCACAACAGATTTAGCTGCAATGATTGCACCATCCCCTATTTTTATTCCGGGCATAATAGTTGTATCCATACCAATCCAAACGTCATTTCCTATAACTGTATCACCTTTGTAAGGTAAATCAGACAAACTAGGTGTATACTTCTCCCACCCATTTCCAAATATATTAAATGGATATGCCGAAAATCCATCCATCCGGTGATTCGCTCCGTTCATAATAAAGGTAACTCCATTTGCAATACAACAAAAATTTCCAATGGTAAGCCTATCTCCAATAAATTCATAATGATATAATACTCGATTTTCAAATGTTTCTCCATCTTTCGCATCATAATAAGAATAGTCACCAACAAATATATTAGATTTCGTTATTGTATTTTTTATAAAATGAACGTTTTGATTTCCTTCAATAGGGTATTTAACATTTGGATTAGGATTCATGTTGCACAGCACTTCCTTTACCATTCATTTCACTTTCTACTGCTATTACTGGCTTTAAATTGTATATAGGTAAAATAAACAATAATCCAATTATAAATAGTAGAGCCGTTCCCTCATACATCGTACCTAATGAAAACATCTCCTTTAAGGAACCAGCTATACTCATCGTTACTACCATTGAACCGGTGAATAGTGGACTTAAAATGCCGTTCACGCGACCAATAAAATCGGTATCGCTATTTTGAATAATGAGCGTATTAATACCAATTTGGATACATGGAAGAGCTAAACCACTAAAAAGTTGTGCCGTAAGTGTCACCCATAAATTTGTGGAGTAGCCTATAATACCAATTCCAATTGCCTGACCGAGCATCCCTACAATTAACATCTTTTGGGGAGCAACGTTTTTCGCAAATACCATCGCTAAAGCCCCGCCAACAATCATTCCCGCACCATTTACTGTTAGTACCCATTGTAAACTCTCTTTTGATAACCCTAACTGCTCAGTCACAATAAAGATGCCTAGTGGCTGAATTAAACCTATACCTAGTCCAGCTGCCATAAAACAAAACCCTAGCAAAGTTAATGCTTTTTTCTTTTTTACATATTTAATACCATCCAGCATTTCCTGTAACAGCGTAATTTCTTTCTTCTCATTATCATTCTCAAGATCTTTCGGAAGAAATAACAACACAGCTGCTGCAAGTAAAAAAGCGATACCTGTTATGATGATTGAAATATAAATTCCAAAACTATGAAAAATAAATGTTCCAAGAATCGGTCCTAACACCATAAAAATCGCAAATATTGTTTGATATATAGACATCGCTAATTGAATTTGTTCCGTTGATAAATGCTGTTTAAACAACTTCATACCAGATGGTTGAGAAAACTGCGAAAGGATTGCAGAAATAAGCGTCACAAAAAACACGATTTTCCACGTTCCAAACATAAGAGTAATTAATACAGCGAATACGGAAATAGAACTTAACGTCTCACACCATATCATTGTCTTCTTTGGCTTCCACCTATCAGCAAAAGTTCCACCAATGAATGAGAAAATAAAAATGGGAGCAAATTCAGCAACCGAAATCATCGAAATGGCAAAAGCATCACCTTTCGTCATTTCCATAACATAAAGTAATATCGCAAAGTTACGAACCCAAATACCAACTTGTAAAAATAATGCTGATGCTAGAATCCCTTGCACAAATCGATTTTTTAATACTTGTGATACCCCATGATTTTGTTTCGTTTCTGCAGTCGTCGACATAAAAAAGCCTCCTATTTCGTGTTCTGAACAGGAGGCAGCACAAATCATATGAAAAGACTATATATTCGCAGTGCGAAACACATCCCTTTTCTATACATGCACATACTAATCCTATTCAGAAGAATATTTCGTTTTTTAACGAAGATCTCTTACAAATAGAATTAGTTGATCATTGGGATGTTTTCACCCTTCCGTTTCGAATTTAAATAACACATACATACTCTATGTTAATCATTTGTCGTGTATGCATGTCTCAATATAACTATTCTAAAAAGACAATGGTAATTCCTCTAAAGAACGCATTAAATAATTACCTTGCCAATTAATTTTTTCACGCTCACCTTTTATTTGTAACGATGGCATCCGTTTAAACAAAGTAGTAATAGCAATCTTTGCTTCCAACCTAGCAAGTGGTGCTCCTAGGCAGAAATGACTACCATGCCCAAAGGCAATATGACGGTTATTTTCTCGTGTAATATCGAATACTTCTGGTTTTTCAAATACGGTTTCATCACGGTTTGCTGAAGCTAATGAAATAATAACCATGTCTCCCTTTTGTATTGTTTGATCGTGGATTTGAAAAGGTTCAGCCGCCCATCTTGCAGTTGTAACCTCAACTGGAGAATAATAACGCAATCCTTCTTCAATTGCAGAATCAATTAATTTTGGATTATCTTTTAATAACTGTAATTGATTTGGATTTTCAAGAAGTGCTAATACCGTATTCGTAATTAAATTCACTGTTGTCTCATGTCCTGCTACGATTAGTAACATTATCATTGAATATAACTCTCGAGCACTAAGTTTATGCCCTTCATTTTCCGCAAGGATTAGCGCACTAACCAAATCTTCTTTTGGATCTTTTCGTTTTACATCAACTATATATTTAAGATATGTAATAAACTCAGATAGTTGTTTTTCGGTTTCTTTTATTTCTCCAGGTGTTTCTGGCGATGCAATGACAGCATGAGACCAAATTCTAAATTTCGCTTGATCCTCTTTTGGAATTCCAAGCATCTCACTTATTACAATAATCGGTAATGGGAATGAATAATCATCCACAAGATTTAATGTACCTTTTCGCTCTATCTCATTTATTAAATCATCCGCTACTCTCTGAATTCTTCCGTCTAATTGTGAAATCATCTTTGGTGTAAAAGCTTTTTGAACTAAAGATCGTAAACGACTGTGGTTAGGTGGGTCCGAATTTAACATATGCGTTGTTAAATGATCACTATTGTCAACAGAAAGATACATGTTATTTGTATCTTGAGAAAACACATTTGCCATATCTTTTTTTAAACGATTATCTTTTAAAAGTGGCACAGCATCTTCATATCTTGTAATGAGCCATTCTTTACCGATTTCAACTTCATTTACAAATAATATAGGTTGCATTTTTCGTGACTCTTTATAAATTTCATATGCATCTTCTTTAAACTGAGCAGAAGCTAAATTAATGCCATCCTCTATTTTTCGGCCAACCTTATTTTTTATTGACATTACATTCCCTCACTCTCAATTATTTGTGTAAATCAACCTAACATTTGAATTATACTTCAATAAAAACTAGAAAATTGTAAATTTTTAATTAAAATCTTACTTCGTATATTGAAAAATAAAAAAGTGAGAGAGTAAAATTATTCTACTCTCTCACTTCCTATTATGCGAAGCACATAAAATTACTAATTTGTTGATATCGATAACTTACTTTACGACGACGACCACCTTGCCAAGTGTAGCCTGAAACCCCGCTTCTTCTTACCTCGGTTGGAAAGAACCATAAATCTCTTCCGAAAGGACCAGGTCGATGTAAACGTAAATAGCCCCATCTTCCTAAACAGTTACACATCCAAGATTTCATATTGCCTGCTTGTGCTGGAGAAGCAAATGTGGACGGTAACGACGGAGCTTGTGACGGTGGTGGTGATGTTGGAGCATCTTCCGCATCATCTGGTCTATAGTCTTCTTGTTCAATATCTCTCACTTCATTTGTAGATTCATAACCGTAGTTTTGTGGATTATAATACATCTCTTGATCATATGGATAGTTTTGTTGGTTATACATAATAACCCATCACCTTCTTTTCATTTGTTTCTTTTAACATTCATATGTGATACGCCATTCATAGGAAGCTTATGTATAGCCTAAATTCATCTAAAAAAAGCTCGTATTTTAAAAATACGAGCTTTTTTATAAACAAAACATATTTTTTATTTTATTAACTTCACACTATAAAAACGCATTTGATCTAACGAACCTTCATATTCAAATACTTCTTGCTTAATTAATTCTTTCAAGCGATATTCCAAAAACGTATCCCCAACCAATTGATCCGCAAGTCCAAGTGCTTCACCTATTACTCTCGGAGCTTTATGAAACTCTTTATCTGCTCCTACATTTTTCGCACACTCAATAATGAATTGATCAAAATAATCTTCTTGTACAGAATGCACTTCATCGTCTTTCCAAACTCTTAAAAACTCCGTGCTTTGCGATAATCTATCCCACTCATGTGCAAACTTCATTCGCTTCTCTTCAGTTAAATACGGAAATTCCACAAAACTTTTTTGGAAAAGAGCTAAACTTTCAGGAGATACTTCTCCAGTTCCACGGATATCATAATCTTGTTTTAATATTTCTCTACTCGCTTCAGAAGTATTCATAACACGAATATTTTTCTTATCTTTTAATTGCGCAATTGCAAAACAAAGCCCTACGTGCTCATGGGCATTATCCGCCTTCCAAACGGTAATCGGTGTTTCATTCGGAATTGAATGTAGCTCTTCTAAAGTCTCCTTAAATCTTGGTAAATACTCTTCTTCAAAATAACAATCATAAGAAGTTAAGTTATTTAATAACCACTGTGCCCTTGCTAATTGACCTTCATTCGTATGTAATTGATGTATGGGACCAATTGAAAAGAATTCAGAGTATGAAACAACACTCTCCTCGTGTAATCCTTCTTGTTTCAACATATATTTTAAACATCCGGCAGTTGAATCATCAAAGGCAATATGAATGTGTGTGCTTTCTTCTAAATTCTTTTCCTGAGTTGTATGACTCGTCAATTGCTTAGGGATACTCGTTAAATTTTTTATCATATCTTCGCTATAATTCCCGTCTAATACATCTAACTGTATTAGAATACTTTGAAGTAAATGTTTTGCTTCATCTTCATACATATCCTCTACAACATTTTTAATTTTATCTATCATATAAATCCCTCTATTCATTTCTAAAATAACGTAGATTATAGTGTATCATTTTAGCCCAGATGTTTAAAAGTCTTTTTAAAATCAAATCGTTTATTACACAGATTGCTGCAGCCATCTAAGTTTTTAACAAAAGCTTTCTCTATATTCCTCTCAATCTATAGATCTATAATATTTTTTTCTTCCTCCTTATTTATCTCCCAAAATCACATTAGTTGCTAAATAATTTTTAAACACTTTGTAAATCTGTTTATTTAAATGTATAATTATATGGAAAATAAAAAATACAGGAGCAATATTAATGGCGAAAGTACTTACTAATTATAAACATTATTTAAAAAATTGGAGATTTATATTTATTTGTATATTACCTGCTGTCGCTTTATTGTATACATTCGATGTCATCTTTGAACTACTGTGTCACCAAAATTTTTATTTGTCTAATTTAATTATTGCTATCATATTAATCTTAATATTTATTAACATTAAAGAAAACTATAATTGAAACGAAACCGTTGTGAAGATACATTTTTCATAAAAAATTAGAGCACCCTGCTATTGGATGCCCTAATGTGATTAGAGGTTTTTTCTGAGTATTTAGTAGGACACGAAGATCTTGTCCTATTACATACTATATGCTTGTACTTATTACATCGTGCACTGGAAAGCACAATGTCTAGATGCCAAATAGATACATACACATTGGAGTAACTAACACGCTAGAAAAGACCTTTCTATATCCATTCATTCTTAATAGCCTACATTATTACTAATAAAATTTTCTCATACTTTCATTGTACAATTGCTTTATTTATAAACAAAAAACATCCCCATGGATGTTTTTTTTCTAATTACCTTTAAACTTCCATAAATTTAGCAGGTACACCAATTTTTTCAACTACAGAAGATATATTAGTAGGGTTAATCATTACATTTTCAATACAAACTAATTTATTTTCTAATAATCCATTCTCTGTAGTAATAAACTCTTCAAATCGTTCTAAAGTCATTGAGAATTTGTGCTCACTTCCACCATTCATACTGACTTTTACATACTTCATAGTGTCACCGCCTCTCTTAATTATCTATAATTCGCTAAAAATACGCTTACATCCTTTTATTAAAACGTGGATTTATCACTTTTATCACTTCCCACTACACGTTTGAAATGATTTTGAGAAAAAAGCTACTAAACACCACCTGTTCTTTTCATTAAAATTTCAATAGAATGTTTCTAGAATTATATATCTTTGGAAAAGATTATATAATAGTACTGATTAAATATTAGGAGTGTTATTAATGGTTGATATAATCCGACTCTTAATCATCATACTTATCGCATTTTTTTTATTTTCATCAATTATTATGGAGTTTAAAAAACCTCACAAAAGTATGTTTTGGTTCTCAATTGAAGTCTTGTTTCTGCTAGGAATCGTACTTTTAATGAAAGAATTTTTCATCAAACTTTCCGCATAAGCCCTTACCTTAAGTAAAACATAATATCCCATCAATAACGCAGGATAAATTATGATTGTTATTTTTTTCACTGAAGTTAATAATTTAACTTCCGATAGTTATCTTTTATTTATAACTACTTTATAAGCTTCTGCTAATTACTCTTTTTCGTATATTATCATGAAGACTAGAGCAAGCATGCCTTGTCATATATTAGATAAGGGATGTGATAACATTGGGTAACGATAACAATCAATTTATTTTTCATGTAGTACAAAGTTCGGCAATTAAAAGATTTATAATTATCGATATAATTGCTGGAACAGGAATTTATTGGACCGTAAATTTCATTTCTTCAAATGCATTACTCGCAATTATTAGTTGTTTTTTGGGGACAAAAAAAATGAAAAAAATGCATCATTCATAGAGCAATAACTAAATCCCAATTCATTTCTTTCAAATTTGTTGCCTTTACTCTTCTTGAAGTGGGAAAGCAATTTTTCACAGTTGGCTAATTCATCCAACTTTCTGGCAGACAATACTTTTGATTGTCTGCTTTTTGTATGAGATTTTTCGTTTGACATATACTACTTTTGAACCTGTATACCAATACAAGCCATTTTGGTGTTTGGGATTTCCCTTCCTGGGATAAGTATTTTTGAACTTATCCCTTTTTTGTATAGGCATGTATATTTGGGATAAAACTAATTACAAGCAGACTTTCTGTTTATTCGTAGTTCTTAACCAAAAGACTTTTCTCCTTTAAAGGACAGTAGGTACGACTGCTTGTCCTTTTTTATTAATATTTCACACACCATTTTTTGCCCCCTTCTAAGCATTCTATTACAGCTCCCAAATAGCCAATGTTTATAGTCATACAAAATAAGCAGTTGCTGATACTTTCCTTTTTAAGTTACACAACACAATAAAAATGTGTAACTATAGATTTGAATCCATGTCCCTCCTATCTCAAAAGCTCTCCTAAGTAGCTAAAAAAAACACCTTAAGTGGGTGTCCTTTTTTCTTTATGTAAGAGAACATACAGATAACATTAATCCTCCAAATGTCACTGTTCCTAGTAACCCCAATACAACTCCTGTTAAACAAACACAATCAGCAAGACAAATTGAAGATTGCGATAATGGAACAAATGACCTACTTGTGCTCGATCCATAATGTTTTATTTTCTCATAATTTATATCCAACATTACATGTAGACATGATACACAACCCTCAATAGTTTGAAGAGATTCATTTTCTAACCGCTCCAATAACTTGTTATTTAAAGCAAATGGAAGAGGGTACTGCTTATCTAATTTCATATTTTGATAAATTAATTGTAAACGAGATAGCATACTATTTTTCTTTTTTTCAGATGCAGCCGTACATTTTATATTATTAAATTCATTTAATAACAGCGTCAATTCATCTCTATTGCCGTATAAATCCCTAGCTATTCTTCTCTTTAGTTTGTACGAATGGATAATAGATTTAATTTCAATCATTTAATTACACTTCCTAATTAAATATTATTTCCCCTTATATATAAAAAATACTTTTAAATCCTATTAACCTTACATAGTTGTAATAATTTCTTTAGTTACGTACCAACTAGAAGCAGTCCATCCTCATAATTAATATTGTGTATATCACTATAGAAAATGAAATCATTAATAAAAATAACTTGACTTTATTTGCTTAATTAACCCTTCTCTTTACTTTGTAATAAAGTATTAAAATATTGCTGGTTATATATTACCGCTGGATGATTAGGTATATAATTTGCTGCTAATTCATTATACTGTAACGCCTTTTCATAGTTTCCTAAATGGCTGTGGCACAAGCTTATATGGAAATATGGAACCCAATTGTAACTTGCGGGGTTATAAAGTATCGCCTCGTTAGGATATGTAATTTTCGTGGCTGCTAAATACCAACGAATTGCTTCTTTATATTTTTTTTGTTCCATCATGACATGCCCTATCCCAACACAAATTTCCCCTCTTGGATTCCCGTATTGAAAAGCCCTTGTAAAAGTTTCTAATGCTTTATCCCACTTTTGAAGTTGCATATAACAATACGCTAAGTTTCCGCACACATAAACATTTCCTTCTCCCCATTTTTCTTTACTATCTAATACTTTTTTATAAAATTGAATTGCCTGATCATACTTTTGCTGAAACATACATTCATTCGCATAATTGAACCAATCTGTAAGTGTAACTTCTTCTGTCTCAATTATGGATTGGAGAATTTTAAAATTCTGATCAATTCTTGGCTTTTCTTTACAATGAGTAATAGTTATATCCGTGTGCAACACATTTCCTTCAACTTGTATAAATTCGTGCACTTTGTTAATCCATTGAAAATTTCTTGAGCGATTAACAAGCCTATAACGTGTTGTAATATACATTAGCTCCATACTTAATCCAGTATTCAAATGATAAAACATTAATACAGCGTCAATATCATTATTCATTTCTTGTTTTAAATTTAAAAATTTCTGCTGATCCTTTTCAAATAAAACATCATCAGCATCCAACCATAAAATATAATCTTTTTTCGCTTTAGAAAATGAAAAATTTCTGGCCGCCGCAAAATTATCATTCCACTTATAATCATAAATATTAGTTGTATACTTTCGAACAATATCTTTAGTTCTATCTGTAGATCCAGTATCTACAATAACTATTTCATCAACTATGTGTTTTACTGAATCTAGACACCTTGCGATAACTTGCTCTTCATCTTTTACAATCATGCATAAACTAATTGTTATTTCGGTCAAGATAATCCCTCCTCCTAATGTATTATATGATTGAAAAAGAAATTATCTTCACAAATACATACCTCAAGATATACATGAAGTTATTATTTAATTGACTAATACTTCTAAAACTGTGCATACGCTATAATGTGTCACACTCTTTTGCAATAAAATGCAATCATACAAAATAAGCGGTTTCTGATTACACAGAAACCGCTTATCCGACATCCGTATATTTATATTTTTTAAATTCACTATACAATTACCTTTTATATGTTCACGTTATTATTGCTAATAAGAAGGATAAAGATAAAAATGCACAAAGTGGTACATATAAAACAGTATCCATTCTAGCAAACTGCGTATCTTTTTTTCGTTTAAATATACCAAAATAATGAAACTCACCAATTACTCTTATGAAAAAACAACCATACAAACCCAGGGTCCTATTTGAACAAAAACATTGGGAACTGCGAAATGAACAATATTTTCTTGTTGTAATAAAATCATTGCTGCCATACTTGACAATAATGCAATGAACAATGTCATTCCTGCACCTGGTGTAAACGCCTTTTCTCCAGCTTTAGTTGGAATGACACTATTTGTCGCCCACTTACCTCCGAAAGCCCAATAAACATGTAAAAAACTAACTAAGAATAATATGCAAACAGAAATATATGTAATAATAAGCATTTTGTCCTCCCATTATTTTACTTAAATCCTTACCTTTAAAATATGCTATGAATACTTCATACGCAACCTATATTTAATTACATAAAAACCCCTTAGTGATTTATCAATTTTACGATAAATCATTAAGGGGTTAGTGGAATTTATTATGCATTATACCTATTTTTTCGACGTTCCATCCTAGTTTGTCCTTGAACAGTACTTTCTTTATATTGATCTATTTGCTCTGCCATTTCATATGTTACAACTGGTTCTTCGTTATTACGCTCATGCATTGTTTCTGGCCTTTTACGTTTAGAACCTTTTCCACCAAACTTAAATAATTTCATCTTAAATTTCGGTAATCTTGGAAAGCGGATCTTAAATGATAGCCTTTTACGTTTCTTTTTTTGTTTAAATAAATTAGTATTTTCTTTATTAGTGTCTTTCTCTTTACGGTGTAATAACATCGCAAGTAATCCACCTAATATAAGTCCTCCAACTAAAAGGAGAATATATAAATAATGGCTTGTCATTAAATTCATCATACGCTCAAGTATGACTAACGACTGCACTTCTTTTATATCCCATAGTAACGCGGCCCATAATGAGAATAAGCCCAAAGTAAGCCCGTATGTACGAAACCGGAATAAACACGGAATTAACGCAATGCAAGCGGCGATTTTCGCGTTCGCTATTATTGAACTTATTGAAATATCCTGATTCCAAATAACTAACAGTAGTGTTATAAATGGTGCATAGGCTATCCAGCTACATATACGTGAATATATCTTTTTCGCAAAGTAACTACCGAAACTAGTAAAAAATAAAAGTCCTCCAATATATAAAGATTGTTCAAGAGGGATTTGCTTTAACATTCCTGCAATTGGAAAGAGGCCGCTCAGTAGCATTAATAATACATCTAATTTCTTCACAATTCCCCATTCCTTTCAAATTTTCTTTTCAATTAATAAAAATCGCTTTTCCATATGATGTAGTTTTTGTATTTCTAAAAAACATCTTAATCCTGTATGTAAATAAAGTAAATATGAAACCGAAAATATACATGACAAATCATATCTATATTTACAATGAAAAATGACAAATCCTGCTCATTATTACTAGCAGGATTTGTACACTATTATTTATATTAATATCAATGTATCTTCTTTTTCTAAAATTATTATATCTTCATCTAATTCGTCATTGAATTCTTTAAACTCCCTTGAATCAATATCGGTAGTATAATTTTTAATTAATTTAGCCATATGCATTACATGCGTATTATGAATATTTTGTTCTGAGAGCAAGGTTGATTTACAGCACATGTAATGTATCATTTTGGCGATTTCTTCTCTCTCTTCAGATTTCACACCAAGCGGGATAACTTCGAGTATGTACTGATGTACTATCTCATTACAATCTAATTCGTATGCAGCCGTGCTATAGTAAATTCCCATTTGATCTACAAATAATCTCGTTTCATTCATAACATGTTCTTGGTCTCTAACAATATAGTTCGGTACATCTGAGTTAGTATTAATTCTAATTATGTTTATATCCTCTTTTAAATTTGAGATTATTTCAGGTGAAACCCCAATATTAACGCTTTTATTTTGCAATTCCTCTATCCAATATTTCCTCATATTGGCATCTACAATAAAATAAACTTCTTTATTTTGTTTATGTGCATCTTGTGAAATTTCAACTAATGTTTCTGACATAAATTGTTTAAAACTGACTCCTATATCATTCCTTTTTGATGGTTGTGGTAAAAACACTTTATTATTACCTATATTTAATAAAGTATGATCAATTGTGCCCCATTCTTCTTGACCATATAATTTATATAATATTTCTCTCCCATTTATTTTTGAAAAAATAGGTAAGAAATCATATTTAGACATTTTCTCAATTGATAAATTTACAATTATCCCCGGTAATTTTATCTTATTCCAACTACACTTTAAGAACCCCTTTTGTTCTAACAAACTAAGAATGGCATTAATAATTTCTTTTTTAGATACACTTTGTCCGATAAATAAATTAATAAATGCTGAAATACGTTCCGTTTGAGCGAATCCTTCCCGAATAATTTGCTTTGGATTAATTTTTTCGCGACCATCACAATTTTTTATTGCAATTAATGCTAATTTCATTTCATTTTGCTCACCTGCCGTAGCATGTACAGCTTTTACGACATCGTCTACTAGTTTCTTTTTGTTTTTATGACTATATTGCATTCTATATGGATTTTGTAACAATTTCCCAATGTTATATCTTACTATTTTTAACAACACCGGATTGTCTGCATTTAATACATAGGAGGAATCTCCGTTTTGAGCTAAAACTATTTTGCTATCTAATAACGCTTGTTCTATCTCTATTACTATATCATCTGACCATACTTCTAACGTAATTGTGTCTAATCCCTTTGGTGCAAATAAAGGTAATAACTCATTCTCATTATTAGTTAATACTTTTTTACCCTCTGGAAGTAATGTGAAGTATGGGAATATTCGTTGGAATTCATTAAAAAGTTCCTCTTTTTCTCTTACTTTTATACCAAATTTTATTTTTGTTCCTTGAACTTTATATATATTTTCGTTATATGGAAGAAGTACTCTTACATTAGTTCCTCTAATATACTCTTTCGGACATTGGAGAATGTTCTCTAATTTAACTTCTCCCCCTATCCTATAATCATCTTTTAAATTTCTAAAACGTTTAATCCACTTTATTCCTTTTACAGCTTGTTGTACCTTTAACTTTACAAATCTTTGCTTTTTATTATTTGATTCAAATTCAGGAGTTGAAATCAGTATTTGGCTCCGCTTTCGCCCTAAAAGTATAGGGATATCTTTATGATTATATTGTTGATAAAACCTCCTAATCCCTACAGATACTTTTAATAGCGGAATATTCTCACCTCCACGAGTTACGTATTCAAACCGATATACATAAGAGAAATAATCATGTGTTTCTTCATCTTTAATTGGCTCAGACATCGCTTCAGAAACATGTTGTGATCGCAGTGGTGAAAAATATATTTCTTCCTCATTTTTATTTTCCATACGTAAAGGCTGTTCGCAAAAAATATGAGTAATTAGAGCTGGTACCCATTTAGAAAACGTTTTTTTATCATGTAATACTGGTAAATTACTAATTAAATCATGCTGCCATTCTAAATGTGGTGGATCTATTAATTTATTCGGTTTCCAATCACGAATAACCTCATACCAGCTTTGGAAAATATAGTCTAACTGTTCTTGTCTCATTGGTTCCTTAGCCACAATCCAAGGTGTATCTTCCTTTAATATATATGGATTATGCTGAATGAATAATATATCAGAAAACATTTCATACAATCTTTCATTTACAAGTTTTAATTTGCTCGTTAATAAAAATGTTCTATAATGTATCTCTACAATCTCAAGCCATTCAATAGGAAAATAAATATACGATACTTTCTCATTATAGAGGGGTTCTACTATATTTTTAAATGCTAATAACTGTAATTTTTCCATATTATTAATACTTCCTCTCTTAATTTATATTGATCATGAATAATACTAGAAAAGATACCAATTTTTTAAGCATTAACGAATCAAATTTTAACCAAGCACATTAAAGGAAATAGCTAAATTACATTTAGTTATATAAATAAAACATTATTAAAATCAAATTAATATAAAATACCTATTAACATATAACTACCTCCTTATGGGACTTTATATTATAAAATCATTATAATGAATTATTATATTTTTTATCTGTGATTTACAAAAAAATTACAGAAACTAAATATAATAAAAGGTATCGCCTCTTTATATAGCGATACCTTTTATATACTCTTAATTAAATAACACCTTTAACTTCTTCATTCATCGGCCATTTTTCTAATGTATATGCCATTTCCCAAAATGAATATTCATATTGACTACTAAAAATAAAATGTTGTCTCATACGATTACGGTCTGCCTCTGTTACCTTTTCAGCGATCATATCTAATCGTGTGATTTGCTCTTCTACTAGAGTACGGAACCAATCAGACCCATATGCAGAAATCCATTCTTGATAAATTGGCTCTTCTGGTTGACATTCTTTTAATCGTTCACCGATTTCATAATATAACCAATAACAAGGTAAAATAGCCGCAATAATATCTCCTAAATGCCCTTCATAAGCTGCACGATACATATGAGATGTATATGCATATGCAGTTGGCGCAGGAATGAAATTATCTTTTTCTTCTTTTGTAATCCCTAATTTTTTTGCGAAATTCTCATGTAATGATAACTCAGCTTCATACGTATTTTGTGCATGGTGTGCCATACGAGCTGTCGTTTCTAATTCAAGAGCCTTTGCAGCACCTAACGTTTGTACTCTAGCAAAATGACTCAAATAATAAGAATCTTGAAGCACATAATATCGAAAACTAGCTATATCTAATGTTCCTTCACCTAGTTTTTTTACAAAAGGATGGTTAAAACTTGCTTCCCAAATTGAATCTACTTCTTTACGTAATGATTGTGAAAAAGTCATTTAAATCCCTCCAAATAATGTAAAAAATATACGTATTTATCCACAATTATTAAAGCTGTAAAATAAAAAAACTTTCTTTACAGGCGTAAAGAAAGTGAAATTGACAGTATTTATTCGTTAAATAGCAACGTCTTTCCCACTTCCCTACGCTGGCATTAACCAGATCAGGTACTAAGAGTCTCAAAATTTCATCTGATCTCAGCCTATAAAAGGCCCCCCTAGTGGATAACTATTTAGTTGTCGTATTGTAATTATCATAGCATAATTCATGGAACTGTCAAAAGAATTAATTATATAACTACCTTAAAAACCTTCTTCTTTCCTTACTTTTAATGAAGTTTCAATTATCATATCTAATAGTTTGCTATAATTAATTCCCGCTGCTTCCGCACTTTTTGGTAGTAAACTTGATTGTGTCATCCCTGGTAATGTATTAACTTCCATTACATATGGAATTCCTTCCTTCACCATCATATCAACCCTTGCATAAACACTACATTTTAATGCTTTATAACAAGCCAGTGACGCTTTATTTACACGTTCCTTTATTTCAGCTGGAAGTTCAATAACTTCTTCAACTGTACTAGTATCATCATATTTTGCATTATAGTCAAAGAACACAGCAGCATGTCGAATCGAAATGATAGGTAACTGTTGCCCATCAAAAATTGAACATGTAATCTCGTCACCTTTTATATACTTCTCAATTACTACTTCAGAATCCCATTCGAATACAGTTTCCAGCATAGAGATTAATTCATTTTTATCATAGACAATCTTAACTCCAACACTTGAGCCGCCAGAGTTTGGTTTTACCACTAACGGAAATCCTAATTTATCTAACTCCTCAAGCTTTAGATCCTCCATTTTTGTAAGTTCAATCCAATCTGGTGTTTCTACTCCTTCATAACGCAAAATCTTTTTCGAAATATTTTTGTCCATACATATACCGCTAGATAACATATTGCTACCGCTATAAGGAATACCTAAACTCTCTAGCGTCCCTTGAACTGTACCATCTTCTCCGTACTTTCCGTGTAATGCTAGCAATGCAAAATCAATGTCTTTCGCTTTTTCAATTAAATCCATTTTTTCATTTAACGTAATTGGAACGATTTCATATTTACTCTTATCTAAATGTGCAATCATTTCATTCCCAGTCATAATTGATACTTGTTTTTCAGAGGATACTCCTCCCATAATAACGCCAATTCTCATTTTCTCAACTCCAAGTTTCATTTTTTAAAGTTTCACCAATTATTTGAATCCCTCTAACAATTTCCTGTTCTTTCAAACGTGAAAATCCTAATCGGAATGTGTTCGCTCCTCCTCCATCAGAGTAAAAAACATCACCAGGAGAAAAGGTAACTCCTTTCTCATAACACTTTTGTAAAAGTGTGCGGGCTTGAATTTTTTCTTCCAACTCTATAAACAAATGAAGTCCACCGTCTCCAGTCATTCTTTTAAACGGAATGTACTGATTACACGCCCCAACAGCTAACTCATATTTTTTCTTATAAACAGATCTTGCTTTTTTTAAATATTTTTCAAAATATCCTTCATGTAAATATTGAAACAGAACAGCTTGATCTAACGTAGATGTGTGAATGGTTCTGGCTCTTTTAACACTTTCTAAATAATGTATCAGTTCTTTATCTGCAATGATCCAACCTACACGTAAACCAGGGAAAAGTACCTTTGAAAAGCTACTAATATAAATCACATTATTACCAGCCCCTGCAAAAGTTAATAATGGCGATAAATGTGAACCCGAATAACGTAATTCTTCATTAAACCCATCCTCTATAATAGGGATCTTGTATTTTGAAAATAACCTCATCAATTCCGTTCTTTTCTCCGAACTCGTAACAATACCAGTTGGATTATGATAAGAAGGGATTAAATACGCGAAATCAAAATCCTTTTCACGCAAACTTTTTTCTACTTCATTCGTATCAATACCATCATCATTCATATCAATTCCATGAACTTCAAGTCCATGTAAACGAAAAAGCTTCAATGCAGCATGGTGAGTTGGGTTCTCACAAATAACACGCCCTGATTTCTTCGATAAAGAAGATAACACAATATCTAATCCTTCTGTAAATCCATTTGTAATTAGAATATCTTTGTTCGAAATATCTACACCTTTCATTTCCATGTAATGAAGTAAATAATTCATTAACGGTCTATAACCTTTTGCATATCCGTAGTTCAATACGATATCCCCTTCAATGGACATACGAGTAAGAAAAGCTCTTTTGAAATTTTCAACATCAAATAGCTTTTCGTCAGGGGCTATACTATTAAAAACAATCATTCCTTTTTCCCAGCGAACTCCATGCTTCATTAAGTCTAATTCATCCGCTAATGTGGTAACTGTATTAAGTTTATTTTTCCAATCTATTTCAACAGACGAGGTGTTACTTATATCCACCTTCGCAACGAAATTTCCTTTTCCTTTAACTGCATAAATGAGTCCTTCTTGTTCTAAATCCGCATATGCAGAGAGTACTGTATTTCTGCTCACTGATAATAATTCACTCAGTTCCCTTGTTGATGGGATTTTTTGGTCCCCCAACAAATGCCCTTTCATAATCATCTTTTTTAAATAATCCTTTAATTGAATATAAACGGGACGATCTTTTACAACTTTAAAATCTTTAAACAATTTCTTACCCCCTGCAATTATTTTTGCATATTTATTTCATTCTCAAAAGGTCCACTACATATGTATTTTTTATTAATAGCGGTACGGTTATAAAGCCTATAAATCATTTCGATATAAATTGATTACATCTTTTAAAGCAGCAGCTGCAGCTCCACGTGGATTAGAAGCTCCACCAATTGTAGTGACTTGTCCCATTGTATCTGTAAAGAACGTAATTCCTTTTTCCGTGCCATTTATATTTGCTAACGGATGTTCTTTCTCTAAATTACAAGGTTGTACACTAAGGTTTACTTTTCCATTATCATCTTTATATGCTGATGCAATTAATTTAATTGATTTATTTTGTTCCTTTGCATTTTGAATTTGTTGCGTTGTAACGTGCTCTATTCCGTTTATTTTTATATCTTTGAGTGAATAATCGTTTCCCATTAAACTATTCGTCAAAAGTAATAATTTACAAGCGCTATCCATCCCGCTTATATCTAATAACGGGTTAGTCTCCGCAATTCCTTTATTTTGTGCTTCTTGCAATGCTTCTTCAAACGTCTTATATTCTTCATGCATCTTTGTAAGAATATAATTTGTTGTCCCGTTCAATATTCCTTCTATTTTTTCAATATGGCAACCTGCTAAACTTAGTTGTCCTATGTCTAATGTCGGTAACGCAGCGGCAGTTGCACCGCTATATCGAATGCGTGATCCTGAAATACGTGCTGCTGTATTCAGTTCACTCCAAGCTGTAACAAGTGCACCTTTTGAAATAGCTACTATATCCATTTGTTTTTCAATAGCTTGTTTCATATACTGTTTCCCTGGATTTCCATTTTTAAGATTTGTAGCAGTTGATTCAACCAATACAGTACCATTTATATTAATCGTTCCGCGTTCCTCTGGATAATGTTCGATATATTTTTCAATTGCAGCAGAACCATCACCATACGTCAATAAATCATTAATCTGCAAACCTTTCCCGTTATGTATTGCAATATTTCTTCCTATCACTCCACTAACAACTAAGTCAATTCCATATGTTTCATTTATATATAAATATTTTTCATTTAATAATTTTATAAACTCTCTTCCTACTGTCCCGTATCCTGATAATACAATTTGAATTTTCATAATATCCCCCCATATCTTTATACCAAATCCCTCTTTCAATATAATATAAAGCGCCCTCGAATTCCATCGAGAGCGCTTTATATTATCTATTTCGGTAGACGTGATAATTTTCCAACAATTGTTCTATAAAACTCTTGAATGTTAGAAAAACCTAACGTGTCTGAAACACTAAGCCCTACCATATCAAGATGGTCCCAATTTGCTTTCGTTTCAATATGATTCCATTTTCCAATTTGTAAAGACTCATTATTATTTACAAAAGTATTAGACGCAGGCGCAATCATAGAATTTGTATTTACTACACCATCGTTTTGCCACCAAGAAGTATCTATTAATGGTCGGTTTTCTTCATATCTTGCATAAGAGCCTAAGAAGAATGCATTCCCCATTAGCACTTTATTCATTGTTATATGCGGTAGATGCAAACCTGTTATAGGTGCTGCTTGCGATGCATGTCCACTATAGGATAAGTAATATACATCCGATTGCGTCTTTACCCAATTATTTAACTCCTTTGCTCCATCAGTACTTAAATCCCATTGACTAATATCTTTTGTATTCTCCCAAATTGAACTATTTAAAATACGATCAGTATATTGGAAAAAGGACTCTCCAGCATATTTTTTCATACCCCATTGATCCAATTTAAAATCATATAATGATAAATTATTGTTTCCTCCTAAACTCGCAGCTGTAATGAGAAAATCTTTAACGAATGGCAATAGAAGACTCCCGTCTGCAAGTGTTGTCCCATTATGAGGAGTTGCTAAAGTTGTAACACTATGAACATACGATTTACCGCCTTCAAATAGTGGTGATATCTTTGCGTTCGGATGATTTTTCACATGATTTTTTTCTTCATAACTGCCTTCTTTTAATAACTGCACTAATGTTCTTGTCGTTTGTCCACCCATGCTATGCCCAACTAAATGAACTTTATTTGTTTCACTCCAATTCGGTGCAAATCCACTATAAGTTCTACCAAAACGATTATGTCCATGTTTCTCAGCATGCGCCGCGCCGTAGTCTACTGTTCCACCGTTAATTTGCGCGTATAATTCACATGCACGGTCCCAGTTACTAGAAACTGGCCCAACAGCTGCAGTATGTACTGTATAACCATTTCTTTTTAAATCTTCTTGTATATCATGAACACCACCCCAATATTTTACCCCTAGCATTTCCTCTCTACCCCATCCAGCAAATCCATTCACTAAAATGATAGGATAATTATTTTGTTGTCTCTCTTCAGCGTATGTTGTTTTCGCTGCGAATGAACAAACAGTTACTAATGTAAAAAAACATACTTTTAAAAATAACTTCCCCATACTTTCTCCCCCTAATTAAACGCTTTCATTTTTCCGTGAAAAAGATTGACACAATCAGTTTTTAACTTAAACATAATGTAAAGTATTTTATATACGTTGTATATATAGACAACATACACAAATGTTGATAAATATTAATTCAAGTAAACATTTTCTTTTTACAATACAACTTGTAAATCTGATTATTTGAATTTATAATTGAATATAGTTTCCTCATGTCAAATGGATTTAATAATCATAAGAAAACTTATTTCATTACTTGAAAAGGAGGAAAAAGCATGCAAATCGAATCAAACATTCATACATTATCTCAACCTACTAAAATAACTCCATCTATTCTTGAGCATAATACTATCTCTTCTACTAAACTTGAAGGTAAGAAAGCGGATGATCCTATCAAGTTCGATATTCGTTCCTCTGAAAAAGAAATGAAACAGCCTGAGCATAAATTTAACGAATTAGATTTATGGAAGATGTTAAAGGATAAAGGTGTTCCTTTATGGATCATCCTTGAAATGCTACAAAAGTCTCGTAAAGAAAAAGAAGCTCAAAATAATTCAGTTCAAAATTCAAATACGATTGAAGAAACGAGTGAGGCTCGATTAGATGAAGTAATGTAAAGCATAATATTTGATTGGTCTATAAACTAAAAAGAGTTCAAGATTGATAAAGTTTTTATCAACCTTGAACTCTTTTTTAAGATTTTTCTCCAATCGTTACAAACTGAAAAGATACTTCTCCTTCCAAACCTTTAATTAGCCTTGTTACTTTGACATTTTCATTAACCAATGTATTATCTGTCGACATTTTAGGTTTTTCATCTCCTAAAGATTTTTTCAGATGAAGAAGGTGCATTTTCGTTTCATTTACCTTTATTTCTTTATACACACTATTTTGTGCTACAATCACATACCATTGCGTTGGATATTTACGAGTGTTACCTATCCAAGCGTCACTATCGTATAAAACTGGAATCTCTTTTCCTTCTAATTCAATACTTTTCATATTCTTTTCGTCTTCATGTGTAAACAACAGCGAACCTTCTTTTGGGAAATTCGGTAACGTATCTATAATATAATTGGAGCCATTATCTCGTTTACGAAAAACTTTTTCTTTAATCAATGCTTGTGCTGTAGATTCATTTAAAATTAATACCTGTCCGTTTCCATAAGTACCTGTTTTCACAGAAAAGACTTCATTTGCTTTCGTAATTTCCTGATAACGATTAATAATTGGTGAAATTTTATTTTCATTTCCAATGATTAATAAACCGTTTGCAGGAAATGGATCCTCCTTTTTAGAACATGCACTAAAACTTATTAATAGTAGTATCGTTAACATAAAAATAGTTAAAGTTCTTTTCATCGCGTTTCCTTTCATCATACAGTTCATTTTTTCCACATACTTTAATGTAGTCTTACAAGCTAATAAACTCTATTGCTCCATAACCTTATAAAGCTTTTGCAGGTAACGCCAACGGGTTATAAAGAAATATAATACTTGTATACATATAAATGAAATTAAAATAACGATAGAGCTATTAATTATAGAAAAATCGACTAATTGCTGTAATGCCGTATAAGCGACTATAGTATGAATCACTGCAACAACAATCGGTAAGAAGAACATTAATAATAACTGTCTCGTTACAATTTTTTTTAATTCTCGTTTACTTAATCCCATTTTCGAAATCATTTTATATTGCTGTTGATCGCGATCCAAATCAGTATATAATCGGAAATAAATAAAACTAGCAGCGAATGTGAAGAAGACGATTCCGACTAAAACACTTGCCATAAGTAATAATCCATTCGTTTGCTTTGCACTTAACAAATCTATAGTTAAAGCCCGAAATTGAAAATTACCTACTCTAGTATCTTTCTCAAATCTACTAATTAATTCGTTTGAAATTCCCTTCGTTTTCATCCAATCGTCTACAACAAATCCGTAAGTACGATATTGAATGTCTTTATTAACCGGGTCACTAGTAAGAGGTATTCCATCATATACCTGATCTTTAACAGCGATATAAATAGTTCTAGAATCATGTGGTAAAACTAAATTTTCTACAGCTTTTTTCACATGAAATGTCTTTGTCCAATCTCCTTGAATGACTTCTATATTCTTTTTATACTCGCCATTTTTAAATTCTTGTTTTTGCGATACGACTCCAGGAATTAATAAAATTTCATCTTCTTTTTCGATTGTTTCTTGTTGATAGCCTAGTGCTTTAGCAAGATCGTTATATTCACTTAACTTCATTACATTTACACCATTTTCCGTGTATATATATGAAGATGAAGCCATTCGATACGGGATATTAGCATCAGAAAGGTGTTTTTTTATAATAGAAAGATTTTTATTTAATACTTTGTCGTTTTCAAAACTTTCATACAAAAATGTATACGGATTTGTCATCCTTACCAAATCCCTATTTCCAATTGCAGCTGTTGTACCAATCGCTGTAAATGCAACTGCTGAAACAATAGATACTATAAAAAACATCGTTGCATTATCTTTCATACGGTAAATTAATTCAGAAAATGTTAATATATTTGTTCTCTTTAAAAAGAAAGATTCTCTCCTTTTCGCAAGGTGCAATATATAAACGCTACACTGTGTATATAAAAAGTACGTTCCTATAATTACTAGGAGCACCCCTATCCCAAGCGTAATAAAATTAGTACTTGGGATAAAGCGAAATACTGAAAAATATCCATACCCTATACTAATTAAAGAAAGTAGCGATAATAAAATTGATGCTTTCGGTTCTGGCTTTGGCTTTTCCTCTGCTTGTATAAGTTCCACAAGTTCTGTTACTTTTATCATTTTAAATGTAACGAGCGAAACAATTAAAAATAATAAAAGAAATGTGATGACTGTTAATAATACAGCCTGCACTGGTATATAAAAAGGCAAACCATTACTAATCATTAATACACTTGCGCTTATCAATAAAACTAGTTTAGAAAATACGAGTCCAATGAGAATTCCTATACAAATTGAGCCAAGTCCAATCAACATATTTTCAATTAATAATAATTTCTTAAGCTGTCTCATTGACATACCTTGCATCATTAATATCCCAAATTCTTTCTTACGCGTTTTTAAAAATGAACTAACTGAATATAGAATGAAGAAAAATGAAAATACAAAAATCAAGCCTTGCGAAACTGAAAATCCCAATGTACCAAATGCACTTATTGTTGCACTTGTCGATTTCAACTCACCTTGTAAATCAGGATGAAATAATAAAAGAGCATACGTAAAGAAAATCATAATAGAAAATGCACTACTTAAAAAATGAGCAGCATATGTACGCTTATTGCGAAAAATATTATTAAATGCGAACTGACGAAAAGTCATGCCTTTTCCCTCCTAACAAAGAAAGGACATCCATAATCTTTTGATAAAATGCTTGCCTACTTTCACCACAATAAATTTCGTTATATAGTTGACCATCTTTAATAAATATGACTCTGCTGCAAAAACTCGCTGCATACGGATCATGTGTAACTAACATCATCGTAGCTTTTTCTTCTTTATTTAAAGTATCTAGCATCTCCATTACATCATTTGAAGATTTAGAGTCTAAATTCCCTGTTGGTTCATCTGCAAGTAATAATTGTGGCTTATGAACAATTGCACGAGCAATTGCTGTTCTTTGAGCTTGCCCCCCTGAAATTTCAAAAGTTCTTTTACTCAATATATCTGTAATATTTAATTTCTCTGCAATTTCTTCAACTCGTTTGTTCATTTCTTGTACAGAAACACCATCTAATGTCATCGGCAATACGATATTTTCCTTTACTGTAAGTGTGCTAAGTAAATTAAATGATTGAAAAACAAATCCTAATTGTTTCCTACGGAATAAAGCCAAATTATCTGATGTCAACTGGAAAGGATTTGTACCATTTATTAATATTTCTCCCGATGTTGGAGAGTCGATAGTAGATACCATATTTAATAACGTTGTTTTCCCGCTCCCTGATGGCCCCATAATCCCTATAAATTCACCTTCTTGAATTGATAAATCAATATCTGCCAATGCTTTAAAAGGTACTTTCCCTTTATATACTTTACTAATACTTTTTGCATGTAGAATTTCCATTTATATTCTCCCTTCATTTGCACTTCTCACAATATAGTGTAAATGAATTGTCTTATAGCACATATTGATTCATCTTTCATTTATCTTACACGCTTGTAAGATTTCTAAAAAAACTGATAACAAACCTATTTTCAAACTATAATTAACGATTATTCATCTTATAATATCTATATAGTAGTATGAAATACAATACTACTTATTTCTGGTTGCCAGGACACCTTGTAAACCTATTAAATATATAAATAAAAGTGAGTTTAAGAAACAATTATCATCATTAAAAGTTGCTGTATTCCTTGTATTCTTTATTAGCAACATAAAATATATTATAAAGAAAAACTATAGAACTTCAAAACGATGAATAACAACTTATAATTCACAATTAAAATCAAAAAGTAAATAGTACATAAAAAAGCTTAGAGCTTTAGCTCTAAGCTTTTTTAAAATCATTTCATTCCATTATAACTCCTTTTAAAGAGCGATATTTTTTATCCACTCTGATTTGCTCAATAAATAATGATTATATAGTTGGTTTTCTATCGTCTGTTGGCTTATATAAGTAAATCCACATTTTTCAATAACTCTATTTGATGGTGCGTTGTTTATTAATGCAATTGCGTTAAGGACATCCACATTTGTATTTTCAAACAAATAGCCGATCAAGCCTTTTGTCGCTCTCGTTGCATAGCCATTATTATGATATTCACTTGAAACAGCATACATAATTTCTCTGTTCGGTGCAGGAAGCTCATCTTTCATACCTGTGCAGCACCATCCAATAAATTCATTTGTGGTTTTCTTAAATATTCCTAGTCTTAATATGTGATCATCTATGTTAGTCGTAGTTCTCACTGCATTAAGAAATGCTTTATTTTCTGGTATTTCATAATTTGCAACCCAATTACCCCTTTGTTCTTTCGTTGATTTCCAGTCGGGTAAAAACTTTTCTATTTCTGGTTGATTTGATATTTTATAAATACTCTCTGCATCTTTGACCGTAAACTCTTGTAGGTATATATCTCCACAATCTATTCTAAATATATTAGTCAAACTCTTTTCTTTCATTTTAATCCCCCTTACTTACGTTAAAGCGCCTTAATCTGCTTCGTAAGTTCTATAAACCGTTCATCGAGTTCTTTATATTCTTTGTCTTTAGAAGTTAAAAAGCTTAATTTCCCTAATACTTCTTGTCTTTCTGTTTCTAACGTTAAACGAATCTCTTCAATTTCATCTCTTGTTTTAATAGGTTTCTCTAGCTGCTTTTGTATCGTATTATTTGAAAACACAAGTTTCGTGTTAGTTGTTTTCTCTAGAAAATATCGATCGTGAGAAACTATAACTAGTGTTCCATTATACTCCGCTAATGTATTTTCAAGCTGTTCACGCGAAGGAAGATCAAGGTGATTCGTCGGTTCATCTAAAATAAGCACATCTTTTTCATCCAAAATATAAGCCATTAGCTTACATTTTACTCGTTCACCCATGCTCATATGTTCAATCGGCTCTTTCCATTGAGAAGCTTGGAATCCTAAATGTTTCATTAAATTTTGGACTTTTCCTCTTTCTTCAAACGTCTCTTTAAAAAATAAATCTTCTGGTGTTTTATCAAGTGGTAAATCAAATACTTCTTGTGTTAAATAACCGATGTTTGCAGATGGTGAAATCCATATATCCCCTTTAGCCATTTCTGTTCCCATAATCATCTTCAATAAGGTTGTTTTCCCGCAACCGTTTGGTCCAATAATCGCAACTTTCTCACCGTGCTGGATTGTAAAATTAACGTTTTCAAATAATATTTGTTTATTAAATCCTTTCCTCAATTGTTTCACTTCTAAAAAGCGTTTTCCTACTTTTTTATTCGCTTGAATAGAAAATTCAACAGCATACTCTTCTTTAACTCGTTCTACTTTCGATTTTTCAAGCTCTTTTTCAAGACGTTTTCGTTTTGACTTAACTTGTGCATCCGTTCGCTTCGCTTTTACACGATAAAACTCTTTAAAACCTTCTTGTTTTGTAGACTGTGCATGCGCTTTTTGTGACCATGAACTTAATTCTTTTATTTGTGATTCTACAAGTTCAATACGTTTTTGTTGTTTTTCATATTCACGCTGCTGCGTCAATCTTTTTTGCTCACGAACTTTCATATAACTTGTATAGTTCCCGCTATGGTCGATTAATTTTTTATCCTCAATTGACCATATTTTTGTTGCGACAACATCTAAAAAATATCGATCATGCGATACGACGATAACGGTACCTTTCATATTTTTTATTTGTTTAATGAGAAATTCCGTACTCATCTCATCTAAATGATTTGTCGGTTCGTCTAATATTAAGACATTAGGATTTTCAGCAAATCCTTTAGCTAGTCGAACTTTCAGCTTTTCACCACCACTTAACGTAAGAAAATCGTTCGTTGGCACGCCCCATTTCGCAAGAAGTTCTGCTTCTTTTGCAATCACATCATTACTAATAAAGGATTCTATTTCTTGTTCAACATATGCTGTTGTCACATCCATTTGCTGCCATTCAACAGTACCTTTTGATGGCTCAATCTTCCCATTTATTAATTGAAGCAACGTTGATTTACCGGCACCATTTTTACCAATTAATCCGATAACATCCCCTTGTTTTACTGTAACATTCATTTTCTCTAACAAAGTATTTTCCATTATTTCAACATAAACATCATTTAATTTTAAAAGTTCTTTCATATTACCGATCCCTTTCATTAAGGGAGAACAAAAAAATCCTCCCAAAGTAATTTTGGCAGGATTAGTCGTTACATTATTTATACCCAAATAAGCTATTACGCAAATCAAATAGCAATACCGTTGAATGGAATCGGGCAGACTAATCCTATTTTTTACAAATTGAAATTTATTTAATTTCAACATTTAAAAATAAGATTAGTTAATCATCGTCCACCCATCATTCCTTTCCGTCATTAGTAACCATATTATACCATAGTGGTATTGTATACGTAAATATTATTATATGTACTGCAAAAAAACTTTTCCCTCTTTGCACTTCATATCAATAAAACACAAACTACAATTTCATGTTCTTCTTGCTTTAGATTTCCCTATCTATAAACTTCTATATACTCCTCCTTATATAATTTTTATATAAATTTATCATCAATTATATATTATACATATTGAATTTCAGTTCTTATAATAAAGATATCATTTTTAAGGGGGCATTCTACAATGGAATTTAGCAAACTAGGAAACAGTGGATTAACAGTAAGTAAGATTGCATATGGGAACTGGATAAACCATGGTGGAAAAGTAAACGAAGATACTGCAAATGATTGCGTGAAAGCCGCACTAGATGTAGGAATTACAACGTTCGATACTGCTGATGTTTATTCGGACACGATAGCCGAGGAAGTACTTGGCCGATCTTTAAAAGGTATACGCCGAGAAAGTATAGAACTATGTACAAAAGTATGTCATCCGACTGGAACTGGAAAAAATGATCGTGGATTATCGCGAAAACATATTATAGAAAATTGTAATGCATCATTAAAACGGTTGCAGACAGACTACATTGATGTCTATTATGCACATAGATTTGATACAACAACTCCCCTTGAAGAAACGATGTTAGCTTTTGGTGATCTTGTAAGACAAGGTAAAGTCCTTTACTTAGGCGTAAGTGAGTGGACATCAGAACAAATTACCCGCGGTGCAGCACTTGCACGAGAATTGAACATTCCACTTATCGCTAGCCAACCTCAATATTCGATGTTGTGGCGAGTTATTGAAACTGATGTAATACCAACATGTCAACGTGAGGGACTTGGTCAAGTTGTTTGGTCTCCCCTTGCACAAGGTATTCTCACAGGAAAATATCAACCTGGTAAACCCTTGTCGAATCAATCCCGTGCTAACTCTGATGCTGGTAAACCATTTTTCCAAAAACTCGTGCAACGTTGGATGAGTGATGATGTACTCACTGCAATTCAGAAACTTAATCCCATCGCGCACGAAACTAATCTTACCTTATCTCAACTCGCTGTTGCTTGGGTACTACAAAATCCAGCTGTTTCCTCCGCGATTATCGGTGCTTCAAATCCGGAGCAAATAAGAGAAAACGTAATTGCTTCTAGTGTTAAATTGCAACCTGAAATTATGGATCAGATTGATAGTGTACTAAAAGGTTTCATTGAGTATGATCCGAGCAAAACAGGTTGAAACATCAGTGAATTCTCCCTATAAAGAAGCTTTCCTTTCCAAATCCACACTGCCCATCCTATAAAGATGGGCTTTTATCTTTTAAATTCACATTGTGAAGTCGTATAAACCTCTCTAATAACTGTTAAAAAGTTCTCTAACACAACAGACTTTTCATCTAGTCTCCATCCAACATATAAATTTATTTTCGGGGTATTTTCTTGAATTTCTTTATATATGACTCCCGATTTTTTATAACTTTCCACTGATGATGGAACGACAGAAATCCCCATTCCTGCTGCAACTAAATTCACAATCGTTTGCATTTGAATCGCTTCTTGAACAATATTTAAACTTACTCCATGTTCCCAAAAGTAACTAATAATTAAATCGTAAAAATTTGTACCAAAATGACGTGGAAATAAAATAAATGGTTCATCCACTAATGATTTGATTGGAATTTTACGTAACGAAACGAAAGGGTGCTCTTCATGCAAAACCAGTTTTAAATATTCTACAGAACAAACTTCGGAAGTTAATATTTCATTATTCTGCTTGGAACGAATAAATCCAATATGAATTTGTTTTTCATAGAGCGCTTTTATTTGTTGATCTGTTGTCATTTCGCGTAATATGAGCTGGATTCTGGGGAACCGTTCTCGAAATTTTTTTAATACATTTATAACGGTTTCTGTAGAATCGACAAAACCGATTATTAAATGTCCTATCTTCCCTTCATTCGCAAGCTGTGTTTCTTTAATGGTTCTATCTACTTGAAGTAACGTTTGTCGTGCACCTTCTAGAAATATTTTTCCAGCATCGGTAAGTTCAACCATCCTTTTCGTTCGATGAAAAAGTTGAACTCCTAATTCTTCTTCTAATTTACGAATTTCTTGACTTAAAGGTGGTTGTGCCATCATAAGACGTTCTGCTGCACGGCTAAAGTTTAATTCTTCTGCCACCGTTATAAAATATCTCATTTTCCGAATATCCATTTCAAGCCCCCTATCATTCGCAACTTATAAAGGATTCTATTTTATTATTAAAAAGCGTTTATGTATGTAGTATTTCATTTATTCTTATCGGATTCGTTTTGCTTCTCTTACGTATATAATATTTCATTCTCCAATTTTATCAAGGGTACAAAACAAGGCTAAAAAACTTATCTCAAAAGTTTTTTAGCCTTGTTTACTTTTTACACATTACAAAATTTAATTCGTACAACGGTACCTTTATCAACTTCTGAATGGATTTCTACACTATGTCCTAATTGTTTTGTAATTTCATATACAAGATATAGCCCCATTCCAGTTGATTCTTTAAAATCTCTACCATTTTCTCCTGTAAAGAAAGGTTTAAATACTCTTGGCAAATCTTGCTTCGGTATCCCTACGCCACTATCAATAATTTCAAGTACAACTGTATTACCTTCCCTACATGCTTTCACTTTAATCTTTTCTCTACTACCTGATGAGTATTTAATCGCATTCGATATAATTTGTCCAATTAAAAATTGCAACCATTTCGCATCACTTTCTACAGTAATACCTTTATCAATTTCAAGCTCTGGATATACAAAATTCCGGATAAAGAAGCGTTTATGTTCATGCACGGAATCATTTACTACTTTATGTAGTTGTACTCTTTCTACATAAAAATCTTGTGTGAATGCTTCTAAACGTGCGACATATAATGCCATCTCTAATCCCTTTTTCAACCGATCTGTTTCCTCATTAATACTTTCAAAACGTGAATCCACTTCATCCTGTGTAATTAATTCTATTACAGATAGAGGTGTTTTCATTTGATGAATCCACTGATTCATAAAGGTTAAATGATCATTATTTTTTCTCTCTTGTAATTGCAGCTGATTTTGATAATGACGATATTGTGCATCAAGCAGATCTTGAAGTGCAGTAGATAAAACTGCAAAATCAGATTTTTGAACAGATTCATCCAAAGATTGCAATGGATTTGCTAAACGTTCATAAAAAGAACGATGTGTAAAATAACGAAAAACTAAATAACTTACCATAAAAAAAGCACCTAAAAACATTGCATATAATGCCGTTGAAATATGATTATGCCCATCAAACCAATAAACTAGGAATATGGCTAGTAGTTGGATCGCTGTAAAACAAATGAGTGGTATATGATCACGTATAAACAGCTTTATCATTTTTCCATACCAGTATCCCAAGTAATATGCAACCTATATCCAACACTACGAATCGTTTCAATTGCTCCTTCAATTTGTAACGTTTTTAACTTTTTACGCACACGTGTGGTATTTACACTTAATGTATTGTCATCAACATAAGATTCACTATCCCATAATTTATTTAATAATACTTCTCTACTCACAACACGTGGATAATATTTCATTAGCGTCTCTAATAAAATAGCTTCGTTTCTCGTTATATCAATCTCTTGACCCCTAAGTTTTAACACAAGTCTTTCTGGATATAAACAAAGACCTTGTTGCTCAACCATTCGTTCTTCTAGTTTCGGTGCATAGTCTCCGTAAGCACGTCTTAAATGACTACGAATTTTTGCCATTACAACTTCATAATGAAAAGGCTTCGGAATAAAATCATCGCCACCATTTTCTAACGCCATAACTTGATCCATCGTACCTTCACGGGCCGAGATAAATAAAATTGGACATGTGGAAACCGCACGAATTTGACGACACCAATAGTAACCGTCAAAGCTTGGTAAATTAATATCTAATAAAACTAGCTCTGGTTGTTCTTCTAAAAATATGTCTAACACATTTTGAAAATCCGATATAACAATTCCTTGGTAACCGTATTTCGCAACATAAGTTGATAATAGCTCCGCAATTTTCATATCATCTTCTACAATCATAATTTTAACCATTTCTGAACTCCTTTTTGATCCACAATCTCAAATATACTTATATAAATAAATACTACCTCTTTTCACAAAATCCGTAAAATAGAAAAAGAATACTTTTATACAAAAGTATCCTTTTTCTATTTTTTTTATTTAATATGAAATTGACTTAGAGAAAACCCTAACTTCTCCACATATTCCCTTCCTAGTTCCATCCGCGCTGTTTTCAGTGGATCCACAACTTGGCATACTTTTAAATTACCTGCTGCTGATAATAAAAGAGTTGCATCAGCTTTAGACATTTCTAATTCTTCATGTAAAAATGTCACCATATTACGTACAGCACGATTCGCTGCATTATCTAACAATTTCTCTGAAGCAATTGTCATTATTTTTTCTTTTTGGATCGCCATCGGTAGTGGCCATTTCTTTTCTTTTATAATTTGAACAGTTACAGTTACCTCACCAGCAACCTCTACTCCACTAACACCAATTTCACCATCACCCATCGCAGCGTGTAAATCACCTAATGCTAAAAGAGCACCAGGAACATTTACAGGTAATAATAACGTTGTTCCTTCTTTAATCTCTTTACAATCCATATTCCCGCCATGATCATGCGGTGTGCCACATGAAATACTCTCTTCTTTCGGTGCAGTACCAATCACACCAATCATTGGATTAATCGGAATTTGCAGTTCTTTTGAAAATGAAACATGTCCATTATGTATTGGGACAATTTTCACTATATTTTCATTTAACTTATCACCCATTACACCAAGGTTCGCACCTGTCGTTAAAACGCCTTGCCCTGCAATTTTAATTTTTTCAATCATTACGACTAAAATATCGCCAGGTTCTGCACCTTTAATATATACAGGTCCAGTTGCTGGATTAATTCGATTCCAATCTAACTCTTGAAACACAACATCTTCAGAATCAATTTGATTTTCAAAGCAATCATATGTTTCAAATACAAGACGGCTCCCAATTTCTACTTCAATACATGGATTATTTTCTGGTGACATTGCGTAAATGATATGTTCTTTATGAATACAATGCATAATACCTCTCCTTTTTCGTTTTTATCTTCTATATAATAGTTAGCTTTTATCTGTATAAGCTCCTTTTTAAAATTAGTAGTTATTTTCAAGAAAAATGCACTTAGCTCATTTTGAAACATACACTCTTTACTATAACAGGTAAAGAAAGGTGGTATTACAATGCCCCTTATTCCATACAACGAAAGTGACGTTGATTTATTAGCACGTTTAATCCGTGCTGAAGCTGAGGGTGAAGGCCGACAAGGTGAACAACTTGTTGGCTGCGTTGTCGTAAATCGTGTGTTTTGTGATTGTTTAGATTTTAAAGAGCTTCGATCTGTGCGTGATGCAGTATATCAAAGCCCTGGCGGATTCGAAGCTGTTCAATACGGTTACTTTTATCAACGTGCCCGTGAATCAGAAAAAGAAATCGCAAGAAAAGTTTTACAAGGTGAATGGCGCTGGCCAGCACGATGGGCTCTTTGGTATTTTCGTCCAGTTGGAGCTTGTCCACCCGAATGGTATAACCAGCCGTTTGCAGGACAATTTAAAAGCCATTGTTTTTATGAACCACGTGGTGATGAATGTCCGAAAATGTATTCAAGATAACTAAACTTAAACAACGCAAGTACTTATTTTTTTGAGTACTTGCGTTGTTTTACTGTAGTTTAGAAATCTAATAATGTGATGAATCTTCTGATGCCTACCACATGTATTAATAACGGTATACGTGGACCACTTGATTGATTCATAACGAGCCTATAAATAATGGTAAATAATTGTTTTTGATTTTCTTTCATTATTTTTTTATTTTCATGATGACAAATCGTATACAATTGCTCCATTAGTTTAGAATGATCGTTATTAGAACGAAGTATTTTACAAACTTCTACTAGCCATTTTTTCTGCCTTTCATCCAATGTGTTATAAAACTCCGTATTTTTCTCTTTATTTACCGCAATTAATTTTTTAGATTGAAAGTTTCTTATCCAATACTCAGCACGATTACTTATCGCTATCATTTCAGGTAATGCATAGCTCCTATCTATTTTCTCTAATATATCTTGTAAAATAGATGAATCAAAATTTAATAACGGTAAAGTTCCTGCTACTTGATTAAACTTTGGATATTCTTTAAATCGGCTATCTAGTCTAGAAAGTTTAATTGCATCAAATAAATCTTCATTTTTGAGTGTTTTATTTTCATAACTATCCTTCAATCTCTCATACTCTGTATAATTGCGAATTACATCTTCATCAAGTCCAATGTGAAAAGCTGCGCCGGGCCTATATTTTGCAAACATAAAAAGAATTACTTCTGGTACATACACTTTTAATAAGTCGCTAGGTGTAATACTATTCCCTGAAGAACTGGACATTTTTTCATGATGCCCTTTAATTCCAATAAAATCATAAGCAACGTATTGAGGGGCTTCACAATTGAATATTTTCCTTGCAATTTCTTTTGATACATTATAACTACCGGTTTCCGATGAATGATCTCTTCCGCCCGGTTCGAAAATAACATCCTCTATCATCCATCTCATCGGCCAATCGATTTTCCAATTCAGTTTCATTTGACTTGTATTTAATACGGATAATTTATTTTGATTTCCACATTCACAGTCATACCGAACTGTTTTTAATACTTCATCAAAATGGGTAATAGTTGTTGCATCTTTCCCGCAGCTCTCACAATATAACGTAACGGGATAAAAGTTTTCTCTATCTTCTTCTCGGTGTATTCCTGTTTTAAAACCCATTAAAATATCATATATTTCTTTTCTTTTATACAAAGACTCTAATATGTTTTCGTTATACCTTCCGCTTCTATATTCAACATGTTGATAAATAAATTCTACTTCAATTCCAAATGCTTGAAGCGATTCCTCAAACTCTTTTTCAAAATGCTCTGCGTACGAGTTATGACACCCATACGGATCTGGAATATCACAGTATGGCATACCAATATATTTTGCAAAAGAAGGATCAATATTTTTAGGAACTTTTCTAAACCTGTCATAATCATCCCATGAAAAGATAAACCGAGTTTTTTTCCCTAAATCTTGCAGAGCCCTTACAACGAAATAAGTCGTTACTATTTCACGGAAGTTCCCAATATGAACAGAACCAGATGGACTAATTCCAGCTGCACAAACAAAAGTTTCTTTGTTTGGATGTTTTCTAATTAATTCAGGTGCTACTTCATACGCCCAATGCATATGCCACTCACCTCAATTGTATTTTCACATTTTCAGTTTTATACAACAAAAAAACTCCCACCCCCAAGATTATTCATCTTGAGGACGAGAGTTATTAGCTTCGTGGTACCACCTCAGTTTGTTAATACGTCACCATATTAACCTTTTCAGGTACGGCAAAATATGCTTATACCCTATCTCTATAACGGGAGAACCCGTCGCACCATCCCTAAATAAATTAGTTCCTTGCGCAGCTCCAAGTCTTTTTCATTAAGATGTATACCGCTCTTTCTCAGCTACCAGAGCTCTCTGTACGTATTCTTTCTTAACTACTCTTCTCTTCAATGCCATTTTAAATATTGATTTTTACATATGATAATTTATTATGTGTTTATTGTCAATTTTTTCTGAACAAAAATATAAAACTACCTAAAAAAATTTTTTATCGCTTCTAATTGAATTCTGTGGCTACACTCATCACAACAATATGTCCCTTTCGGTTTCTCCTTAAATCGCTTATATTTTTCACTTCCTTCGTATACTCGGAATATATTTTTACACGAAAAGCAAACAATCTCATAAAACATCATATGCATTTTCCTCACAGTGTTTATACATTTTTTAATAACTTGAAAAGGTCTGTTTTCGACATTGCAAATCTTAATAATCTCTCACAAAAGGTTTACCTCTATTCTTATCGAATTATATAAATATCTTATAAAGCGAGGTGAACATCTTGTTCAATAATATAGAATTAGTTTTAGATGCTAAAGCAAGTTTAGCTGAAGGACCATGTTGGAATGAACAAAAGCAGCTTTTATACTGGGTTGATATTATGGAGAAAAAACTATGCATTTATACCCCCACTAATAATTCAAACCGAGTGATTGCCCTCAATCAGCAAATCGGCTGTGTCGTTCCATATCTAGATGATGTAGTACTTTTAGCTCTAGAAAGAGGGTTTTATTCTTTTAATCTAAATACAGAAGAGCTTACACATATCTATGATCCTGAACCACATTTAATAGAAAATCGTTTTAATGACGGGAAATGCGATCCGGCTGGCCGCTTTTGGGCAGGCACTACAGACTTATACGGTATTAATGCTGCTGGTTCCTTGTATTGTTTAAACAATAATTTCAACGTAGATAAAAAAGTTGCACATGTAAATACATCAAACGGCATAGCATGGTCTCCTGACGATACATACCTTTATTTTATTGATACACCTACCAAAAAAGTAGTCCGTTTTCATTATGATATACATACTGGTGTAATTAGCAATCCAACAGATGTTATCATTTTCCCTGAAAATGAAGGTATACCCGATGGTATGACAATTGATGTAGAAGGTTGTTTATGGATTGCACATTGGGGAGGCTCGAAGATTACTAGATGGAATCCCTTTACTGGAAAACAGATTTTAAGTATTCCGATTCCTGCTTTATATGTAACGTCGTGTACATTTGGAGGATCTAATTTGACCGATTTATATATCACAACAGCCAGAACAAGAATGACGGATGCGGAATTAAAACTGTACCCACATGCTGGTGGTATATTTCGAATTCAAATGAATGTTAAAGGTTGTCCAACCTATTCATTTCGCCATGAAACTATTGGAGCTGAAACACTATGAACAGAATCGATTACATAAGACGAGAAGAGAAAAAGTATCACGATCTTTGCTATGAACAATATAAATTATTCGAAGCGGGATCTTGGCTTTATAAACCTGTTAAAACAGTTATGGACATGCTGAACTATTTTGAAGGACAGAAAGACCTACAAATACTTGACCTTGGCTCTGGTGTCGGTAGAAACAGTATTCCGATTGCACAAAAAATCACGAATAGTGGCGGCACTGTTACTTGTGTTGATCTACTCGATTCGGCTTTAATGAAGTTACAAGTTTATAGCAAAGAATATGGTGTATTTGAATACATAAAAACGGAACAAGTAGCAATTGAAAACTACTATATTGCTCCTAATACTTATGACTACATCGTTGCAGTATCAAGTTTAGAACACGTCAGATCAATAGACGATTTTAAAAAAGTGCTTCACTCTATGAAAAATGGGACAAAGAGTGGTGGTATCAATTGTTTAATAGTTAACTCTAACATTCAAGAAATTGACTTGGAAACGAATCAAGAATTAGATGCTTTAATTGAAATTAACCTTTCTATGGAAGAAATGATACGGACACTAAAAGGCGTTTATACCGAATGGCAAGAAGTAAAAGTTGAAATAAAAAATTTAGCGTATAATATTGTACGAAACGGTACACACATTCAATTAAATACGAATGCGATTACTTTTGTCATGCAAAAATTGTAGTTTATATGAGTGGTGACAATTTTTTTAAGTCACCACTCATATATTTATGTAAACATCATTCCATCGTAATTACAATTTTCCCTCTAGTATGCTGACTTTCACTCAAAATATGAGCTTCTCTAACTCCTTGTTCACTAAACGGAACAACCTTACTAATAATCGGTTTTATCTTTTCATCCTGGATCAAACTAGTTAATTCTTCTAATTGCTTTCCACTTGGTTTTAACCATAAGAACCCTGATTTTATGCCCTTTACTTCATGAAATGGTTCATGAACGATAGAAACTAGAACACCACCATATTTAATAATTTGAAAACTTTTTTCTTGTACTTCTCCGCCGATTGTATCTAACACAATATCATAATCTGATAGCAGCTCTTCAAATTTCTCTTTTTTATAATCAATAATGAGGTCAGCACCTAAAGACTTTAAAAACTCTTCATTTTTACTACTTGCAGTTGTAGCGACAAAGGCGCCAAATGATTTTGCGATTTGAATTGCAAAACTACCTACTCCGCCCGCTCCAGCATGAATTAATACTCGATCATTTTCTTTTATTTGTGCGTAATCAACAAGACTTTGCCAAGCTGTTAGTCCTGCAAGAGGTATAGACGCAGCTTCTTCAAAACTAATATTATTTGGCCTATGTGCTACTAAATCTGATTTCACTGTAATGTATTCAGCATAGGAGCCTTTCCCTATATTTTCTGGTTTCGTAAACACTTTATCTCCTATTTTGAAATGGTCCACATCTTCTCCAACTTCTTCAATTACTCCAGCAACATCTAAACCTAATATTATTGGAAATGAAAATTGCAGCTTCTCTTGTAATTCTCCCTTTCTTATTTTCCAATCAACAGGATTGACAGATGTTGCTTGTATACGTATTAATATTTCATTACATTTAACAACTGGTTTAGGAACTTGTCTTTCTTGTAATTCTTCAACACTACCATATTGATCAATAACAATTGCTTTCATTTCCTCTCCCCCTTGTTGTTTATTGTAATAACAAACAATTATTTTTCAAAATTTTCCGCCTTGGATGACAATAAATATGTTAGGAGGTGATATTTATGCTACTCTACTAATTAAGCATCATGAGTGCAAAAAACATTTATTTCACTTAAATACAATCTAATTTACGCCTAAGAAACACCCAAAGTTATATTTCTCTTTATTTATTAATGACCTTTAAATGAAACGGAGAGTGTGCTATGAGTGAACAAGTTTTCAAAGTAAACGGTATCGATATATGTACAGAAAGCTTTGGCAATCCTAATAACCCAGCAATATTATTAATTATGGGAGCTACGTGTTCAATGGTTTATTGGGATGAAGAATTTTGTGAAAGGTTAGCTAGCACAGGAAGATTTGTCATTCGCTATGATAACCGTGATGTTGGTCGCTCTATTACATATGAGCCTGGGACTTTCAATTACACTGTAGCAGACATGGCTGAAGATGCAATCGGAGTACTCGATGCGTATCATATTGACAAGGCACACCTTTTTGGCATGTCATTAGGAGGTATGATTGCTCAAATTGCTGCAGTAAAACACCCAGAAAGAATTTTGACCTTAACATTACTAGCAACAAGCGTTATTGGATCTGATAACAATACTCGTGATTTGCCTCCAATGGATGAAAGAATTTTGACACATCATGCTAATGGTGCAAATTTAGATTGGACAAATAAAGATATTATAGCGAAATATTTAATTACAGGATCACGTCTACTCTGTGGATCAAAGCGTATATTTGATGAAGCAAGAACTTTAAAACAAGTAAAGCAAGAAATAGAACGTGCTAACAATCTATTAAGTATGTTTAATCACGCCCTCCTTACAGGTGATGATTCTTATGAAGGTATACTAAAGTCGTTACTAGTACCTACTTTAGTAATTCACGGTACGGACGATACAGCTCTTCCACTTGAACATGGACTCGCACTTATTGATGAAATTCCGAACTCAAAGCTATTATCCCTTGAAGGTACAGGGCACGAGATTCATCCCGATGACTGGGATAAAATTATTAAAGCAGTTTCAGAACATATATCCCGTATAAGATAAGAACAACTATTAGAAGGGGCTCAAATTGTTTTGCCCCTTCTATTTATCCCGCTATTTGTGGGCAGTAAACACCCGATTGGTGAAGGCTAATAATCAGTGGGGGATGAACAAAACCCCCACTGATTATAGTTTCACTTTATAAAGATTACGATACAATATCAAAAACCCATCACTGCATTCGTATGTATAGTGATGGGCTCTACCTATATTTTTCTATGCTTAAAAAAATGGACAATCTAACTGGTCAACAGATTCCCACGATTTTTTTTTTACATTTTCGGTGGATTTACTATTTTCTAGTGGTACGTGTTTAAATGGATTCATTTCAACTTTTAATAGAGATGATGGTTCTATATATAAAGAAAAAACATGGCTATTTGGCAAGGTTTTTGATACATCAATATCTCCTACTTGTTTAAATAATTGCTGGGCCGCAAAGAAAAAGAAATTAGTTGGATTAGATTGTTTATTAAGCCAAGCAATCATTTCAGGCGATACTGATTTATTAATATTAATTTTCACTCGATCACCACGTTTATATCGCCTAGATCGCATACTTCCACCAACTAACTTATCGTTAAGTTTGTAAACCCTAACTCTTTTTGCTTATGCTCTCTATATTTTGGCGAACATGTATATACTAATAACCCGCGAGCATTGGTGAATAACGGGTTATCTACAAAGATCACATTTTTCAAGCGTCCTTTTTGTTTCAAAATCATTTTTAAGCTATTTTTAATAATAACTGCGCCCCCACCATAAATAAATACATATGGATCGTCTTTCATATCATCAATTTTGTTAATAATATCCGTTGCGACACGTGCTGCTAAACCTAAAAATGCTGGCTGCGATTCCTCAACTAACAATGCATTTCTTGGGTGCTTTTCATTTAAATAAATTTGGTTAAATTCTGTAATGCTATCAATTGTTTTCGTAGGATATTTCCGATTCCATCTCGTAATAATTTGTAGTAACGTTTCTTTTACACCGTACGATAATCCTTTACTTAATTGCGGACGGAAATTTACCCCTAATGAAACAACTTCTTCCGTTGTCCCCGCGCCAATATCAAAAGACAATAAAGTTTTATCTACAAAATCAATTTCTGAAACTTGATTTTGTTCACATTCTATTTTATGTTTCACAACATTTCCTTCCTCATCATATACAATCCCCCACGTCCCAGAAGCGCCTTCAGGTAGACATTTACAAAACTCAATAGAAACATTAATCGTAACATCGCGTCCATTTGGATAATGGAATATGACCTTGTGATTACCCATATACCGTTTCGCATTTTCAGCAGCAATTTCCTGTGTAATAAGTTGCATTGGAAGAGCAACAGATAAATCATAACGAATATTAATATGACTTGAAGTTGGACTTTGACGCATAGCACTTATCGCTAAACCTGAAAGGATTGTAATGACCATTAATTCATCAGTAGATTTATTTGATTTCTTCTCCACTTCAGTACCTTTTAATTGATCTTGAATCACTTTTTCTCCAACGATGTATCGTACATTATTTAACATTAGCGATGGAGAACTAATGGTCACATCAATGTGATTCTCTAATTCTGACGATGAAACTTCACCCTCATCTAACAACCCCGTAGACTCACCTATATATAAAGAATAAATACTCGGAATAAAAATAGGTTCCTGCCCTTTCACCATTAACTTCAAACCATTATTTCCTGCATCTGCACCCGCTTTTAAAAGAATAGACATAACTACCCCCTAAATTAATCTGACATCCCTTCCAAATATATGCGAGCCCATTCTTTTACATTCAAATGTATTGTAATTTTTTATTTATCTCAAAAATAAAACATCCTAAACATTCACTTCATATGTAAAAAACGTTTGACATGAAGCTTTTCCAATTTTATACTATGGATGTAAAGAGTTTTTTACAAAGGTGGAGGTGCAATTATATATTGAATACTAAAAAAATTATTTTTGTAATCATAACTTTATCTTTAATCGCTATACTTGTACATGGCACATACAAATACATAACTGAAGGTTCAATTTTGGGCGGGACTATTTTCGCTGCTTCTTTAATACTTAGTAATTTAATAAATCATATTACATGGGGAGATCCAAACGGAGTATCGGAAGAAAGTCAAGATGAGATGGGACAACAAATTACCTATAAAAGCTTTAAAATCGCGTATTTTGTGCTTGTAGGTGTTATGTTCCTTATATTACTCTGCTCGGAAGGATTTTCTATGGGTTCCAATTTGGATGGTGTAAAAAACCTTCCACTCTTTATTGCACTCTGTTCTTCCTTTCTTATTTTCCCTATTGTTGAACTCATTGTCGCCAAACAATATAAATAAAAAAAGTGGTTTTCTGCATTTAGAAAACCACTTTTTTATGTTTAAATACCTTCTGCTATTGCTTTCAGCTTATTCACAGTCCGCCAGTTCCTTACTGTAGCTGGCGTATGTAATTTTTGAAACTGGTTCATTAGTTTAGAATTCCGAATGCTTTTTTTGAAAAATAAATACACTACTCTTCCTTCGATATGGCAATCTTCTATGTCACTTTTGCACATAAGTAACCGCTTACTGTCTTCTTCAGAAAGTAGATTAGCTAAAAAGGCCACATGTACACTTTCTCCTTCTAATAACGAATGGGTCTCGTAAGGACACTTTTTAATAATATTAATAAATTCATCATTTGCTCGTAACATGACTGGAACATTGAAATCAAAAACGTTCTTAATTTCACATTCAATTCGTTCCTTTAAAAAACTTATCTCTTCTTCTGACTCAAACACTACATTTCCACTTTGAATATATGTTTTCACTCTTTTTAACCCTATTGATTCAAACATTATTTTCAAATCTGCCATTTTGATTACTTTATGTCCACCTACATTAATTCCCCGTAGTAGTGCAATATAAATTGTCATATGATTACCCCTCACGTATTTAAATGCTTAACAATCGAATTGTTTTGCACCTTCATGCTTCTCGAATACTTACTTTAATACATCTAACATATCATGTACGGAAAATATCTCAAATTAAAAAACTTACTACATGATTTTTTTCAAGAGTAAGCTTTGTTATCTCATTATCTCGTTATAGGCAAATGTAATATGAATTGTTGTCCAATTGGTCCCATTCTTCTAAACCCTTTATCTTGAAATCCAACTTTCTCATATAACTTTTGTGCCGGAATGTTTTTTTCATTTACAGCGAGAATCACTTCATTTTTTATTGGATAATAATATTTTACAAAGTCTTGTAATAACGCCAATGATTTTTTAGCATATCCTTTCTTTTGTTTATTGTGATTAACGGAAAAAGAGGTTAAAAGTATGGCATCCTTATTTTCTGTAAACTCCTGTACCCTATCACCTGTTTGTAATATAAATACACCGACAGGTACTCCGTTATAGTCTAAAATAACAACTACATTTTTCGTTCGATCATTTTTCGCTTTCTCCAGTAATTCACCTGGATTCGCTGTAAATTGAACTTGTTCACTTGGTAAAGTAAATGATTGTATTATCTCTTTATATTGCTCCTTATACGGCACTAATTGTATTTCGCTTGTATGTATGTTCATGCTTAACTCTCCCATTCCTTCAAGTTATTAACTTAAACCTTGCTGTGTTTTAGAATGCACTTTTCCATCCAAAAATGTTATTTTAGCAAATGATTTTGGATCGTTTCCTTTCCAAGCAAAAATTTGCTTAATTCGTGTAGAATGTTCTTCCCCTTCTTCTATGAGTAAATCCCCTTCAAAACCGATTAAATCTTTCACTTCTAAATAAGTCATTCCTTCATTAATATTTGAGAAATGATTTATATTAATGGTCTCTTGCTTTTTATTTTCCGTTATAGTAGAAGACATAGCTGTTTTCTTCTTCACTTCTTTCTTCTGGTCACACGCTGTCATACTAAAACCTATGCATAAACTACCTAATATGAGTGCGCTTTTTTTAATCATAACGGCTGTCCCTCCCCTCATTATTAAACCATATATTCCCTTGAAAATAAACTGAATATTTAATCTTACAGAAAAACCCCGTACAATTTTGAAGTGAACCCCGAAAACGGGACACATATCAAAACACCTAAACCATCTGTTCCCTAAATTCTTTAGGGGATAGGTGGTTTAATTTTTCTT
>NZ_JBIYDV010000013.1:0-182831 GCF_044909215.1 Bacillus sp. RC252 | reverse complement strand
TTCAAGAAAAATTAAACCACCTATCCCCTAAAGAATTTAGGGAACAGATGGTTTAGGTGTTTTGATATGTGTCCCGTTTTCGGGGTTCACTTCAATCGGCAGGTTTTTTATTTTACTACTCTCTCAATCATGCTTTCCATTACATGTTCCCAAAGAGAAGTATCATCAGCTAATGTAGCACGGAAATTAGCATACATTTCTTTTTGTTTCTCTTCGAATGTTGGATCTTCTTTTTCAGGTAATGTAGCGCGCATTGAAGTTACTAATTCTTGTATTTTTGGAGCTCGTGGTCCAAAGACGGCTTGTTCATTTCCGTCTTTATCAATGAAAATAAAGATTGGAATCGCACGTGCTGTTCCGTTTGTTAAGTATTGATCCATTAATTCTAAGTTTTCATCGCGAATTAATAACCGCATATCAATATTTGCAACTTCAGAAATTCGTTTCATAACAGGTACACACAAAAGAGCATCGCCGCACCAATCAGCTGTTAATACGATAACACGCCAGCCATCATTTTGGCGTTCTTCTAATATAGGAAGTAATTCATTTGGAATTAAAAAATTATTGTAAATGTGTAGTAGCTCGTATTGGTTTACTTTCATTTCATTCACATATGTATCAAAGGACATACCTTTATCAGCCCATTGTAGTAAGTTCATAAGTAACACCTCTTTAGTATGATTTATTTTTATTGTACCAATTTTTATATAGAAAAGCTTGTATTCTTACTCTTTCTTATCACTAAATAATTTATTTAGTGTGTAAAGGAATAGTGCGACACATAATTCAGCTATGTTGGACATTTGTACACTCTCTATCCAGTCATCGGCGGTATGTATGACAAACCAATCTAACGTAATTTCAATTATAGAGAGCAGAGCAATTGAGAGCCAATTGGGCATACTTGTCATCATTGGATGTAGGAGCACTTTAAAGAAAATGAATATAAAATATGTAATACCGTCTAATAAAAGAATGAGTAAAAAAAAGAGTAGTAGAGCTGTTCTTGATGAATATTCTATACCTGTAATATGAAAGATTCCTACATATACAAAAAATATAAATGCAAAGAATATAATGAGAATAAGAATAACAACACTAATAATAATAGTCTTATCTTTTAGACTGAGATTAGAAAGTTTGTCTTCTTGACTCATTGCCCCAACTCCTTTTTCTGGAAAATCAATTTCATTGTACCATGAAATATCTATTAAAAAACTACGAATTACGGGGAAATAAGGTGACAAAAAGTAAGATTTCGTGTAAAATTATTAATAAGGTTTTTATTTAACTAAATTAAATAAAAGGGGCTGTCAAAGTTGTCTCAAAATCGAGAACAATTAATGGAAGAACTATCGACAAATGTTTTTGCAATGTTTCGCACGTTGCGTAATGATATTGGAAAAATATTTGGTGGTTACATACCGTGGAATGAGTTCATTGTCCTTAGAATATTGAACCGTACGAATAAAGAAATGGTCTCACGTGTAGCGAATGAGTTAAATGTGTCGAATAGTCATATTACAGCTGTTACAGAAAAATTAATTAATAAAGGCTTTGTAACTCGTTCACGTTCTACATCAGATCGCCGAGTTGTATATTTAGAGATTACAGAACAAGGGAAAGATTTAGTGGCGAAAATGGAAGGTGAGAAAAAGAAATATTTACAAGAAAGATTTTCCGCACTTTCAGAAGATGAAATGGATATAATGATATCTATTTCTAAAAAACTTATTTAAATAATTACAAATAAGAAAACGCTTACCTAATGAAAAAGAAGACCTTCCTCATATATGGAAGGTCTTCTTCTGTGTGTAATAGATGATAAAAAATAAAATGTGTATGAAAAAGATAGAGCGCCATACTACTAATAAAGGAAGGAGGCGGAAATATGACGAATCGTAATGGTAGTCAAGGAAGTGGAAATCAAGGTTCACCAAAATCAGGGCAATTCCAGCAGGAGTTTAGTACTGAATTTGAAACGGGAAATGATAATAAAGGAAAAGAATATCGTTCGAAAAAAGGAAGTAAATCAAAAAAGGAGTGAAATGATTCACTCCTTTTTTGATTTAAGATGCTGCAGATTGATCCGTATTATATTTTTCTTCTGATTTTGCAACAATCATTGCACAAATTGCATCACCGGAAATATTTACAGCAGTTCTAGACATATCTAGAATGCGGTCAATACCGATAATTAAAGCAATGCCTTCTACTGGTAGATTTACTTGATTTAAAACCATCGTAAGCATCACTAGTCCAACACCTGGTACACCTGCAGTACCGATACTAGCTAGTACAGCAGTTAATACGACCATAACTAATTGTGGTAATGTAAGTTCAACGCCGTATACTTGAGCGATAAATACAGTTGCTACCCCTTGCATAATAGCGGTACCATCCATATTAATCGTTGCACCTAGTGGTTGTACAAAAGAGCTTATCGCTTTTGGAACTCCAAGTTTTTCTTGGGCGGTTTTCATGGCAAATGGAAGGGAGGCATTAGAGCTAGATGTACTAAACCCAATTGCCATTACCGGACCGAAATGTTTAAAGAAACGAATAATACTTTCTTTGGCTAGTACCTTTAATAAGCCGCCGTATACGAAGACACCGTGAATAATGAGTACCAACATAACGACAATCATATACTTGAACATCGCAGCGACGCCTGCAAGACCCATTTTACCAACGGACGAAGCGAGCAACCCGAATGTTCCGATTGGAGCTAATTTCATGACGAGATTAACAAGATACATCATTAATTCGTTGCCCTGTTCAAGTAATGAATGGACACCTTGAACTCGTTTTCCTAAAACAGCTAAACCGAGTCCGATCAATGCGGCAAAGGCAATAATTTGTAGCATGTTCCCATCAGCCATCGCTTTTGCTGGATTATCTGGCACAATATTCAGCAATGTATCGACGAAAGATGTTTCAGTTTTTGCACCTTCATACTTAAGCCCTTCTGTTTTAAAATTACCGCCAGCCCCTGGTTTTATAATAAGTGCGAATGTAACCGCAATGGAGATGGCAACTGCTGTTGTTACGAGAAAGAATGAAATTGATTTTAAGCCGATTCTTCCAAGCTGTTTCGGATCTCCAAGACCAGCAGCCCCAAGTACGATAGAAATGAATACAACAGGAACAACTAGCATTTTAATGAGTCGAATAAACAATTGACCAAGTGGATTGAACACATATTGATTTAATGGCTCGAAAATGGATGGAGCAGCTAAATTTAAAGTGAGTCCAACGACTAGACCGAGAAATAATGCAATTAAGATTGCTTTTGTTTGTTTCAATAAAATCCCTCCTTGTTTTTGTAAAATTGCTTTCTAAATTAATTGTACCGAAAAAATACCTATTTTGACAATATTTTCTGAATATTTTGTATAAAAATATCTATTTGCATATAGATAGACCAATTTTGTTGAAATAAGCGAAGAGAGTTAATTTATGTGTTTGGAAAAAAAAAATAGACCATCACATGATGGCCTAGGGAAGGGGACAATTTATGTCAATTTAATTAGGGATGGAAGCTATTCAAAGACACTGGGGAATGTCTTATAAATTAGGGAGGAACAGCTCCGATACATATACTATAAAAGGTGGATGTGGTCTAGATGTGAACATAGAGTGAAAGAGAGAGGGAGTTTTAAGTAAGAAGAAAGAGAGAATAAAAAAATAAGACCATCACATATAGGATGGTCAAGGGAAGGGGACAATTTATGTCAATTTAATTAGGGATGGAAAGCTGTTCAAAGACACTGGGGAATGTCTTATAAATTAGGGAGGAACAGCTCCGATACATACAATATAAAAGATAGATGTGACCTAGATGTGAACATAGAGTGAAAGAGAGAGGGAGTTTTAAGTAAGAAGAAAGAGAGAATAAAAAAATAAGACCATCACATATAGGATGGTCAAGGGAAGGGGACAATTTATGTCAATTTAATTAGGGATGGAAGCTATTCAAAGACACTGGGGAATGTCTTATAAATTAGGGAGGAACAGCTTCGATACATATACTATAAAAGGTGGATGTGATCCTCGTGTGAACATGGAGTGAAAGAGAGAGGGAGTTTCAAATAAAAGATAGAAAGAATAAAAAAATAAGACCATCACATATAGGATGGTCAAGGGAAGGGGACAATTTATGTCAATTTAATTAGGGATGGAAAGCTGTTCAAGACACTGGGGAATGTCTTATAAATTAGGGAGGAACAGCTCCGATACATATACTATAAAAGGTAGGTGTGACCCTCGTGTGAACTTGGAGTGAAAGATATGGGAATTTGAAAAGGGATAAAATAGTTGTTGTAAGAGTTATAGTATAAGTGGAGATATAATAGAAAATATTCTTTTGTAAAACGATAGGAGTCTGAATATAAATAAAAGTTGAAATCTATGAAAAAAAGGATTATGCTCAACTATATTATGAGAATATAAGGTTTATCCCGCTACTTGTAGGCTCTTAAAGAGTCTTTATTTATGAGGGGATAAAAGCTTCACTTGATAAAGGGAGTTAGTGATATGGAAGTAGCAAAAAAACAAGGGTTGTATAATCGTTTTATACGATTGAATCCACCACAAATTTTAGCATTAGGCTTTTTTTGTTTAATTGTGGTCGGAGGATTGTTATTAAAGTTACCGTTTGCAACGAAAGTACATATTAGTTGGGTAGATGCTTTCTTTACAGCTACGTCGGCGGCGACTGTAACTGGTTTAGGTGTTGTAGATACTGCGAGTACGTTTACGATGTTTGGTGAAATTGTTATTATGTTTTTAATTCAAACGGGTGGTCTCGGTCTTATGACGATAGCCATTTTAATTGTTTGGGTATTAGGGAAAAAAATTGGTTTACGCCACCGATTATTAATTGGAGAAGCATTTAATCAAACAAATATTGGTGGTCTTGTGAAATTAGTAAAACGTGTTTTTATTTTTTCTATTTGTATTGAGCTAATTGGAGTTATCTTTTTATCGATTCGCTTTATTCCAGAGTTTGGTTTTGGAAAAGGTTTATACTATAGTATTTTTCACGTTATTGCGTCATATAATAATGCCGGCTTTGCGCTTTGGCCAGATAATTTAACAAGATATGTAGGAGATCCTATTATTAATATTGGGATTTGTTCTTTAATTATAATAGGAGGGTTAGGTTTTACGGTATTAATTGATATATGGTATAGCCGTAGTTTCCGAAAATTATCACTGCACTCCAAAATCATGATTGTTGGAACGATAGCACTTAATGTTATTGCGATGATTGTGATTTTTGTATTGGAATATAATAATGTGAAGACTTTGGGGCACTTATCTTTAAATGAAAAATTATGGGCTTCGTTCTTCCAAGGAATTACACCTCGTACAGCTGGTTTTAACACGGTAGATTATGGGGGGATGGAAGAGTCATCGATACTATTTACAATGGTATTAATGTTTATTGGTGCGGGAAGTGTATCGACAGGCGGTGGAATTAAGTTAACGACATTCGTTATTTTAATTACATCAGTTCTTTCTTTCTTTAGAAAGAAAGAGGATTTTGTTTTATTTCAGCGTACGATTAAAATGTCGACAGTAACGAGAGCGTTAGCAATTGTCGTTGCTAGTCAAATACTTATTTTTACAGCGGTATTTGTATTAATGCTTACAGAAGACTTCAGTTTTATTCAGTTATTATTTGAGACAATTTCAGCGTTTGGTACAGTAGGGTTAACAATGGGGATTACTGCGAAGCTATCGGCGTTTGGAAAATGTATTATTATGTTTGTTATGTTTTGTGGATTAATCGGACCGTTAACACTTGTGTTCTCTTTGGCACGACCAGCAAAACAAAAAATTAAATATCCATCAGAAGATGTATTTACAGGATAAGGTATCCCGCATAAAGCGAGATACCTTTTTCTTTTTAAAAAAGAGAGAACAATAAACCAATAAGCGCCACTCGGAATAAAATCGCAATGAGTGCAGCGATACCACCCACAATGGCAGCGGTACCGCCAGTTACAGTAGCCCCGCGATTATAAGCGTAAATACCAAGTAGAACAGACACAAGACCAAATAGTGTTGGGAATGTGAATAATGATAATATTGCTAAGGCAAGAGCAATGAAACCAGCAGTCGATCCAGCTGCAGACGATCTTACATCATCGTTATCTTTATCATCATAATCGATACGCTGTGGTGCAACTTCAGCTGCGTATTCTTCTTTATAATCACTATCTATTCGATCTCTTTTTTTATATTCATCAAATTTCTCAGTCAAAGTAAGGACTCCTTTCATAACAAGGTTCAATAGTAGTATGTATCTCTTTACTGTTTTTATCCCGCTATTTGCGAGCAGTAAGACTCCTACCTCAAAATTTGGCTGGAGCCCTGCGGCTCGTAAACGCCCGATTGGTGTGGGCTAATAATCAGTGGGGGATGAACAAAACCTCCACTGATTAAAGTTTCACTTTATCCGAACTTGTACAGGGAGTAATATCCAATTGGAAAGTGGAAAATGTTTTTTCAAAATAGGAAAACTTAGTATGACTTCCTCTATTTTGGAAAGTATAAAAAAGAATAATGAGGAAAGGGTGTAGTACATAATGGAACATCCAATTGAAAATTTAATGAAAACAGCAATGACAAATTTAAAAGAGATGGTAGATGTAAATACGATTGTTGGAAGTCCGGTTTCAACAGCTGACGGAAATGTAGTATTAACAGTATCTCAAGTGGCTTTTGGTTTTGGAGCTGGTGGAAGTGACTTTAAAGGGGATTTTATTTCTGAAAAACATAACGGCGGACAAGGGCAGCATAAAGAGAACAAGCAAAGTCATCCATTCGGAGGCGGAAGCGGGGCTGGGGTTTCTATTAGCCCAGTTGCTTTTTTAGTAGTTGGTTCTAACGGTGTGCAAGTGTTGCATCTCAATAGTAGTACACATTTAATTGAAAAAGCGTTAAATACTGTGCCAAGCACTGTGGATAAATTTGTGAATGGTCGCCAAAAGTGAACTTGCATTTTTTAGGAATTATGATATATTAGAAAAAGTGCGCTTTATGACGATCGGAATAATTGAACTGTAAATATATATGATGTGTGGAATAAGGGAGAGGAATTTATGATTAATATCAAAAACTTAGTAGTTGGCTTGTGTATGTTAGTAAGCGGTTTTGTTGTATATGTAATAAAAGAAAAAGCTCCATTCTAAAACAGACAAACCGTTAATGTCTGTTTTTAATTTGTAAAAAATGTTGACAAGTTATTGTATTGGTGTTAAAGTTTTAATTCGTGTCTCGGTTAAAGCTAGTGTAAAGTAAATAAATCTTATGAATATAATACGAAAAGTTTGCGAAAGATCGGGTAGTCTTACCAACAACTTTTGTGAACAAACCCTATAAATTGTATATGTAAGCTTTATATGTATACTAGTGAATCAAGGAGCGGTCAGTGGAACCGTAATGATGAGAGAGAGGTAGGGCTTTCATCCAGTATATGTTACTTTCCCGTTAGGTGAATATAAAAAAGAGGGCTCCTTTTGAAAAGGAGCCCTCTTTCTATAAATAAATTGAAACTATAATCAGTGGGACCATTCCATTCCCTTTACATGTTAGCTCACAAATAATGTGATAAAAATGATTAAGTGCGGTTTTCAACTTGCTGACAAATTTCATCTGTTGTTAAACCATGTGCTTTAATTACAGATCCTTTTATCGATGTATCTGCAATGCCCATCATATTAGAATCTTGCCCGGTTACAACGCAACAATCACACCCATGTGCATCATTTTCAGAGTTAAGTGAAACGACTTCATGTCCTTGTTGCTGAAGAGCTTGTTGAACATCTGTTAAAGAGTTCTCAACACCAATTCTAGCCATAATTTTCACCTCCTACCATCTAGTTGCTAGTATGCTCAAGTCCATAGCATATATTTATGAAAAGATGGTAGGAAGAGAATATTTGTTTAGTCGTTATATACACCAGTAAGCATTTGACTAACGAATTGATCATTTAATGTATCTTGTGCTGAACTGTTATTAGACTGAATATCGATTGAAGCTGTGTAGTTGTTATGTTTCCTACTATTTGGTTCTACTTCAACGTAATTATCGAATTTACAAAATCCTTTCGTATCCATTAGATCAAATAGTTGTAGCATTTCTACTACCTCTTGTCTCGTTCCTTTAATTTGTACACACGCCATTTTTATTTCCTCCTTCAATTTGACAAATTGTTTTTTAAAAATAGGATTATGATTACTAAATGAAAAATATGAATGTTATTTTTAGACAGCGTTATTTTTGTTATTTTCCCCCTTTTTCACCAAAAGTCGTTGTATATTCCCGGATTTATAAAATCGGACGTCCGTTTATTGAATACAATAGATTCGTATCAATTGGCGAAAACCCTTCTTTTAAACAAATATTTTTTTTAGTAGAATTTGACGAAAAAAAATTTTTGACTTTTTGTAAACGTTAACAATGTTATTAAATCAATATAAACAAAGATGTACGTACGATTAAAAATTAAAAATTTTCTAAAAATTCACTTGATTTATTTGAAAAGGAGAGTAGACTAGGAAACAATAAAAAACTCATAGAACATAGGGGGCGCTTTCAAGTGAACGAGCAGTGGATTTTCTTAAATGGAGAATTTGTTCCAAAAGACGAAGCAAAGGTTTCAGTATATGATCATGGCTATTTATATGGCGATGGAGTGTTCGAAGGAATTAGGGTATATAGCGGTAATGTTTTCCGTTTGAGAGAGCATCTTGTCCGGTTATATGAATCAGCGAAATCCATCATGTTAGAGATTCCATATACGTTAGAAGAAGCAACGAAAATCGTTGTTGAAACGATTCGACAAAACAAACTATCTAATGGATATATCCGCCTCGTTGTATCAAGAGGACCTGGGAACTTGGGATTAGATCCCGATTCTTGTACGAAACCAAATGTAGTAGTAATTGCAGAGCAATTATCTTTATTTCCGCAAGAATATTATGAAAAAGGGATTCCGATTATAACAGTTGCAACGCGTCGCAATCGCCCGGATGTTTTATCGCCTCAAGTAAAATCTTTAAATTACTTAAATAATATTTTAGTTCGCATTGAGGCGAAATTAGCTGGAGTACAAGAAGCACTTATGTTAAATGACCAAGGATATGTAGCTGAAGGCTCTGGAGATAATGTATTTATTGTGAAGGGAAATAAATTAATTACACCACCAAGTTCTGCTGGAGCGTTAGAAGGTATTACACGAAACGCGATTTTAGAAATCGGCGAAAAACTTGGATATGACGTAAGAGAAGAATTATTTACAAGGCATGATGTATATGTAGCTGATGAAGTATTTTTAACAGGAACAGCTGCTGAAGTAATTGCTGTTACGACAGTAGATGGAAGAACGATTGGTTTAGGTAGAACAGGGCCACATACGAATCGTTTATTAGAAGAATTCCGTAAATTAGTTGTAGAAGATGGAGAGAAAATTTACGAAGAAAATAAAGTTGGATAATAGCTCTTATGACATGATAAAGCGTTGATAGGGAGGAGTAGTTGACTGTGAAGCCTCACAGAGAGTCGGTGGTTGCTGGAAACCGATGGTTCACGTCGACGAACATCACCCTTGAGTGCTAAGCTGAAACGTTTGTTTAGGCTTAGACGGTAGCTCCGTTATTAGCTAGACTCATATCCCGAGTCACTGAGGCAAGAGTAATCTTGCGAAGAAGGGTGGTACCGCGAAATCTTTCGTCCCTTCAGCACATAGCTGGAGTGTGGACGTAGGATTTTTTTATTTTATAAATGTTTTAAAAAAGGGGGCTTATAAGAAAAATGTCTTCAAAAACGGAAGAGAAACTGGCAACTGGTGCACAGCTATTGTTAGAAGCGCTAGAAAAGGAAGGAGTAGAGGTGATTTTTGGTTATCCAGGTGGTGCGGTTTTACCTCTATATGATGCGCTTTATGATTGTGAAATTCCGCATATTTTAACGAGGCATGAGCAAGGTGCAATTCATGCTGCTGAAGGATATGCAAGAATTACAGGAAATCCAGGAGTGGTAATTGCAACAAGTGGACCGGGTGCTACAAATGTTATTACTGGTCTAGCTGACGCGATGATTGATTCATTGCCACTTGTTGTATTTACAGGGCAAGTAGCAACAACGTTAATCGGGAGTGATGCTTTCCAAGAAGCTGATATTATGGGGCTTACGATGCCGGTGACAAAACATAATTATCAAGTACGAAAAGCATCGGATTTACCCCGAATTATTAAAGAAGCATTTCATATCGCTAGAACAGGAAGACCAGGCCCAGTCGTAATTGACCTTCCGAAAGATATGGTAGTAGAGCAAGGTGAGCGATGTAGTGATGTACAAATGGATTTACCAGGATACCAGCCTAATTACGAACCGAACCTACTACAAATAAACAAATTATTACAAGCGATTGCGACTTCAAAAAAACCGTTAATTTTAGCTGGAGCAGGTGTATTGCATGCAAAGGCATCGAAAGAATTAACAAGCTTTGCTCGTAAATATGAAATTCCTGTTGTTCATACATTACTTGGTCTTGGTGGTTTTCCGCCAGATGATAAATTATTTCTTGGGATGGGAGGAATGCACGGTTCTTACACGGCTAATATGGCGTTATATGAATGTGATCTACTTATAAATATAGGAGCAAGATTTGACGATCGTCTTACTGGAAATTTAGCTTATTTTGCTAAAGAAGCGATTGTCGCACATATAGATATTGATCCAGCGGAAATCGGAAAAAATGTGCCGACTGAAATTCCAATTGTTGCGAGTGCGAAGCAAGCATTAGAAGCTCTACTCAACTTTAAGGAAGGGGAAGTACATCACAATGATTGGCTCTCATTATTGAATAGTAGAAAAGAAAAATACCCTCTTTCTTACAAAGAGCATTCGGAATGTATTAAGCCTCAATATGCAATTGATATGCTATACGAAATTACGAAAGGGGAAGCGATTGTAACGACAGATGTTGGGCAACATCAAATGTGGGCAGCTCAATATTATCCGCTGAAAAATCCAGATAAATGGGTAACTTCTGGAGGCTTAGGAACAATGGGCTTCGGGTTTCCAGCAGCAATAGGTGCACAAATCGCAAAGCCTGAAGAACTAGTTATTGCAATTGTCGGTGATGCTGGATTTCAAATGACCCTGCAAGAACTTAGTGTGTTAAAAGAGCATTCTTTACCAGTTAAAGTTTTTATTTTAAATAATGAAGCTTTAGGGATGGTAAGACAATGGCAAGAGGAATTTTATAATGGGCGATATTCGCACTCCTTACTTTCATCCCAACCAGATTTTGTTGCGCTTGCCAATGCTTATGGCATAAAAGGTGTTCGTATTGAAGACCCACTTCTTGCAAAGCAACAATTACAGTATGCAATTGAGTTAAGAGAGCCTGTTGTAATTGATTGCCGCGTACTTCAATCCGAAAAGGTAATGCCGATGGTTGCCCCAGGAAAAGGCGTTCATCAAATGGAGGGAGTGGAGAAAAGGTGAAGAGAATTGTAACAGCGACAGTTCGAAATCAAAGCGGTGTGTTAAATCGAATTACAGGTGTTATGACACGTAGACATTTTAATATTGAAAGTATTTCAGTAGGTCATACGGAATCATCGGATATTTCGAGAATGACGATTGTTGTACACGTTGAAAATGAACAGCAAGTTGAGCAGTTAATTAAACAACTTCATAAGCAAATCGATGTACTGAAAGTATCAGATATTACAGAAGAAGCGATGATCGCTAGAGAACTTGCACTTATTAAAGTAGCAACGTCTGTAGCAAGAGCAGAATTATATAGTTTAATTGAACCGTTCCGAGCCGCTGTAATAGACGTTGGGAAGGATTCCATAGTGGTGCAAGTAACAGGTACCCAGGAGAAAGTAGAAGCGTTAATTGAATTACTTCGTCCATATGGTTTGAAAGAAATTGCTAGAACAGGTGTAACAGCATTTACACGTAGTATGAAAAAACAAGATAAACAAGTTATGTTAATTCAATAATTATTTAAAAAATAGGGGGAAATGAAAATGGCGAAAGTTTATTATGAAAAAGACGTAACGGTAAATGTATTAAAGGAAAAGAAAGTAGCAATCATCGGATATGGATCGCAAGGCCATGCGCATGCGCAAAACTTACGTGATAACGGATTTGATGTGGTAGTAGGACTGAGGAAAGGGAAGTCATGGGATAAGGCGAAAGAAGACGGTTTTTCTGTATATACAGTAGCGGAAGCAGCAGAAAAAGCAGATGTAGTAATGATTCTACTACCTGATGAATTACAGCCGGAAGTATATGAAGCTGAAATTGCACCAAACTTACAAGGCGGCAATTCTCTCGTTTTCGCGCATGGATTTAATGTTCACTTTGATCAAGTAAAACCGCCAGCTAATGTAGATGTATTTCTAGTAGCACCGAAAGGTCCAGGACATCTAGTACGTCGTACGTTTGCGGAAGGGGGAGCTGTTCCTGCATTATTTGCAGTATATCAAGATGCAACAGGAGTTGCGACTGAAAAGGCACTTTCATATGCAGATGGAATTGGGGCGACGAGAGCAGGTGTATTAGAAACAACGTTTAAAGAAGAAACAGAAACAGATTTATTTGGAGAGCAAGCTGTACTTTGCGGTGGAGTGACTGCACTAGTAAAAGCTGGGTTTGAAACGTTAGTTGATGCTGGTTATCAACCGGAAGTTGCATATTTTGAATGTTTACATGAACTAAAACTAATCGTTGACCTTATGTATGAAGGCGGACTTGAAAATATGAGATATTCAGTTTCAGATACAGCGCAGTGGGGCGACTTCGTATCAGGACCACGCGTTGTAACGGAAGATACGAAGAAAGCGATGGGTGCAGTGCTAGCAGAAATTCAAGATGGTACATTTGCAAGAGGCTGGATCGCAGAGCATAAAGCAGGAAAACCAAATTTCCATGCGACAAATGAAAAAGAAAATGAACATGAAATCGAAGTAGTTGGACGTAAATTACGTGAAATGATGCCGTTTGTACAGCCGCGAGTAAAGGCAGGGGTCAAATAATATGAAGCAAATTTTGTTCATGGATACGACGCTTCGTGATGGCGAACAATCACCAGGAGTTAATTTAAATGAACAAGAGAAATTACAGATTGCGAGGCAACTAGAGAGACTTGGTATTAATGTAATGGAAGCTGGATTCGCAGCAGCTTCTGAAGGTGATTTTCAATCGGTAAAACGTATCGCAAATACCATTCAAAATGCTACGGTTATGAGTTTAGCTAGAGCGAAAGAAAGTGATATTCGAAGAGCCTATGAAGCTGTGAAAGGCACTGTCTCTCCTCGTTTACACGTATTTTTAGCTACGAGTGACATTCATATGAAATATAAGCTTTGTATGTCAAAAGAAGATGTATTAGATAGCATACATCGCTCGGTTACGCTCGGGAAATCACTATTTCCAACAGTTCAATTTTCAGCAGAAGATGCAACAAGAACATCGAGAGCATTTTTAGCTGAAGCAGTAGAAGTCGCGATTCGCGCAGGAGCGAATGTAATCAATATTCCTGATACAGTTGGATATACGAATCCAGAAGAATATTATTCTCTTTTTAAATACTTACAAGAATCCGTTCCGTCGTATGAAAAAGCAATTTTCTCTTGTCATTGTCACGATGATCTTGGGATGGCAGTAGCGAACTCGTTAGCAGCGGTTGAAGGCGGAGCGTTACAAGTAGAAGGAACGATTAATGGAATTGGAGAAAGAGCGGGGAATGCGGCGCTAGAAGAAGTCGCGGTTGCTCTCCATATTAGAAAAGATTTCTATGAAGCAGAATCCTCTATGACATTAAAAGAAATTAAAGCGACGAGTACGTTAGTAAGTCGGTTAACGGGTATGGTTGTACCGAAAAATAAGGCGATTGTTGGAGCAAATGCTTTTGCTCACGAATCAGGTATTCATCAAGACGGTGTATTAAAAGAAGTAACGACGTATGAAATTATTGAACCATCACTGATTGGAGAGTCACAAAATTTATTTGTATTAGGAAAGCATTCCGGGCGCCATGCGTTTACTGAAAAAATGAAAGAACTTGGTTATGAGTTTACAAAAGAAGAACGAGATGTGGTGTTTGAAGCATTTAAAAACTTGGCTGACCGTAAAAAAGAAATTACAGAAGAAGATTTACGTGCGCTTATGCTTGGTGAAGCAGCATTTGCGGCCCAGCAATATAGCATTACTCAATTGCAAGTACATTTCGTATCAAATAGTACACAGTGTGCAACGGTTGTACTAAAAGATGAGGAAGGAAATATGTACGAAGATGCAGCAACTGGTTCTGGAAGTATTGAAGCGATCTATAATGCAATTCAAAGAATTTTAGGATTAGAATGTGACTTAGCGGATTATCGCATACAATCTATAACGCAAGGTCAAGATGCACTTGCACATGTTCATGTTGAATTAAAAGAAGGAACTCATCAAGTATCAGGTTTTGGTGTTGCGCAAGACGTATTAGAAGCATCGGCGAGAGCGTATGTTCATGCGGCCGGAAAATTAAAATCTTTTATTACTCTTGTGAAGTAACTGTTTGATAAGTGAGGGGATCGTCCCTTACTTATCAAAGTATATTTCTGAAAATTCAGACAAAAAGGAGTGTTTTAATTGGAAAAACGTATCGTTTGTTTAGCGGGTGATGGTGTTGGTCCGGAAATTATGGAAAGCGCGAAGGAAGTATTGCATATGGTAGAGAGGCTATATGGACATCACTTTCATTTACAAGATGAGTACTTTGGCGGAGCGGCTATCGATTTAAATGGGCAACCATTACCACAGCGAACACTTGCCGCTTGTTTAGCGAGTGATGCGGTTTTACTTGGAGCGGTTGGTGGACCGCGGTGGGATGATGCGAAAGAAAGGCCAGAGAAAGGATTATTAGCTTTAAGAAAAGGACTTGGTATATTTGCGAACGTTCGTCCTGTAACAGTAGAAAGCGCAACTGCACATTTATCGCCATTAAAAAACGCAGATGAAATTGACTTCGTTGTCGTTCGTGAACTAACAGGCGGTATTTATTTCTCTTATCCGAAAGAAAGAACGGAAGAATCGGCAACTGATACACTTACGTACCATCGTCATGAAATTGAACGTATCGTGTCGTATGCTTTTCAATTAGCGAGTAAGAGAGAGAAAAAAGTAACTTCTATTGATAAAGCGAATGTTTTAGAATCTAGTAAATTGTGGAGAGCTGTTACGGAAGAAGTAGCTCTTCGTTATCCTAATGTTGAATTAGAGCACATTTTAGTAGATGCAGCTGCTATGGAGTTAATTCGAAACCCAAGGAGATTTGACGTTATCGTAACAGAAAATTTATTTGGTGATATTTTGAGCGACGAGGCTTCTGTATTAGCAGGGTCATTAGGAATGCTTCCATCAGCGAGCCATGCGGAAAACGGGCCGTCTTTATATGAGCCTATTCATGGATCAGCGCCAGATATTGCAGGTAAAAATAAAGCGAATCCAATTGCGATGATGCGTTCAGTAGCGATGATGCTTGGGCAATCATTTGGATTAACGAGAGAAGGGTATGCGATTGAAGAGGCAATTTCTGCAGTTCTTCAATCTGGGAAATGTACAGCTGATATTGGGGGGAATGAGACGACAACTTCATTTACGAGGGCAGTTATTCAAGAAATGGAAGAGCAGGCACTAGTAGGGAGAGGAAGATAATGGGAAAAAGGTTACTAGATAAGCTTTGGGAAAGACATGTAGTTGTAACTAATGAAAATGGATTGGATTTATTATATATCGATCTTCATCTCGTTCATGAAGTAACGTCACCGCAAGCCTTTGAAGGCTTGCGGCTTGCAAATCGAACTGTTCGGAGACCGGAATTAACGTTTGCAACGATGGATCATAATATTCCAACGAAAGATGTTTGGAATATTACCGATCGCATTGCGAAGCAGCAATTGGATACACTTCGTGACAATTGTAAACAATTTAAGGTGCGATTAGCCGATATTGGTGATGAAGAGCAAGGAATCGTTCACGTTATAGGACCAGAACTTGGGCTCACACAACCGGGGAAAACGATTGTATGCGGTGATAGCCATACAGCAACCCACGGTGCTTTCGGTGCTTTAGCGTTTGGTATTGGTACGAGTGAAGTAGAACATGTATTAGCAACTCAAACGTTGTGGCAACGAAAACCGAAAGCGATGGGGATTGAATTAAAAGGAAAGTTACCGAAAGGCGTTTATGCAAAGGATATTATTTTGCATCTTCTCTCAAAGTACGGTGTAGCGGTTGGAACGGGGCATGTAATGGAATTCTACGGAGAGACGATTCGTGATATGGGTATGGAAGAGAGAATGACACTTTGCAATATGGCAATTGAAGGGGGAGCGAAAGCTGGCATCATTGCACCAGATGAGAAAACATTTTCTTATGTAAAAGGGCGTGAATATGCACCGAAAGACTATGAAACGTTTACGGGAAAATGGTCGGAGCTTTATACAGATTCAGATGCAATTTATGATTTACATATTTCGGTAGATGTTACGGATTTAGCACCGTATGTCACCTGGGGAACAAATCCTAGTATGGGTGTTCCTATTGATGAAAAATTACCAGAGAAGCATAACGAAAATGATGAAAGAGCATTTTCATATATGGGATTGAGCCCTGGGCAAAGTACGTTTGAAATTCCTGTTAAGCATGTCTTCATTGGTTCTTGTACAAATTCACGTTTATCTGACTTAGAAATTGCTGCATCTGTTGTAAAAGGGAAAAAGGTAAAAGAAGGTGTGCGAGCACTCGTTGTACCAGGATCAAAAAGTGTGAGAGAGCGGGCGATGCAAAAAGGCTTACATCGCATATTTGAAGAAGCGGGATTTGAATGGAGAGAGCCTGGATGTTCAATGTGTCTTGGGATGAATCCAGATCAAGTACCTGAAGGAGAACATTGTGCTTCTACTTCAAATCGTAATTTTGAAGGAAGGCAAGGGAAAGGAGCACGAACACATTTAGTAAGTCCAGCTATGGCTGCAGCAGCTGCGTTATATGGTCATTTTGTTGATATTAGAAAGGAGAGTTACGATGGAACCATTTCATATTCATAAAGGTACTGCCGCAGTACTTATGAATGATAACATTGATACAGATCAAATTATTCCGAAGCAATATTTGAAGAGAATTGAAAGGACGGGATTTGGAAAATATTTATTTGATGAGTGGCGTTACGATAATGAGCGCCATGAAAATCCTAATTTCCCCCTTAATGCACAAGAACGAAAAGGAGCAAGTATATTAATTACAGGTGATAATTTTGGATGTGGTTCTTCAAGAGAACATGCTCCGTGGGCGCTTGCGGATTATGGTTTCCGCGTTATTATCGCCGGAGGATTTGCAGATATTTTTTATATGAATTGTATGAAGAATGGTATGTTACCGATTGTAATGGATAAAGAGATGCGTGAACAACTTGCCAAAACGAATGCGAGAGATCAAATGGAAGTTGATTTAGAGAATGAAGTAATTATTACGAATACGCACAGGTTTCATTTTACAATCGAGAAAATGTGGAAAGAAAAATTATTAAATGGTCTAGATGAAATCAGCATTACGATGCAATACGAACGAGAAATTGGAGAGTATGAAAGAGAGATAGCCTTATATTAAGAAATAACGGAATATTAAAAATGTATTTACATTCAGAATTAACTGTTATATACTATGTGAAAATCAGAGGAGAAAGGGAGTAAGTATTATGAATATCGTGCAATCTATAAAAATGCTTACACAACTACATCATCATACATGAAACCCTTGAACCTAACGTGAAAACGTGTAGGCACAAGGGTTATTCCCGTTGTACCTACACTCTACTAAAGAGCCTTGTAGGTATTTTGTCTACAAGGCTCTTTTTATTTTCGGTTTGGGTGGATCGAATGGGCATAAATTAAAGAGGGAAAGGTGTGTGAAATGAGATGACAAAGTGGAAACGGGCAAATCCGAATGGAACGAGAGATTACTTATTCGAAGAATGTACGTTAATTGAAGAAGTGGAACAAAAATTAAGACGGACCTTTTTAGAGAGAGGTTATGAAGAAATAAGGACACCTACAATTGAATTTTATGATGTTTTTGCATTTCAAAACAGGCCGATAGATGAAGAAAAGATGTATAAATTTTTCGATGAAAAAGGACGGATTATCGTTTTACGCCCAGATATGACAATTCCTTTAGCAAGAGTAATTGGAACACAGAGAGGGGATATTCCTCTTAAAGTAACTTATAGCGGGAATGTATTTCGGGCGAATGAGTCCCTTACTGGGAAATATAATGAAATAGTGCAAAGTGGTATTGAAATTATCGGGATTGAAAATGTAAGGGCTGAAATTGAATGTGTGATAAGCGTAATTCAAGCACTTCAAAAATTAAAGGTGCAATCTTTCACAATTGAGATTGGGCAAGTGCAGTTATATAAATGTATCGTAAAAAAGCTCCCCATTAATGATGAAGAAGAGAAGTTACTTAGAACGTATATTGAAAGTAAAAATTATGCCGCACTCTCACACTTTATAGAAGAAAAGAAATTAAATCGGTGTGATGAAACAGTAAGGTTACTTGAGAAACTACCAAGGTTATTCGGGAGTTTAGATGTTGTTGAGGAAGCAGAAAAACTCGCCTCAAGTAATGAAATGAAAATGGCCATTGCGAGAGTGAAAGAAATATATGAAACAATTGAACAGTTAGGATATGGCTCTTACATATCAATTGATTTAGGTATGGTTCAACATTTGGATTATTATACGGGTGTTATTTTCAAAGGGTATATATATGAAATTGGAGAAGAGATTGTTAGTGGCGGAAGGTATGATGAGTTAATTGGAAATTTTGGAGAGATGATGCCAGCGGTTGGGCTCGCGGTGCAAGTAAATCAAATAGTTAAGGCACTTCAAGAGCAGCAAGAACCATATAAACGAAAGAGAATAGATATTATGATTCATTATGAGTTAAATAGATTAGCAGAAGCGGAAAGGTTACGAAATTTACTTCAAAAGGACGGGAAGAATGCCCAGTTATCTTTATTCTCTAATTTAAACGATACTTTTCAATTTGCAAACAAGAATAAAATAATGACAGTCGTTGAGGCGAAGAGTGAGTCACTAGTGGAATATGTATGGAGAGAGAAATGGATCATCCAGAAAGAAGGGGAGGCTTCATGCGTAACATTCAAATTGCGTTAACGAAAGGAAGATTAGAAAAGCATGTTATTCCACTGTTTGAAAAAATTGGAATTGATTGTTCAGAGCTCAAAGATAAAGGAAGAAAACTTGTGTTTAAAAGTAAAAACACAAACATTTCATTTATTTTAGTGAAAGCGGTAGATGTTGCTACTTATGTAGAACATGGCGTAGCTGATATTGGAGTCGTTGGAAAAGATATATTAATGGAATTTGAGAAAGATATATATGAGATGGTCGATTTAGGAGTGGGCGTGTGTAAATTTTGTGTCGCTTCTATTCCTACGTATAATCCGAAGAGTTATCGAAAAAAACGAATTGCTACGAAATATCCGCACATTACTTCTACATATTTTCATGATAAAGGGGAGGATGTAGAAATTATTAAAATAGAAGGATCTGTAGAGATTGCTCCACTTCTAGGTTTGGCAGATGCAATTGTTGATATTGTTGAAACAGGAAAAACATTACAAGAAAACGGGTTAATTGTATTTGAGGAAATGTGCTCTATATCAGCTCGAATGATTGTGAATAAGGCTGCATTGAAAACTAAAAAAGACGAAATATTCTGTATTATAAATATGATGGAACAAGAAATTTTGTCAGGGAAATAGGGGGATTTTAAATGGAGATAGTTTTTGAAGATTTCCAAGAGGCTTTATCGAAAATAAAATCGCTACGAGAAAGCGCTAATATAATAGAAGAAACTGTTCAAAGAAGTGTAAGTGAAATTGTTCAAAACGTAAGGGAGAGTAAAGATGAGGCTTTATCGTTCTATACAAAAAAGTTTGATGGTGTAGAGACAAAAGATTTTCGTGTAAGTGAGGAAGAAATAAAACAAGCAAGTAAGTTTGTAGAACAAGCTTTTTTAGAAGCGTTAAAAGAGGCGAAGAAAAATATTATCTCGTATCACGAAAAGCAAAAAAGACAATCTATGTTTGATTGCGTGAGTGAAGGGGTAATTAGAGGGCAGCTTATTCGTCCGTTAGAAAATGTAGGTGTATATGTGCCGGGCGGGACTGCTTCGTATCCTTCATCAGTATTAATGAATGTATTGCCAGCAAAACTCGCAGGAGTGAAAAAAATTGTAATGGTAACACCGCCGAAGCAAGGAGGAATTGATCCGCATATTTTAGCTGCTGCAAGTCTTGCAGGTGTAGATGAAATATATATGGCCGGTGGTGCTCAAGTAATTGCTGCTCTAGCATATGGAACGGAATCGATTCCTAAAGTAGATAAAATAGTTGGACCAGGGAATTTATATGTCGCGCTAGCGAAGCGAGAAGTATATGGGATAGTCAATATCGATATGATTGCTGGACCATCAGAAATTGTAGTTATCGCAGATGAAACAGGAAATGCCGAATATATTGCTGCTGATTTATTATCACAGGCAGAACATGACGAGAGGGCAACAGCTATTTGTATTACAACAAATATAAAGCTTGCTAAAGAAGTAGAAAGAGAAATAGAAAGGCAGCTAGAGACGTTGCCTAGAAGTGAAATCGCTCGTGAATCCATAAAAAGAAATGGAGCAATTTTTATTGTCCCTTCTTTAGAAGAGGCGTTTCATTTATCAAATGAAATCGCTCCAGAACATTTAGAGTTACACATAAAAGAGCCAATGAATGCTCTAGCTTATGTAAAGCATGCTGGATCAATTTTTCTTGGTCCATATGCACCTGAACCGCTCGGAGATTATTTGGCGGGGCCGAATCACGTATTACCGACAAGTGGAACGGCAAGATTTTTTTCTCCGTTATCCGTCGATGATTTCGTAAAAAAATCAAGCTTCGTTTCGTACACGGAAGAAGCGTTAAGAAGTGTACAGCATCATATTGTAGAACTTGCAAATAAAGAAGGTTTACATGCACACGCAAGAGCAATCCAAATTAGGTTTAAGGAGGAAGAATAATGCGCGAGTCTAGTCAAGTACGTGAGACGACGGAAACAAAAATTAAATTAAGTTTGCAACTTGATGAAAGTACGAATGTTTCTGTGCAAACAGGAGTTGGATTTTTTGATCATATGCTAACTTTATTTGCTAGACACGGAAGATTTGGTTTGCAAATTGAAGCTGAAGGTGATGTATTCGTTGATGCTCATCATACGGTTGAAGATGTTGGAATTGTACTCGGAACTTGCTTGAAAGAATCATTGCAAAATAAAGAGGGGATTAACCGTTACGGCTCAGCGTATGTACCGATGGATGAATCTTTAGGATTTGTCGCGATTGATATAAGCGGGCGCTCATATATTGTATTTCAAGGTGAATTAACAAATCCGAAGCTAGGGGATTTTGACACAGAATTAACGGAAGAATTTTTTAGAGCAGTTGCTCATGCTGCAAATATTACGTTACATGCTCGCATTTTATACGGAAGCAATACACATCACAAAATTGAAGCTTTATTTAAAGCGTTCGGTCGAGCGCTTAGAGAGGCAGTCGATAAAAATGCCAATATTAATGGCGTAAATTCAACGAAAGGGATGTTGTAATTGATTGCAATTATAGATTATGGAATGGGAAATCTTCGTAGTGTGGAACAAGCATTAAAATATATTGGAACAGAGTACATCATAACGGATGATAAAAAAGAAATATTGAGAAGTGATGGAGTTATTTTACCAGGAGTAGGCACATTTCCGAAAGCGATGGGCGTTTTAGAAGAAAAAGATTTAGTATGTGTGCTAAAAGAAGTTGAGAGCTTAGGAAAACCGCTTCTGGGTATTTGCTTAGGAATGCAGCTTTTATTTGAAAAAAGTGAGGAACTACAAAATTGTAACGGATTAAATTTATTGCCAGGTGTTATTCGAAAGTTAAAAGTTCCTTATAAAATTCCACATATGGGGTGGAATGAATTAAAAAAAGAAGGAGAAATATCGCTTTGGAATGGAGTAGAGGACGGTTCTTTCGTATATTATGTCCACTCTTATTATGCAGATTGTCCGAATGAAATTGTGTATGGGGCAAGTGAATATGGAGTGAAAGTACCTGGTTTTGTAGCAAAAGGAAATATATTTGGTGCACAGTTTCATCCTGAAAAAAGTGGGGAAATTGGGATGCGAATGTTAAAAAATTTCAAAGGGGTGGTAGAAGCATGGAAATCTTCCCAGCTATCGATATAAAAGAAGGACGATGCGTCAGGCTTTATCAAGGAGAGTTTAGTAAAGAAACGGTGATGAATGAAGATCCAGTCGCACAAGCAATCATATTTGAAAAACTTGGAGCGAAAATACTACACGTTGTTGATTTAGATGGAGCAATTGTTGGGGAGTCAGTAAATTTACCTGTCATTGAAAAAATATGCAAGGCGGTACGTATTCCAGTGCAAATTGGAGGAGGAGTTCGGTCACTCGCGGCAGTGGAGAAGTTGTTGTCAGTAGGTGTAGAAAAAGTGATATTAGGAACGGCTGCCCTTTACGATAAATCATTTTTAGAAGAAGCGGTTCGTCTATATAAGGAGCAAATCATAGTTGGAATTGATGCGAAAAATGGTTTCGTAGCAACGAGGGGCTGGTTAGATTTGTCTGAAATTTCGTACATCGATTTAGCGAAGCAAATGGAAAGTGTAGGTGTTCAAACGATTGTGTTTACGGACATTTCAAAAGATGGGACACTTGCAGGACCAAATTTTGAGCAATTAGAGTTACTGCAAAAAAGCGTGGGTATTCGTGTGATTGCATCTGGAGGTGTCGCATCTATTCAAGATGTGAAAAGATTAAATGATATGAACATATATGGCGTCATTATTGGGAAGGCACTTTACGAGAAAACGATTGATTTAGAAAAAGTGTTACAGGTAACAAAACTATGTTAGCAAAACGAATTATTCCATGTCTAGATGTGAAAGAAGGGCGGGTAGTAAAGGGTGTGAATTTTATAGGGTTACAAGACGTCGGTGATCCTGTTGAAATAGCCGCATTATATAATGATGCGGGAGCAGATGAAATCGTATTTTTAGACATTACTGCGACGCATGAAGGGCGAAAAACGATTATAGATGTTGTAGAAAAAACTGCTTCAAAAGTATTCATACCTCTCACAGTTGGCGGGGGGATTTCAAGTGTTAAAGATATGTACAATTTACTAAGAGCTGGAGCAGATAAAGTTTCAATAAACTCAGCGGCAGTGAGAAATCCGAAGTTAATCCAGGAAGGTGCGGAGCATTTTGGCTCACAATGTATTGTCGTAGCAATCGATGCTAGAAAAGTAGCAGAAGATAAATGGAATGTATACGTAAATGGCGGAAGACTTAATACGGGAATGGATGCAATCGAATGGGCGAAGCACGTTGTTAAGCTCGGGGCAGGAGAAATTTTGTTGACGAGTATGGATGCAGATGGAACGAAAAACGGATATGATCTTCGTTTAACAGGAGCAATTTCAAACAGCGTTTCTGTTCCAGTAATCGCATCAGGGGGATGTGGTCATGTGAATCACATTATAGAAGTATTTCAAAAGACAACAGTTGATGCAGCATTAGCAGCATCAATCTTTCATTATGGTGAAGCGACTGTACAAGATGTAAAGAGAAAATTAAGAGAAGCAAAGGTTGAGGTGCGGTTATGAAACCTAACTTTTCAAAAGGATTGATACCAGCTGTTGTTATCGAGGAAGATACGAAAGAAGTTTTAATGTTAGCTTATATGAATGAAGAAGCGTATGACAAGACGCTGGAAACGAAAAGAACATGGTTTTATTCCCGTTCGAGACAATCGTTATGGAATAAAGGAGGTACATCGGGAAATGCCCAATATGTGCAATCACTTTATTTAGACTGTGATCAAGATGCAATCGTTGTTGTCGTAAAGCAAGTAGGGCCTGCTTGCCATACGGGAGAAAAAACGTGTTTTCACTACAAAATTATATAGGGGGATACATATGGAAGATATCCTTAAGTTATTATTTGAAACAATTGAAGAACGAAAGAAAAATCCACTCTCTGAATCATATACGAATTATTTATTTTCAAAAGGTGAAGATAAAATTTTAAAGAAAATTGGTGAGGAGTGCACCGAAGTAATTATTGCGTCTAAAAATAATGATAAAGAAGAAATAGTAAAAGAAATGGTTGATGTGTTCTATCACTGTTTTGTTCTATTAGCCGAAAAAAATATTCCATTAGAAGATGTCATGCAAGAAGTGAAAGAAAGAAATGGAAAGCTTTCGCGAGTAGGGGACAGAAGAGAAATAGATAAATTATAAGGGGGAATATGGATGAAAGTGGACTATCACATTCATTTAGAAGAAGGGCCATATTCAATAGGGTGGCTAGCTAAAATAAATGATGCGCTACAATATTTTGAACCGCTTAAAGAAGAAAAACATTCTATGGAATGGCTTATGAAAACACAAGAACGCCTGCAAAGACGTGTGAAGGAAGGTCCATTTACAGCGAAATGGATTGATTTATATTTAGAAGAAGCTGTGCGAAAAGGTATAAAAGAAGTTGGCATTGTCGATCATTTATATCGTTTTCATGAAGCGAAAGGATATTATGAAAAGTATGTAGATATTAGTGATTCTAAGCTTGGTCGCCTGCAAAAAGAATGGTTAGATCAAGTAAGAGTAACGTCTATTTATGATTTTACAAAGGCGATTGAAGAGGCAAAAGAGCGATGGAGTAAACGAGGGATAACGCTCAAACTTGGAATTGAAGCGGATTATTTTATCGGGGGTGAACAAGAGTTAAAAGGTTTACTAGCATTAGGAGACTTTGATTATGTAATCGGTTCGGTCCATTTTATAGATGGATGGGGATTTGATAATCCAGATACGAAAGAGTATTTTGGTACGCATGAGTTACATACTTTATATCACACGTTTTTCGCTACAGTTGAAAGTGCTGTTCGTTCCGAGCTTTTTGATATTATAGCTCACCTTGATAACATAAAAGTATTTAATTATCGATTGGATGAGAATGAACAGCTTTCTTATTATAAGGAAATTGCTCGTGCGTTAGTGGAAACAAATACAGCAACAGAAATAAATGCGGGATTGTACTATCGATATCCTGTGCGCGAAATGTGCCCAAGTCCGCTTTATTTACAAGTATTAGCTAAGCATGGAGTTCCGATTACTCTATCCTCAGATGCCCATTATCCGAATGATTTAGGAAAGTATGTGGAAGAGAATATAAAGACATTACGCAATCATGATATTTCTCACATAGCTACATTTACGAAACGAGTAAGAACGATGAGATTGCTTGAAGAAGAAGGAATAATTTCAAAATGAAACACGATTTTTTGATGAAAATCACCCTTTTTGTTCAAAATAAGAAAGAATGAAAAGGAGGATAAAAAATGGCGAAACAACAAAATAAACAAAATGTACAAGCGGCAGGTCAAGCCTATACTTCTGAAACAAATAATACTGCTAACTCAGTTATTGAGGAACAAATTAGCGATACAGTTGCAGAAGGAACAATCGATGCGAAGCTTGGGAAAGAATCGCAAGAAAAAGCGTAAAACGAGGGGAGAGTTGCATCTCCTCTTTTTTTATGGAAAAGTGTCGATTTTCAAAACTATAATCAAATTCCTTGGTTTTTATATGTAGATTTCTTACAATGAAATATAAGAGATATCATATTTTGTATAGAAGAGGTGTTAGTAGTGGCGAAAATATTAGTAGCAGGGAAAATTCCAGAAATCGGATTAGAATTATTGAAAAATCATGATGTAGAAATGTACAATAAAGAAGAATTAATTAGTGTAGAAGAGCTAGCAGAACGTGTAAAAGATAAAGATGCACTTTTAAGCTTACTTTCTACGAAGGTATCGAAAGAGGTTATTGACGCAGCACCAAACTTGAAAATTATCGCAAATTATGGTGCTGGTTACGATAATATTGATTACACATATGCTGGAGAAAAGGGTATTGCTGTTACAAATACGCCGAAAGTATCTACAGAGGCAACAGCAGAATTAACGTTTGCACTTCTTTTAGCAGCTGCACGTAGAATTCCTGAAGGTGATACGTTATGTCGTACAACTGGATTTAACGGATGGGCACCGTTATTCTTCTTGGGCCGCGAAGTGCACGGTAAGACAATCGGAATTATTGGCCTTGGAGAAATCGGGAAGGCAGTTGCAAAGCGTGCGAGAGCATTTGGAATGAATGTTTTATATACAGGACCAAATCGAAAGCCTGAAGCTGAAAGTGAACTGGAAGCGACATACGTAACGTTGGAAGAATTATTACAAACAGCGGACTTTATTACAATTAACTGTGCTTATAATCCGAAATTACATCATATGATTGATGAAGAACAGTTTAAAATGATGAAGAAAACAGCATATATTATAAATGCTTCACGTGGACCAATTATGAATGAATCAGCACTTGCTCATGCACTAAAAACGAATGAAATTGAAGGTGCAGCTCTTGACGTATTTGAATTTGAACCGAAAATTACAGAAGAGCTAAAAGGATTAAAGAATGTAGTACTTGCTCCTCACGTAGGAAATGCAACATTCGAAACACGTGATGCAATGGCTGAAATGGCAGTAAGAAATATTTTAGCTGTATTAAATGGTGAAGAACCTGTAACACCTGTAAATCAAAAAGTATTAGTTACAAAATAAAAAAGAAACCTTCCGAAATACGGAAGGTTTTTTTATTTTTCTTTACTCGCTTTTTTAGAAGGTCTTTGTCTAATAAATTGAGATAACATATACAAAATGTATAGTGGAATGGCAATGAATAAGAAAACAGAAATGTTGCCAAAACTTGTTTGGTACATTGTGATAATAATTCCAACTAAAAATAGTGTAATAATTATGCTATATCGTGGAATTGGTACATCTTTTAAACTTGGGATACGAACACGGCTCACCATTAAAAATGCGAACGTTACGAATACGGTAATGAGAACGATTTTTGGAATGGTATGTGAAAATAATGTTAAGAAAGCAACAAGCCCTCCTGCTGCAGTAATCGGAACTCCAGTGAAATACTTCATAGAAGTAGATGATGGCGTTACATTAAATCGTGCTAAGCGATATGCTCCGAACAGTGGGAATAATCCCGCTATGTATAGTCCAATGATGCCATAGTTGGAGAAAGATGTGTAATACATTAACACAGCAGGTGCTGCGCCAAATGTTACAACATCCGCGAGTGAATCAAGCTCTTTTCCCATTTGTGAATCAACGCGTAATAAACGAGCGACACGACCATCAAGACTATCTAACATCATCCCGATCAGTACTAAAATAGCAGCTGATTTATAATATCCTAAAGATGCATAGCCGATTGACAAAAATCCGCTATATAAATTCCCGAGCGTAAATAAGTTTGGAATAGCTGCTCTATACAAAATCTGATCCCTTGCTTTCTGTTATAAATTCTTAATTAGTGTATGAAAGTTTACTTATTTTATCATACCATAAATTTCTTTCTCATACGAAAAAAATTCCCAATTTGTGAAAGATTGTATAGAAGATAAATTTGAAAAAAAAGTAAAAAAAGGAAGCAACTTTTGTAAAGTTGCTTCCTACACTATTCAAATTTCGTTGTCATCGTTCCGGTTTTATATCGATTGTTAGGATCAAATCGTAATAAATCTCCATAAATGAGTTTGTCGGATAATTTTAATTCTGTTTTTGCTTTTTCAATATAAGGCTGACATAGTGTTAAATCAGCTTCTTCACCTGTGCTTCTTTTATAGCACATATTTTTTGTATAAACATAATCTTCCGAAACAAAACTGCCGTCTCGCATTACCATAAGAGGGTCTTTTTCTTTCGTAAATAAGTCTGTTCCAAATTCTACGGATTGATTTGTTTTAATACCAAGTAAATGAAGTAACGTTGGTTTAATATCAATTTGACCAGATACTTTAGAGATGACTTTTCCTTCTTGGCCAGGCACATGAATAATGAGAGGGACGCGTTGTAATTGCATAGAATCAAACGGTGTAATAGCGTCTTTCCCAAGGAACTGAGCCATAGCTGCATTATGGTTTTCAGAAATGCCGTAATGATCACCATAAATGACAATAACGGAATTATCATATAGTCCTTCGTCTTTCAATTGTTTAATAAATAATTTAAGAGCTTCATCCGTGTAACGAACGGTTGGGAAGTAGCGATTTAAAACACCACTTTCGGAATTAAATTCATCAACATATTGATCTTCTGGATTTAGAAGAAATGGAAAATGGTTTGTTAACGTAATAAATTTTGTATAGAACGGTTGTGGTAAAGATTTTAACTTTGGAATAGATTGCTCAAAGAACTCTTTATCTTTTAATCCCCAACCGACAGACATTTGTTCCGTTCCTACGTAATCATTTAAATTAAAGTAACGATCATATCCAAGCGCAGGATACATTACGTCACGATTCCAAAACGTTTTATCGTTTGAATGGAAGACAGCAGAAGAATATCCGTATTTCTTTAATTGTTCTGGTGTGGCAGTGTATTCATTTGTTGCATGAGTAAAGAATACAGAACCACGGTCTAACGGATAAAGGGAATTTTCAACGATAAATTCAGCATCAGAAGTTTTACCTTGTCCCGTTTGATGATAGAAGTTATCGAAATAAAAACTATCTTTAATAAACTCATTTAAAAATGGAGTAATCTCTTTTCCATTTATTTTTTTATTAATAACAAAACTTTGTGTAGATTCCATTGAAATTAAAATTACATTTTTACCCTTTGCAGCTCCAAATAAGTTTTTATCAACTTGTTTATCTTTTGAGTCTGTATAGTTTTTAATTTCAGAGAACCCGTCTCCACTTGCAAATACACGCTCAGCTGAAGACTTAGATTGAAGTGTAATATCAAATAGATGATATGTGTATAACCCTAAATTTTTCACGACAGTTTGACGATCAAATGAGCGTGAGAACATTTGTGGTTTATATATAACTGAAACAACAATTTGTAGTGCTAATAATACTGTTACACCGCTAAAGAAAGTTCGCTTCTCAGAGCGAGAAAGGGGTGTTTTATCACCAAATGATGGGAATTTACGCGAAATAAACATTAAAATAATTGCGTCTGCAAATAAAAGTAATGTTTTATACGTAAAGAGTTCTTTTATACTCGTCCCTAAGTCAGCCATATTATTTGTTTGGAATAAAACAGGGAAAGTAACAAAATCGTTATAGAACCCGTAAAACATTGCATTTCCAAATAAAATAAATGACAGTATAAAACTAATTACAATAATAATTCGGTTTCGGTACTTAGATGCAAGTAAAGCGAAACCAAAAAATAAAAGCAACGAAGCTAGTGGGTTAATAAAAAGCATAAACTCTTCAAAGAAGTTATCAATTCTAATATCAAATGCTAGCTTGTACACAATATATGTTTTTATCCATAATAAAACGACTGCAACTAGTGCAAATCGCAGTTTTGGAAACAGATTTTGTAGCATAATATACTCCTCTCCTAAAAGCATGACGGTTCTTGTGAGCCGGTTTGATTAGCGCCTCATTTTATATATACGAACAGTCCTTTGTTATTATGTTTATTATACTATGAGTATCATTATACGAAAATAAAAGAGAGTTGTGGGCTTTTTTATAATAATTGAGTAGAAAAAGGGCAGTGGGAGACAATAAAACGGAGTTTCTATGTATGATAATTATCGTGCGCAAAAAGAATCGAGTAATAAAACGGAGGTTATAATGCGAAAATTATTATATTTTATAGTATGCAGTAGTGTTATACTTTTTGCTTCACCGAGTGTGTCGGTAGCACAATATGATGCACCCCTTATGGAAGATGCCCTTTATTCTGTTTTATTTCCAAAAATAAATAAGGCAATTGAAAAACAATATGGGAGCTTGAAGCCTTATCAATGTCCTAAAATTATTAGTTTAAAAAAAGTGTATAGTGGTACATATTTATTTCAAGCGAGTATTGAAGTAACGAAGTATGAACAGGTTGGTGGGAAAATTGTTCCACCATTTGAGAAGGTAACGATTACATTTAATAACGAAGAGGGCGAATGGGAAGTGACAAAGGTTTCAGTAAAGCGCTTACCAAATGATACAAAATTAAACTGTAAAAAAACAATATAAAAAATTGTTTGACAAATAAAATGGTCCTTTGGTATTGTTAATAGCAACAATTAGATGTTTGAAAATTAAATAGACTTACCTCATCTACTCTCAAAGGTAGAGGCCGCGATAGGAAAGAGTAAGCTATGGGAGATTTAGTGGAATCTGTGATCATAGGTTGAAAGGGACTATTGCCGAAATATAAGAATAACCATCTTATTCATATATTGGGACTGCATTGAATAAATGTAGTACTGTCATAAAATTTATTTTATGAAGAGCTATTTGGAGATGTTGATGCGGTTTCTTATTTTGAGAAGATAACAACTCGTTTATTTTTTCAATATATATTTTTCCTAATAAGAAACGCGTGTGAACATTGTTCCGCGCGTTTTTTGTCTATCTAAAAGCGTGCTGCAATGAATAGAAGATTGGGGTTATGAGTTTTAGAGGAAATAAGGGAGGAATTTAAATGTATTTACACGGCACAAGCCGAATCAATGGGCAAGGACACTTAGAAATTGGTGGGTGCGATACGACGCAGCTAGCAAAACAATACGGAACACCACTTTATGTATACGATGAAGAGTCTATTCGAGGAAAGTGCCGCGCGTTTCATCGTGCTTTTAAAGAAAGTGGTTTCTCTTATCAAGTAGCATATGCAAGCAAGGCGTTCTTGTGCATGGAGATGTGCCGAGTAGCTCGTGAAGAGAATATGTCTTTAGATGTTGTTTCTGGAGGAGAATTATATACTGCGCTCCAAGCTGGTTTTCCGGCATCGCGTATTCATTTTCACGGAAATAATAAAACAGAAGAAGAAATGATTATGGCTCTTCAGGCGAATATCGGTTGTTTTGTAGTAGATAATTTCTTAGAATTAGAAATCTTGCACGATTTAGCAATGCAACATGGGAAATTTGTGAACATATTAATCCGTGTAACGCCTGGAGTAGAGGCACATACACACGAATATATAACAACAGGTCAAGAGGATTCGAAATTTGGATTTGGTGTTTCAAATGGTCAAGCGATGCAAGCAATTGAGCTTGCCTTGCAAAAATCAAATTATAATGTGCTAGGAATTCACTCGCACATCGGATCACAAATATTTGAAACGGCTGGATTTGTTCGAGCAATTGAAGTACTCCGCCAATTTTTAGAAGAAGTGAGAGAGCGAACACATTATGTGATGAAAGTATTAAATGTGGGCGGAGGTTTCGGTATACGTTATACGGATTCAGATACACCGTTAACACTTGAAACGTATGTGCACGCTGTAACAAGTACGATAAGAGAACAATTTACATTATGTGAATATCCGCTTCCAGAAATATGGATTGAACCAGGTCGTAGTATTGTAGGTGATGCGGGAACAACACTTTATACAGTCGGAGCGGTGAAAGAGATTCCTGGCATTCGGAAATATGTTTCAGTCGATGGTGGAATGACAGATAATTTAAGACCAGCTCTATACGGAGCCCGTTATGAGGCGATGTTGGCGAATCGAGGGAATGATGAGAATGAGGAACTCGTTTCGATTGCTGGGAAATGCTGTGAAAGTGGAGATATGCTGATTTGGGATATTAACTTACCGCAAGTTGCTTCTTCTGATTTACTAGCAATTTCTTGTACGGGGGCATATGGGTACTCGATGGCGAATAATTATAATCGTATTCGTAGACCAGCTGTCGTCTTTGCAAAAGGCGGGACGTCACAAATTGTCGTAGAACGTGAAACATATGAAAATATCATTGGGAACGATCGCATACGTATTAAAGAGCTGGTGTGAATGAGAAAGAAGGAGTTGTCTAGTAAAGGCAACTCCTTTTAAAAAAAGAAAAATAATTAAATATATCGGAAAACTAGGATTGAAAAAAATCAGAATTGTGATAAAATACAAATACAAAGCTTATCAAGAGAAGCTGAGGGAACTGGCCCTACGAAGCTCGGCAACCTGCTTATAGAAAGCAAGGTGCTAAATCCAGCAAAATGGAATCCATTTTGAAAGATAAGGTAAAATATATTACCGAACAGTCTTTTCGAAATGGGAAAGATTTTTTTTATGAATAAAAAGGGGGGCTGTTTGCGTGAGCGTACGGGAGCATTTTGATGAAGTATCTGAGAAAATTCAAGCGATGCTTGCTGATATGAAATATGGTTCCATTACAATTGTTGTGCAAGATGGAAAAGTGATTCAATTAGAAAAAAGTGAAAAGGTTCGTTTAAAGTAAAAAGCGCTGACTAGAAAAACTAGAGGCGGTTTTAATCTATTTTTAATAGGTTAAAGCCGTCTTTTTGCTTTTACAGGGGGAAAAAACATGTTGACGTACGAAACGTGGAAAGAAAATAGTGTTTCATTTTCTGAAGAAGATGAAACGAAAGGCGCGCTATCAGTATTAAGTTGGGCTTATAACGAATATAAAGATGAAATTGTATATGCATGTAGCTTTGGGGTGGAGGGAATGGTTTTATTGCATCTTATAAACCAAGTAAATCCATCTGCTAAAGTTGTATTTTTGGATACAAATGTTCATTTTCAAGAAACGTACGAATTAATTAAGAAGGTACGCGAGAGATTTCCTTCATTAAATATTATAGAAAAACAGCCAGAACTTACACTCGATGAACAAGCGAAGCTTCATGGAGAGAAGTTATGGGAAAGTAATCCGAATCTTTGCTGTAGTATTAGAAAAATTTTACCGTTAGAAAAATCATTAGCAGCGGAAAAAGCGTGGATATCAGGCTTAAGAAGGGAACAATCAGAAACGCGTAAGCATACACAGTTTATAAATCAAGATCGTCGTTTTCAATCTATTAAAGTTTGTCCGCTCATTCATTGGACTTGGAAAGAAGTTTGGCGATATGTATATAAACATAGTTTGCCGTATAACCCATTGCATGATGTTGGCTATCCGAGTATTGGGTGTGAGAAATGTACATTACCTGTAGGTGATGGTGGCAACTCAAGAGATGGAAGATGGGCTGGGAAAATGAAGACGGAATGTGGCCTTCACTTTCAATGAGATAGATTTTGAAATAAAGCTAAGAAGGGATATAAGAAGATGAGTACAACAAATGAATTAGTAAACCGCATTGATGAAACATATGAAATATCGAACATTGTAAAGGAAATCGAGATAGACAAAATTGCACTTAGTGATTTAGAACTTTTGGCGACAGGAGGATATAGCCCTCTTACAGGATTTTTAGGGAAGAGAGATTATGATTCAGTAGTAGAAACGCTTCGTTTAGCAAATGGTAGCGTATGGAGTATACCGATTACACTACCGGTAACAGAAGAAGTAGCCGAGAAACTGCAGGCTGGAGAGGAAGTAAAACTTGTCAACGCCGGAAATGTATATGGTGTTATTCAAATAGAAGATATTTTTGTACCAGATAAAGAAAAAGAAGCGTTACTTGTATATAAAACGACGGATGAAGCACATCCAGGGGTGAAAAAATTATATGAACGACCAAACGTTTACATTGGAGGAGCTATTATTCTTACAAAACGCTTTGGAAATAATCCGTTTCCTTCTTATCATTTAGATCCAATTGAAACGAGAGAAGAATTTAAAAAACGCGGTTGGAAAACAGTAGTTGGATTTCAAACGAGAAACCCAGTACATCGTGCCCATGAGTATATTCAAAAATCTGCCCTTGAAATTGTAGATGGTCTCTTTTTAAATCCGCTCGTTGGGGAAACGAAGTCAGATGATATTCCTGCTGATGTAAGGATGGAAAGCTATGAAGTATTACTTCAAAACTATTATCCGAAAGATCGTGTCTTTTTAGGTGTATTTCCTGCAGCAATGCGTTACGCAGGACCAAGGGAAGCGATATTTCATGCACTAGTAAGAAAGAACTTTGGTTGTACCCACTTTATTGTAGGGCGTGATCATGCTGGGGTAGGGGACTATTACGGAACATATGAAGCGCAGGAAATCTTTACGAATTTTACAGTAGAAGAGTTAGGGATTACGCCGTTATTTTTTGAACATAGTTTTTACTGCACGAAATGTGAAGCAATGGCTTCAACGAAAACATGTCCGCATGGAAAAGAAGACCGTGTCATCTTATCGGGTACGAAAGTACGAGAAATGTTAAGGAATGGTGAGATTCCGCCAAGTACATTTAGTCGTAAAGAAGTAGTGGAAGTGCTAATTAAAGGTTTGAAAAAAGAAGTAGTAACAGAATAGGGAGAGAACGAGATGGATACGAATATTACTTGGCATACAGCTTCTATTTCAAAAGATGAGAGAAGAGTGAAGAATGGGCATCACAGTTTTGTAGTTTGGTTTACTGGTTTATCAGCTTCGGGTAAATCTACAGTAGCGAATGCGGTTGCTCGCAAACTGTTTGAAAAGAATATCGGAAATTATGTGCTAGATGGGGATAATATTCGCCAAGGTTTAAATAAGGATTTAGGTTTTTCTGAAAGTGATCGCATGGAAAATATAAGACGTATTGGTGAAGTGGCGAAGTTATTTGTAGATCAAGGAACTGTTGTCCTTACAGCGTTTATTTCACCATTTCGAGTAGACCGAAAACAAGTTAGGGAACTATTAGCTGCAGATGAGTTTATAGAAGTGTTTGTAAAATGTCCAATTGAAGAGTGTGAGAAACGTGATCCGAAAGGACTTTATAAAAAGGCGAGAAAAGGTGATATTAAAGAGTTTACAGGTATCGATTCACCGTATGAGGAACCAAAACAAGCAGAATTAATTGTAGAAACGCACAAGTATTCTATTGAAGAATGTGCAGAGCAAATTGTGAAGTACTTACAAGAGCGTAGTTTCATATAGGGGGATAAAAGATGAGTTATGAAAAAGTGTGGGCTAATAATGAAAAATTAAATCAAACAGAGAAAAAGAAATTAGAGAAAGACGGATTAGAAATCTTTAATGATATTCCTTACTATGCGGAGAATGGATTTGAATCTATTCCGAAAGAAGAGTGGGACGCTTTTAAATGGGCGGGATTGTATTTGCAAAGACCGAAAGAAGCGGGCTATTTTATGATGCGTGTCAACATTCCTTCTGGAATTATTACAAATGCGCAGGCAGAGGTGCTGGCTTCCATTGCTGAAGATTATGGGCGTGATGTGTTAGATATTACGACAAGACAGGCGATTCAGTTTCATTGGTTAGAAATTGGGCAAATTCCGGATATTTTTAAGAGGTTAGCTAGAGTTGGTTTATCTTCAGCAGGGGCATGCGGTGATATTACGCGTAATATTACAGGAAATCCACTTGCTGGAATTGATGCGAATGAACTATTTGATACAACATCGATTGTTAAAGAAATATACGATTACTTCCAACATAATGAAGAGTTTTCTAATCTACCACGTAAATTCAAAATGTCTATTAGTTCTAACATTTATAATTCAGCAAATGCAGAGATTAACTGTGTGGCGTTTACACCTTCTACGAAAGAAATAAATGGTGAGGAAAAGGTTGGGTTTCATATAAAAATAGGCGGAGGATTATCAGCTCGTCCGTACTTAGCGGAAGAATTAGATGTATTCGTTTTACCAGAAGAAGTGAAGGCAGTGTCGATTGCAATTGCTACTATATTCCGTGATTTTGGATATCGTGAAAAACGCCACTTAGCACGTTTGAAATTTCTTGTCGCTGACTGGGGCGCTGAGAAATTTAAAGAGAAACTAGTAGAATACACAGGCCCATTGCAAAGTAAAGGGGAAAGTGCTCTCAAAGGCTGGAATGCAGGATACTTTTATGGCGTTCAAGGTCAAAAACAAGCAGGATTAAAGTATGTCGGCTTTAATGTACCAGTAGGGCGTTTACACGCAGAGGAAATGTTTGAGATTGCAAGAATTGCAAAGAAATATGGAAACGGGCAAATTCGAACTTGTAACTCTCAAAACTTCATTATTCCGAATGTTCCGCCAGAAAATGTTGCAGGATTATTAAGTGAACCGTTGTTTGAAGCAATTTCAGCAAATCCGAAATCGTTTATCGGTCATGCGGTTTCATGTACTGGCATTGAGTATTGCAATCTTGCGTTAGTAGAAACGAAAGAAAGATTACGCAAAATCGCAGAGTACTTAGATACACAAATTGCACTCGATGTTCCAGTTCGAATTCATATGGTAGGATGCCCGAACTCATGTGGTCAACGTCAAATTGCTGATATTGGTTTGCAAGGGATAAAACTGAAAACGAAGGAAAAGGGAATCGTTGAGGCGTTTGAAATATATGTGGGCGGAACACTATTAGACGGAGGAGCATATAACGAAAAGTTAAAAGGGAAAATAGATGGAGAAGATTTGCCGGATGTTCTCGTGTCCTTTTTAAGTTATTTCCAAAAGAATAAATTACTAGCCGAAACGTTTTATGATTTCGTAGGACGTGTTGGAGTAGAAGAATTACAAATTGTACTAAATCGTGTATTAGAAGAAGTAATAGCATCTTAGGAGGGGGCAATATGGACTTATATCGATTTGAAGCTGTATTAGTAAATAGTATTGTTCCAATTGTTGTCGTTGCTCAGAGTGAAGAACAGGCATTTAAGCTTGCGGAAATTGAGCTTGAAAAACATTTTTTACCGTTACCAGAAGTGAAAGAGATTTCTTTGTTTGAAAAAAAGAAGATTCGAAAAGGGGCGGCATTTGTTATTCATGAGTAGAGAACATGTAATACGAAATAATAGTAACTTCCATTCGTGATTAAAAGTGGAAGTTTCATTTTATAGTAGAAATGAGGAGAGATTATGGGGAAGGTTTATATCGTCGGGGCGGGTCCTGGTGATCCGGATTTAATTACTGTTAAAGGGTTGAGATGCATCGAGAAGGCTGATGTTATATTGTACGACCGTCTCGTAAATAAAGAATTGCTTTCTCATGCAAAGCCTGAAGCGGATTTAATTTATTGCGGGAAACTCCCAAATTATCACACGATGAAGCAAGAGACAATTAACACATTTCTTATTAAATATGCGAAAAAAGGAAAAGTTGTAACGAGACTTAAGGGCGGAGATCCATTTGTATTTGGAAGAGGTGGAGAAGAAGCTGAAGCGTTAGCGAAGCAAAGTATCCCATTTGAAATTATTCCTGGTATTTCAGCTGGTATAGCTGCTCCTGCTTATGCTGGAATTCCAGTAACGCATCGCGATGCAAGTGCAAGTTTTGCTGTTGTGACAGGGCACCGGAAAGAAGGGGCTGAAGAGGAAGTGAAGTGGGAAAGTTTAGCGAAAGGTGTAGATACATTAGCGGTCTATATGGGGGTTAGTAATTTACCTTACATATGTGAACAACTAATAAAACATGGAAAAGATCAAAGTACACCTGCCGCTATCATTGAGTGGGGAACGACATCTATGCAACGTACTGTTACAGCGACGTTAGGAACAATTGTAGATGTTGCCAAAAAAGAACGAATTCAAAATCCAAGTATGATTGTTATTGGAGAAGTTGTCCGTTTTAGAGAAAAGATACATTGGTTTGAGAAACAAACGGAAAATGCATATCAAGTAAGCGGAGTATTGTAAAATGAAGGCTGTTATATATATATGTCATGGAAGCCGTTTGAAAGCAGCAAAAGAAGAAGCGGTTGCATTTATTACGTCATGTATGAACCGTGTAGAGGCAAATATTCAAGAAATTTGTTTTTTAGAGCTAGCGAATCCTTCTATTGAAGAAGGATTTCGTACATGTGTGAAGCGTGGTGCTACAGAGATTGTCGCTATTCCTGTTTTTTTATTAGCGGCAGGACATGTAAAGAAAGATATTCCGTTTGAATTACGAAAGTTAAACGAGGAATATCCGGATATCAAAATAGTGTATGGTAATCCATTTGGTGTATCAGAAGTGCTTGTAAAAGCGGTATACAACGGAAGTGGTATTAAAGACTATAAAGAAGAAGTAACACTTTTGCTCGTTGCAAGAGGGAGTAGTGATCCGGAAACTTTACAAGACATAAAGTGGATTTCTTCTTTATTTCAAAAAGAAGAGAACATTAAAGAAGTGGAAGTTTGTTATTTAGCAGCCGCGGAGCCGAAGTTTGATGAGAGGTTGAAAGAAATTGTAGAACAAAAAGAACGGAACATTGTTGTGTTACCTTACTTATTATTTACAGGCTTACTCATGAAACATGTTGAGAAAGAAGTGCGTCAATATGAGTCGGAAGAGATAAAAATAAGTCCCTATTTAGGAAAGAATGTAGCGTTTCGAGAGATGTTAATTCAGAAAACAGAGGAAATATTGAAGGGAGATCAATATGTATCCACTTACAGTGCGAGTTGATAAGAAACGTGTTGTTGTCATTGGTGGAGGGAAAGTAGCGGGGTTTAAAATTATTCCTTTACTAAAACAAGGTGCGGATATTGTTGTAGTAAGTACAGAATTAGATGCAAATTTAGTGAAACTTGTAGAAGAAAAGCAAATTCGTTGGTATCAAAGAGAGTATGAGAAAAGTGATATTAAAGATGCTTTTTTAGTAGTTGCAGCGACTAGTGATTCGGTACTAAATGAACAAATTGCTGAAGATGCCGCAGTGAATCAATTGGTAAATGTTATTACGAATCCGGAAAGTGGAAATGTTCATTTTCCGGCGGCAATTCATCGTGGATTGCTTAATGTAGCTGTTTCTACTGGAGGGGCAAGTCCGAAACTTGCAAAAAAAATTCGTGATGATATCGCAAATAAATATGATGAGAAGTATGAATCGTATCTTGATTTTTTATATGAAGTTAGACTAAAAGTGAAAGAATTACAAGTAGAGAAAAGGCAAAAAAATATATTGTTACAAGAAGTATTAAAGTCGATATATGTTCAAAGTGAACAAAAAAGAGAGCTTTTTTTACAAGAATTAGAGAGGGGAATTTATATAGGATAGTGAATGAATTGTGCTTTACAAATATAAAAATATAATTTATAATCACAAGTAACTTCAAAAGATGAAATCGATGAGCAAGAAGAGTACGTATATTTGATGCGTTCAGAGAGCTGGGATAAGGTGTGAGCCCGGTACGATAAAATATACAGAATGGGCTTGCGAGAGGTATGCTGAACATTGCAGTAGGCAACCCGGGTTCCGCCGTTAAAAGGATAGGGTATCGGAATTTTCCTGTACCTGAACAAGTGGGATTTATTGATCCAATTGAGGTGGTACCACGGTATTCTATTACATATATCGTCCTCTACATGCATATTTGCGTGTAGGGGACTTTTTTATTTTCTAAAGGAGGTGTGCGAGTATGAAATGAAAGTGTATAATTGATAAAAGTTATAATATTCAGAAAAGGAGAATTTATGATGAAAGAAACACAGCAATGGACGTCGAAAATTGGCTTTGTACTCGCAGCAGCCGGAGCCGCAGTAGGTCTTGGTGCAATATGGAAGTTTCCATATGTTGCAGGTAATGGTGGGGGAGGCGCATTCTTCCTTGTATTCTTACTATTAACTTTATTTATTGGGATGCCTCTTCTTTTAGCTGAATTTGTTATTGGCCGTAGTACTCAAAAAGAGGCCGTTACAGCTTATAAAGTATTAGTACCGAATAGCAAGTTATATCCTTGGATTGGTCGTATGGGGGTTGTTACTTGTTTTAGCGTACTATCTTTTTATAGTGTTGTAGGTGGATGGATTTTACTTTATTTATACTATAGTGTCACAGGTAGTTTCTGGAACGGAGTAGTCGATTATGGACAATTGTTTGCTGAAACAATTTCAAATCCAGTAAGTGCGATTGGGGCGCAATTCATCTTTATGCTTTGTACGATTTTTGTTGTTAGTAAAGGTGTGGAAAAAGGCATAGAAAAAGCAAGTAAGTACATGATGCCGTTATTATTCATTTTATTTATTGCTATCATTATTCGTGCGTTAACACTTGATGGTGCTATGGCTGGGGTAGAGTTCTTCTTAAAACCAGATTTTTCAAAGCTTACAGCAGATACGATTTTATATGCGATGGGACAATCTTTCTTCTCACTAACGGTAGGTGCCTCGGTAATGGTAACGTATAGTTCGTATTTAAAGAAAGAAGAGCATTTAGCTAAATCAGCAACATCTATTGTAAGTTTAACTGTATTTATTACAGTACTTGCAGGGTTAGCGATTTTCCCAGCGATTTTCGCATTAGGAGTTAAACCGACAGAAGGACCAGGGCTACTGTTTATCGTTCTTCCTGCTGTCTTTGCAAAAATTCCATTTGGACAATTTTTCTTCATTATGTTTTTAGTTTTATTCTTCTTTGCGACTTTAACATCTGCGATTTCAATGCTTGAAATTGTAGTAGCATCTGTTGCGAAAGATAATGAGAAGAAGCGTCCGTCAGCTTCGTTATTAATTGGTATTCTTATTTTTGCAGTTGGAATCCCATCAGCGTTATCGTTTGGAATTATGAGTGATGTGAAAATATTTGGTAAGACATTCTTTGATTTCGTCGATTTTTCGGTAAGTAATGTATTACTGCCACTCGGAGTACTAGCCATTTCGTTATTTGTACCAAATAAAATGAGTAAAGAGCTATTAATGAAAGAATTAGAAGTTACGGAAACGAAAGGGAAAACATTGTTTAATATTTGGTTCTTCTTGCTTCGTTATGTTATTCCGGTAACTGTAATTATCGTATTTTTAAATGCGATAGGTGTATTTAAAATGTTTGCATAATAAAAAGACGGAGAAATCTCCGTCTTTTTATTATGTTGTAGAAGTATTTAATAAGCGATTATATGCTTTATAAGCTGTGACAACTGCGATAAATGATCCAATTAAAAATAAAGCTGAGCCGCCGAATGTAAATAGCCGGCCAATGTATGTTTCTCTAGCTTCTTCTATTTCTTCTTGTAATTGTGTATTCATATTTATCACCCCGCAAAATATAGGCATTTAGTTGTAGTTTATGTAAAACGCCTAAAAAGTGTGAAGTAGTAAAAAAAACTCGGTATGCACCGAGTTTTTTATAATCCGATATAAGGAGACGGATCAACTGCGTTTGTCTTACCAACATTCCATTCCCCGATATGAAGTTCGAAGTGTAAATGTTGTCCGTAAGATTGACCGGTATTTCCCATAAAGCCAAGTTGATCGCCTTGTTTTACAGTTTGTCCATTTGATACAGAGCGGCTATTCATATGTGCATACACTGTCGTATATGTTTTTCCATTAACACGGTGAGATAAGTAAACAACGTTTCCGTAACTAGAGGATAATTCTGAACGGATAACAACGCCATCTGCAGCGGCAATAATTGGAACTGTTCCCGGAGCTGCGATATCGATTCCTTTATGGTTATCTAAAGAACGTGTGCCGAATCCAGAAGTTTTTGATCCAGCCGCTGGTTTAATAAATCCACCTTTGTTCGTATCTTGCGGTGTTGGTGCGGATTGTGTGCTTTCTTTAGCAGAAGCGGCGGCTTGTTTTTTTGCTTCCTCAGCCTTGCGTGCCTCTTCCGCTTTCCGAGCTTCTTCCGCACGTTTTTCTTCTTCAATTGCTTTTTGAACAGCTTGACGCTGGTTTTCTAAAATACCTTGTGACTCTTCTAATCCTTCAATCTCGGAATCTACTTTTGATACTTTCGTATGTAGATCTTTAATAAGAGTTTGTTGCTGTTGTTGGTTATTTTGTAACTCTTGTTGTTTTTGCTCTAATTTTTGTTCAGATTCTTTCAGTTGTTGCTCTTTTTTCTCAACAGCCTCTTTTTCTGTCGTTACAGCATATTGATCATCTGTTTGCTTTTTCACAATATCGGTATCGTTATTTAAAATTAAACTTACAGAATACATATTATCAACAAGATCAGCGATATTTGCAGAACTTGTTAATACTTCTGTAATGATACTCGTACGAGGCTTCTCTTGCATAGATTGTAGTCGTTGTTTAATAACCTCTTGACGTGTATCTATGTTTGTTTGTAATTGCTCTATATGTTTCTTTTTTTCAGCAATTGCTTGCTGCGTTTTGCTAATTTCTTTTTTTGTATCGTTTAATTCAGCTTCGTTTTTATTAATAGAAGTAGTTAATTCGTCGATTTTTTTTTGTAATTCCTGGATTTCTTTTTCTATTTGTTCTTTCTCAGCTGATTTATTTTGTAAGTCATTTTGTTTGCCTTCTAATTCGGATTGAATATTAGATAATTTATTTTCATTCGTTTCAGCGTATACGGGTGAAAGTAACGGGGAAACGAAAATCGTTCCAGCTGCTAAAACACTAAATGCTGCAAATTTCTTTTTCATTGTTGTCTTGCTCCTTTCCCTATGAATGTATATATCATAAGAAGAAGAAGGGTGTCTATCGTTGTAATCATAATGTAAAGAAAACTTTATAAATTTGCTAAGTTTTGTCGGAATTTAGTATCTTTTCGTAGTGTTTGTCATAAAGTGAAATTTTTGCATGCATACAAAAATGCACCATTTTCTATTTTGTTCTAAAAAAAAACATGGAAAATGATGGAGTTTTCGATGGTGAAACATTACTTTAAAAACCTTTAAATCACTAGTGAGGGATCGTTCTCATGTTAGGTTTTCTTACATGGGTTTTATTTTTGTCAAGAAAATTATTTGCATTCGGGCAAACTTATTTTGTTGTCAGATTTTAAATTTTGATTTATGATTTTCAACAGGGACAAAATGTAGTGAATTGTCGAATAATATGTAATACTCTTAATTTCAAGTTTTATAGAGATAGAATGAGAGATAGAGTGACACATCGAAGAGGGGGTTACCACAAGTATGAAAAGAATAGGACTTGCATGGCAAATTTTAATAGGACTTGCGCTTGGTATTGCAGTTGGGGCGATTTTCTTTGGCAATCCGGAAGTGGTGAAGTACTTACAACCAATTGGTGATATTTTCATCCGATTAATTAAGATGATTGTTGTACCGATTGTTGTAGCGAGTATTGTTGTTGGGGTTGCTGGTGTTGGCGATGTTAAAAAGTTAGGTCGACTAGGCGGAAAAACAATTATTTACTTTGAAATTATTACAACGATTGCAATTGCTGTCGGTCTATTAATAGCAAACATTTTCCAACCTGGAAAAGGCGTTGATATGGATAAGTTAACAAAAACAGATATTTCTAAATATACACATACGACAGAGCAAGTACAAAGTCATTCGTTCGCAGATACGTTTGTAAATATTGTTCCGACGAACATTATGAAATCATTAGCTGAAGGTGATATGCTTGCTATTATCTTCTTCTCAGTATTATTTGGTTTAGGTGTAGCAGCAGTTGGTGAGCGTGGCAAACCAGTTCTACAATTTTTCCAAGGTGTAGCAGATGCAATGTTTTATGTAACGAACCAAGTTATGAAGTTTGCACCATTTGGTGTATTCGCATTAATTGGTGTTACAGTTTCTACATTCGGATTAGCTTCATTAATTCCATTAGGGAAATTACTCATTGTAGTATATGGGGCAATGATCTTCTTCGTTGTAGTTGTATTAGGACTTACAGCGAAAATCTTTGGAATAAACATTTTCCAATTCTTTAAGATTTTAAAAGACGAGCTGATCTTAGCGTATTCTACAGCAAGTTCGGAAACGGTTTTACCGAAAATTATGGAGAAAATGGAAAAGTTCGGTTGTCCGAAAGCAATTACATCTTTCGTTATTCCAACAGGTTATTCATTTAACTTAGATGGATCAACTTTATATCAAGCAATTGCGGCAATTTTCTTAGCTCAAATGTACGGTATTGAATTATCCATTACACAACAAATTACGTTATTACTTGTATTAATGGTTACATCAAAAGGTATCGCGGGTGTACCGGGCGTATCATTCGTTGTATTATTAGCAACACTTGGTACAGTAGGTATTCCAGCTGAAGGTTTAGCGTTTATTGCAGGTATTGACCGTATTCTTGATATGGCTCGTACAGCAGTTAACGTTGTAGGTAACTCTTTAGCGGCTGTAGTTATGTCTAAGTGGGAAGGTCAATATGACGCTGAAAAAGGACAAGCCTATTTAAAAGAGATATCTGAAAAGGGTCAAGCAGCTTAATTATAATATGAACAAGCTCTCACATAATATGTGGGGGCTTTTCTATATATAGAAGAGGAGCGGACGTAATGAAACGTAAATATGGTGACGGTTCTTCGTGGAAGCGACTAATAGAGAAGGATTATATGGTTAAGCAAGTAGAGGATGGAATGTTAGGAATGCTGGACATAAAAAAAGTGAGAGAACCTAGTCATAAAGAATACAATGGTAAACAGCTTTGCATTGCAGGTGATGGGTATACATGGATGCAATATTTTATAAACGGGAAAAACTTTGCAATTACAGCTATGTTAGACAATCAAAAACAATTAGTACAATATTATATCGACGTGACGAAAGAATATAAAATAGACGAGCGTGGTTTACCTTATTTTGATGATTTATATTTAGATGTAGTATTGTTACCGAACGGTGAGATCTATGTACTGGATGAAGACGAGTTAGAGGATGCCTATAAAATTGGTGATGTTACAAAAGAAGAATATGAGTTAGCATGGAATACAACAAAATGGATTATCGCGACGATAAAAAATAGAAAATTTTATTGGATTTCAATATTGGATAAAGAAATCGAAAAGTTAAAATGATTGGTTTATTCATATTTTTGTATAATTACCAAAAAAATCTATACAAAAAATAATTGACTTTTGTTTTGTAAGCGAGTAAAGTTAGGAAAGAAATTATTATTAAAAAATAAATATGAAACCTTCTTATAAAGAGAGGCGGAGGGACTGGCCCTACGATGCCTCGGCAGCGGACTCGATTTCAGAGTGCTGTGCCAAATCCAGCAAGCGTGTGCTTGAAAGATGAGAAGAGCGTTTCTTATAGATGTATAAGACCTCTTCTCATCGGAAGAGGTCTTTTGTTATTCATTAGAAAAGGTTGAAAACTAGGGAGAGATGATACTTTGAAAGAAACGAGAGGAAATGGTTTAGCTTTATTACCACTTGGAGTATTTTTGGCGCTATTTATTGGTTCTGGAATTATTACAGGTGATTTCTATAAATTGCCGATACTCGTAGCAATTTCAATTGCTGTAGGAATTGCTTTAGTGATGAATCGTAAGGAAAGCTTTAATGTGAAAGTAGAACGATTTGCTAAAGGTGCAGGAAATCCTGATATTATGATCATGGTTCTGATTTTTGTACTTGCAGGGGCGTTTTCTGAAACAGCAAAAGGAATGGGCGGAGTTGATTCCACTGTTAACTTAGCGTTATCTATTTTGCCACCAGGATTTATCGTTGCTGGAATTTTTGTTATAGGGGCATTTATTTCATTAGCGATGGGAACTTCAATGGGAACAATTGCAGCACTAGCACCAATTGCTGTAGGGATTAGTGGGCAAACTGATATCTCAATAGCACTTGCGATGGCTACTGTTGTGGGCGGAGCGATGTTTGGTGATAATTTATCATTTATTTCAGATACAACAATTGCTGCTGTTCGTTCACAAGGAACAGAAATGAAAGATAAGTTTAAAACGAACTTTTTAATTGTATTACCAGCCGCTATTATTACAATTGTACTATTAGTAATAATTACTTTAGGAAGTGATACACAAGTTAAAGCCCATAGTTTTGACTGGATAAAGATTTTACCGTATGCAGGAGTACTTATTACAGCACTACTTGGCTGGAATGTACTTATTGTGTTAACTGGTGGAACAATATTATCAGGTGCTATCGGCCTTATAGATGGAAGTTACACGTTAGAGAGTTTCTTTAAAAGTGTAACGACTGGAATGGGCGGTATGATGGAGCTAGTACTACTTGCTATATTAATCGGTGGTATGGTTGAACTTATCCAATATAATGGTGGCATTCAATATTTAATGAATCTTTTAACACGTAATATTCGTTCGAAAAAAGGAGCAGAGTTTGGTATTGCTGGCTTAGTGAGTATGACGAATATGTGTACAGCAAATAATACAATCTCTATCATTTTTACAGGTCCGCTTGCGAAAAATATTGCGGATCAGTATGAAATTGATCCCCGTAAATCAGCGAGTGTACTGGATCTTTTCTCTTGCTGTGTACAGGGGTTAATCCCATATGGTGCTCAAATGTTAACAGCGGCAGGATTTGCTGCGTTATCTCCGGTCGAATTGTTACCATATGCATTTTATCCAATTTTAGTTGGAGTATGTGGAATCATTTCTATATTAATTGGTTTCCCGAGATTTTCTAAAGTGGCGGAAAAAAAAGAGTATCATAAAACTGCATAACATAAAGAGACATTTATTATTAGCAGTTGAAAACGCTCGGAGAACATTCTCTGAGCGTTTTTTATTATTTATAAATCCTTTTTCAAATAGTAGTGTTTATAATCTCTTCCTACGTTATCGAGGATACCATACTCTTTATAACCATATTTTTTATAGAAATCTAATGCTTGAAAGCTTAAAGTGTCAACTTTTATAAAATCACAATTTCTTTCTAAAGCGATTTTTTCTACTTCTAATAACAGTTTAGTTCCATACCCTAATGCACGTATATCTTCATCGATGATAAAAGAGTGAATCTCTAACCAATTCCAACAGACTTCACCTAATATTCCCCCGCATATTTTACCATTTTCATCTTTAAGAAATAAATGAATCTCTAAGTATCTGTCTCTTAAATCAGATGGAAAGTGCTTTAAATTATATTCATAAAGCTGATTGTTTATATAGTTTTTAGCGGCGGTATTGATTTCTTTCGTAATGTGTAAATTCATGATATATCCCCTTTAATTTAAATGTAGCCTTCTGATTTATTTTAACATAATTTTCTTAATAATATATTTAATGTGATTTAATAAACGTTTGTATGTATTGCTAATTTTTTGGACGCGCAAGTTGAGATTTTCATCCGTTATTGAATAAGAATTTTTCTGTATCTATACGCATCGCATACATGTTCGTTTTGCAAAAGGCTGAATTTAACTCAGTCTTAAGTCTGAGTTAAAAACGGTTCTTAAGCTCGTTATGAAAAAATGAAAAAATAGTTAAGATAAGAGTATCAAATCGAAGGGAGGCAAGCACAAGATGAAACAATTTCTAGCGTTTATCGCAGCCGGTATTTTGGCTTTAATTGCTCTTGGTAGTCTTGCTGGTATTGTAGGATTCGCCATTGGAGCAGGAGTTGTGTACTGGAGCTATAAATCATTTGTGCGAGCTAAATCATTCTTTGGAAAGTTAGCTTGGGGTATTGTTGGTTTAATCGGTTTGTCCATTGCACTTTCTCATTCCCCAGCATTAATCGGTATCGCAGCATTAGTAGTTTTATACTACGGATACCGTGAGTGGAAAAAAGGAAAAAATGTAGTTGTTGATTCTGCTCCAGAAAGTGCTAAACCATATAGCAACTTTGAAGATGAGTGGAACAAGTTAATGAAAAACTAATATAAAATAAATCAAATTATAAAGTAGAAGAGAGGAAGATTATAATGAAACAATCTTTATTCGGACGTGTACGCGATGCAATTTTAGCTGATTTTCATAATGTGTTAGATGAGAAAGAAAGAAAAAATCCAATTGCTATGTTAAACCAATATTTACGAGATAGTGAGCGTGAAATAACAAAAATTGAGAAGTTGATTCAGCGTCATAAAACATTGAAATCTAACTTTGCTCGTGAGCTTGAGCAAGCACGTTATTTCGTTAATAAAAGATCAAAGCAAGCTATCATCGCACAAGAAGCAGGCGAATTGCAATTGCATGAACGTGCATTAGAAGAAGTAGCGTATTATGAAGGGCAAGTAACTCGCTTAGAAGAAATGTATGCTGGTGTTGTAGAGCAAATTGATGAGTTAGAGCGTCGTCTTTCAGAAATGAAAAATAAATTAAAAGAAATGAACGCAAAGCGTATGGAATTAATGGCACGTGAAAATATGGCGCATGCAAACCGCCGTATGAATACTGCTATGCATAAAATGGATGAAAATAATCCGTTCTTACGATTCGAAGAAATTGAAGATCACATTCGTGACATAGAGCTTCGTATAAATGAAGAGCATGAGCGTGATACATTTGATATGAAAATTGCAAAACTAGAGAGTGAAATGAAAGAGAAAAATGAAGTATCGTTAACGAAAGAAGTAACAAAATAATTGTAGTATATAATAAAACAGGCTTATGATATAGTGATAGGAGAAAAGGTGTTGGAAAGCAATGCCTTTTCTTCTATGTATATGTGACAAGGAGGGGGGAGCTGAAATGAAGAAGCAATTTTCAAAAACACAATTTATGGGGATGCTCCTCATCATATTTGGATTCGGTCTTTTTCTTGATATGATACTTGGACATTTTGAACCAGGTGGTCTAATATTTGCATTTATTATGATTATGTTTGGAAGACATTATCGAAAGAAGAACCGTTATGTAAGAGGGAATGTATTTTTATTTGTCGGTGGTATTGTCTTCTTATTCTTCTTATTTTCATCAGCGGCATTCGTACTTGTTGTGTTTGCTTGTTTAGCTTTAATTGGTTATCAACTTATTCAACAAGGACATCGGCAAAAAGCAATGAAAGTTGAAATTAAAGAAAAGGGATATATAAATGAAGAAAAACAAATATATCGTACAGAACCGTATATAAAAAATATGTTTGTAGGTAATGTACGAATGATGGATCATATTTATGAAATAGAGGATATTAACGTCCAATATGGTGCTTGTGACGTCGAGATTGATTTAACAACTGCTATGATTCCAGAGGGAGAAACGGTTATTGTGATTCGGGGCGTCATTGGTAATATTCGCTTATATGTACCATATGATATTGAATTGTCTTTAAATCATTCTGTTATTGTTGGGCGAGTCCTCCTGCCAGGACACGAAGAAACTGGATTTAACCGTAATGTTACGTTTAGAACAGAACAGTATAAAGAAGCCCCTCGTCGTATTAAAATTATTTCTTCGCTTGTCGTAGGCGATACGGAAGTGAGGAAAGTATAATGAAAAAACAAAGGAATATTTCGTGGATGTATATTCGTTATTCTATGTTGTCCTCTGTGAGTATCGCACTTATTTGTACAATTGTATATGTATGGAAAAGCGAGCAACAAGTTTATGATTTACTCTGGAAAGAATCCATTGCTTCTGTTCCAATTGGCTTGTTTATTATGAGTACGAGTCTTCTTATCGGAGGAATTGTAGGATATGCAATCGGTTATTATATAGAACAGCGTATACAAGGATTAAATACTTTTCTATTTGAAGTAGAGCGAGGGAATTTTCCGAGTGATGTTTCATTTACTGCGGACGATGAATTTCATGAAGTGGAACGAAAAGTAATTGGTCTTGCTCGTCGCTTAGAGGAGCAAGCTGGGCTATTTCAAAAAGTAACGAATGAACGAGCCCATTGGAATGAAGAGATGAGACAAGAAGCGATTTCTCAAGAAAGGCATCGATTAGCGAGAGAGCTGCACGATTCTGTAAGTCAGCAGCTTTTTGCAATGTCGATGATGATGTCAGCCATTAATGAGCAAGCAGCTGAAATTCCAGACACGACGAAAAAACAGTTGCAGCTTGTTGAGAATATGGTTGTAAATGCACAATCAGAAATGAGAGCATTGCTCCTTCATTTACGCCCAGTGCAGTTAGAAGGTAAGAAACTAACAGAGGGTATAGAAGAATTATTAACAGAACTGTCTAGAAAGCAACATATGAAAATTGAATGGTTAATTGAACCGATTCAATTAAAAAAAGGTGTAGAGGATCATTTATTCCGTATTGTACAAGAGGCGCTGTCTAATACTTTACGGCATGCGAAGGCAAAGAAAACCGAAGTACGCCTTCGGAAAATTGATCAATATGCGATTTTGAAAATTATTGATGACGGTGTTGGGTTTAAAGTCGGTGTTAATAAGGCTGGTTCATACGGTTTAAGGTCAATGCAAGAGCGAGTTCATGAAATTGGTGGTACATTAAAAGTTCTTAGTTTTCCGAATAAAGGTACGCAAATAGAAGTGAAAGTACCTATTATGATTGAGAGAGGGGGAGAATCATGATAAAAGTATTACTAGTTGATGATCATGAAATGGTTCGAATGGGTGTATCAGCATATTTATCAACGCAGCCAGATATTGAAGTAGTTGGAGAAGCTGAAAATGGAAGAAAAGGTTCAGAGTTAGCTTTGCAATTAAGACCGGATATTATTTTAATGGACCTTGTTATGGATGAGATGGACGGGGTTGAAGCGACACGTGCTATTATTCAAGAATGGCCAGAAGCGAAAATTGTAGTTGTCACGAGCTTTTTAGATGATGAAAAGTTATATCCTGTTATTGAGGCGGGGGCGACAAGTTATTTATTAAAAACATCAAGAGCGAGTGATATTGCAGATGCTGTAAGAGCTACTTATGATGGGGAAACGGTATTAGAGCCGAAAGTTACTGGCAAAATGATGTCTCGTATGCGTCAGAAGAAAGAACAACCTTTGCATGAGGAGTTAACAGAAAGAGAGTCTGAAATTTTGTTATTAATTGCAGAGGGGAAAAGTAATCAAGAGATTGCAGATGAGTTGTTTATTGCCCTTAAAACAGTAAAGACACATGTGAGTAATATATTAAATAAGCTAAATGTAAGTGACCGGACACAGGCGGTTATTTATGCGTTTAGACACCAATTGACGAAATAAGAAGGAAGCTTTGACTATATATGGTCAAAGCTTTTTATTGACGGTTATTTATGTAAGCGTTATCATTAAGATGTTAACAGTACATACAAAGGGGAGAGAGTGTATGTTAGTTCAAACGATATTTGGAATGGATGAAACGAAAAAATTAGGTAACTATGTGAATGCGTTGCAAGCACTTTGTGAACAATATGATATTGAAACAGATCGTATTGCAATTATTGAGGCAACAGAAGAATATTATTTATTTCTAGTGAAGCAAGAAGATTGCTATGATGTTGTAAAAGTAGAAACAGTGGATACGAATATTGATTACTATACGAAAGCTTATAAAGTAAGTAGCTTTAATCATACTTCTTATCAAATGTAAAAAACTCCCGAAATGGGAGTTTTTTTATGATACTTTCGATTCAGGTGAATGCTCCGTTAATGGTACTGTTTTTGCACCACTTAATTTTGCGATAGCAAAACCGATAATAGCCCCAACTAACGCTGGTACTAACCAGCCAATTCCTTCATTATATAATGGAATAAACTCAAAATAAGATGTGATAAATGAAACAGGAATATTCCCTTGTTTTAATCCGTCAAAAACGCTAACAACTGCTGTTCCGATTAAAGCACATACATAAACAGATCGATAGCCACCGAAATATTTATGAAGTAATGATAATAACACGAGTACAATTGCAACTGGATATACAACAAGTAAAATAGGAACAGAGATGGCGATAATTTTTGTTAAACCTAAGTTGGCAACTAATAATCCTAACAAGCAAATGACACTTGCTAACATTTTGTATGAAAATTTTGTCAATAATGTTGAGAAGTATTGACTGCACGCAGATACAAGTCCAACGCATGTTGTTAAGCAAGCAAGTGTAACGATAAGAGATAACAGAATTAGACCATATGGACCGAATAATTGTTGTACGATAACGGTAAGTAGCTGTCCTCCATTTTTTGCGTATCCGAGAGAGACACTAGTTGTACCGAGCCAGCCAAGTGCACCATATACAAGTACGAGACCAGTAGCGGCAATAAGTCCTGCTTTTGCTGTAGCGATGGCAATTGATTTACGATCACTCACACCTTTTGAGCGAATTGCATTTACAACGATAATCCCAAATGCAAGTGCTGAAATGGTATCCATCGTTAAGTATCCTTCCATAAAACCTTTGAAAATTGGAGAAGTTTGATACTCTTGCATGGCTGGTCCAGATTGCCCGAGGGGTGTAAATACACTCTTAACGAATAATAAAAAAATAGAGAGTAATAAAATAGGTGTTAATACACTTCCGATACGATCGACGAGCTTAGAAGGGTTTAAACTAAGCCAAAATACGATAGAAAAGAAGATGACTGTGTATAAAAATAGCACTAGGCTGCTAGAGCGAATAGTTTCTGGTAAGAAAGAACTAACCCCCATTTCATAAGCGACATTAGCAACACGTGGGATGCCCATAGATGGACCGATTGCAATGTATACAACTACCGTAAAGAATATTCCGAATAATGGGTGGATATGACTTGCAAGTTGTTGCATTCCATTTCCTGATAGAGAAATAGCGATAACAGTAAGTAGTGGTAAGCCGACTCCTGTTAGTAAAAAACCAATCATTGCTGGCCAAAAGTTTTCACCAGCATTTTGTCCAAGCATTGGAGGGAAAATTAAATTTCCTGCCCCAAAAAATAAAGAAAATAGCATAAGGCCTGTGAAAAAAACATGTTTTTTTGATACAGTGTTCATTGTTTTTCCTCCTTTTTTGTAAATTCATTGTAAGAACACAAAAAACTCGTCCCTAAAGAAAGGGACGAGTTATATTTACCCGCGATACCACCCTAATTTATACATGTAGAAATAAATCTATATGTATACGGCTTTGCAACGTACAACATGATACGTGTTCCTTGTAACGGGGGACATCCGGTAAGAACTTACTCTAGCATTCGGTTCTACTTCTCGGAGATGATTTTCGGTTAAGCACTGAACGTTGGCTTTCAGCAAATCGCCAACTCTCTGGGGAACAGTCCTATAACGTACTCGTTCTCGTCAATGAATTTTAATTCAAGTATTCTGACAGTATTTTCACACGTTTTTTTTAGAAAGTCAACATATTTTTTGGGAAATACACTTTCCTGTAGAAATATAGCTGAGAATATAAGGGTTAATACTATTTGTAAAAATGCTGTAAAACATTATAGAGAATTGTAAAGATTATGGAGAAAATCGATATTTATAGGAGTAAGGAAGGAATTGTTTGAATTTGCAGAGAATAATACAACAATCCACTTGCTGGAAAGAACAAACCAAAAGAGGTGACTGAAATGCTTGCGATGGGAGTATTATTTGGCATTATTGCTATAATTGGTTTTATGTGGTTATATTATTCGCGTTCGTTTAAACAAGCAGAAGTTTTACTCTTTCAAAAAGGTAGTTTGTTGACAAATCAGTCTAGATATTTAGTATGTCCGAAGTGTGGAAGTGCACAGGCCAGGAGTGGAGGATATCAAGAGTGTTGCAAAATTAGATTATGAAAGAAGGAAGCCTCACATTACTTTGTGAGGCTTCCTTCCTTACAATTTTTTCGCGCTCCAAATTGTCCAACGATCTCTTTCGATGATAGGAGAGACGTTTTGTAATGCCGTTTGGATATGATGTAGAAGTTGAGAAAGTTCATTATCTGTTAGTTCATATAGAATGGATCGGCCTGTTCGAGGAGATAAATCTTGTAGCAAAGCCTCTACAGAATCATGTACTTTTCGTACTTCCCATTGTGTTTGTATGGGGAACGCTTGAAGAGAATATTGTTGTAATTCTTGCTGAATAGTAGTGGTTTTTGGTCTTCTTTTCGCTTCTGTTTCAATGAGTTTTGGAAAGACAGAGAAAAAATATCCACGAAGGTGTTCAGGACTTCCTGGAATTGTACAATCTTCAATAGTTCGGTCTTGTAAAATAAGTATACCGTCTTTTTTTAATATGCGAGAAGCCTCTCGTATAAATGTGGGAATATCATGCAAATGATGAATGACTGCACGAGAAATGACAAGGTCGAATGTTTCATTAGGGAATGAGATATTATGTGCATCACCGTGAATGAATGAAATGTTTGGGAAGCCGTTACAATTTTCTTTTGCAGCTTGTAATATTTCTTTTGAAAAATCAAGCCCAACAACACTTTTGGCTCCCATAAGAGCAAGTTCTTTCGTGTAAATGCCGCCACCACAACCTATATCAATTACTTGTTTATTTTGCACATCTACAATATTGTTTATTGTTTCCCGCCATGAAATATGTGCGTTACGACTTGCATACGTATACTTATTATTTGCATCATGAAAATTAATGGACATTGTAAAATCCTCCCTTCATTGTATAGTATAGCTCATTCTATATAATGTAACGTTTTTGTTTTATGTATGAGGATTATAAGAATTTCTTATTGGAAAAGGAGAATCGATTTGAAAGGGAAATATTTAATGGTTTTATGTGTTATTTTACTCGCGTCGTGTGGTCAAGCAGAGCAAAAGAAAGAATCGAAACAAGTAGAGGAGACAGTGAATGAAGTGAAAGAACCATTACAAATAACTGTTATACAAAAAGGTACAGAAGAAAAAAAATTAAAGAAAATGGATGCGGAGTTAGTGGTGGATATTATAAGCAAAGCAGAAAAACAAGAAGTAACAGGTAGCTTTGGTAAACCAGAATATGAAATACAAATTAGTAGAGAGGGGAAAATAGAAACGTATTATGCATGGTTAAGAGGAGAAGATCGACGGGGATGGGTGCAATATAAAAAAGCTATGTATATGCTGAACGAAAAAGATACGGAAAAACTTTTGGCTATATTTCCAAAGATTCCAGAACAAAAAGAAGATGAGATGCAGGTAGGGCCTTTAACGGAAATAACGAAAAAAGATTTGCAGATTACTGCGTTTCATATTAAAGCGGGTGATCAAAAAATGAATTATACAGTACGTTATACGATTTCACAATCACTATATAATAAGTTAGCGAAGGAACAAGAATATTATTTGCAATTAATTTTCCCGGAAAAGGTTCAAAAATTAATTGGCGCAAAAGAGAGTGAAATAATTTCAGCTGAAAAAGTAAAGGAAGGGTATAAACAGTATGAGTTGAATGTTACTGTTCCGATAAAAGATGCTTCAGAATCACAATTAAAATCACTAGAAACCTATTATGATAATCACGATTTACAAATATTAAATAGTAAGAAAGAAAAAGTAGGAGCATTTCAAAACATTATTCAAATTGTTAAAGAGTATGGTGAAAAAATGAATTTACAAAGATAAAGTGAAATTTTAATCAGTGGGGGCATCCCCCGCTGATTATTAGCACGACTCCTACCTAAATTGTTTGCTCCAGCCGAATTTTGAGGTGGGATTCTTACTGCCCGTAAATAGCGGGCAGTAAGAATCATAAAGTCTATATGGCCTTTCCTAGGAAATGATAATAGAGGGGAAAGATCCCCTCTATTATTTTGCTTTTGCAGATGGCTCATTCATTGATTTTCGTGTAATTAGAAAGGAAATCATAAGAGCGGAAAGAATAATAAGGGCTATAAATAAGTGATTTGGCAACCAATCTAATAATAATACGTAGCTGACGGTATAAAAAATAAGAGTTGAAGCTAAAAACGATAGAGCGCCTATCATAAGAGATTGTAATTTCATTTGTATTTACCTCCTTTTATTTTTATTTTTGGCTAAAAATGGATGGAATAAACATTATTTCTAACAATAGAAAAAAATATGTCATAATAGAGAAAAAGAATAAGTTTTGATGAGTGTATATGGCTCAATAAAGCGAGATAAAGGAGAGGAATATGAAAAATAATAAAAAAGGATTATGGGGAGTTATAGTTGCAATAGGGTTATTTTTACTATCTAAGTTAAAATGGGTATTTGCAATTTTTAAGTTAGCAAAATTTTCAACAGTATTTAGTATGTTTTTATCGCTTGGTGCATACGCAGTCATATATGGTTGGAAGTTTGGGGTAGCACTCGTATATTTATTGTTTGTACATGAGATGGGGCATTTATGGGCAGCGAGAAAGAAAGGGATACCAACATCGCCAGCAATCTTCATACCATTTATGGGAGCTCTTATTGGGATGAAAGAGATGCCGAAAAATGCAAAAGATGAAGCTTACATTGCATATATGGGACCTCTTTTCGGATTGCTTTCATTTTTACCCGCGATCCCACTGTATATAATCACGAAAGAGCCGTTTTGGGCGCTTATTATTTTACTTGGAAGTATGATTAATTTCTTTAACTTAATTCCAGTTTCTCCATTAGATGGTGGACGAATAATTTCAGTTGTAAGCACGAAAATTTGGGGGGCAGGGCTAGTTTTACTACTCGGCTATTCTATTTACTTCAAGAGTATTTTAGGAGGATTTATTTTTATTATCGGCTGTATGGAACTATATAGAGTAATAAAGAGAGATGAGCCGATTAAGGAATTAGGATATAAAATCGATGGAATAAAAGAATATGTTACTAGGCTTGAAGAGGAATTAAAAGAAACTGATGCGGTGCATCGAACGATTTATATGATTCACCATGAAATGAATGTATTAAGACAAAGAGAACGTGAAAAAGAATTAAAAACAGGAGAACTTCAAAAGATTGAAGTGCTAGAGTACCTTTTACCAAAATTTGAGCCACTTGATTATGTCCCATATGAAGATGAAAAAGAAATGCATACAATTCATATAAGAGAAGCATTTGAAATGTCAGAAAGAAAATTAAATGAATGGGAAACAGAAAAGGAACAACAAGAAAATTATTATAAAGTCGATACGAAAACGAAATGGACAGTATTTGCTTGTTATATCGGATTAATGGCTATACTCGGTTATACAGCTTATGAAGGTTATGTTGTTTTACAAGAGCATTTACCAAGGAGAAGTTTGTAGAAAAATAGTGTCGAAATGAAAAGGAGGATTTAAACAGGAATTACATTTCTGCGAGAGAATGTTACAAGTGTAACAGTACATTGTAATATTCATAGTAGAAAAGGAGTTCTGTATATGAAGAAATTGTTAAGTGTATTGGTAGCTATTACTGTAATGGCAATAGCGAGCTATAGTCTTATGAAAGTACTATTGTATTATGCGAATAAGTCTGCTGGAGTAAATACAGTAGCACAAATAGAAGATGTGCAAGAGAAGAAGAAGACACTCGAATTTGTTCGTACGACACATGAAAGTTATAATAATTTCTTGAACTATGGTAAGGCAGAGAAATATACAGATGGGGATTGGAAACATTTTAAACAATGGTTTCAAGAGCAAGAACCTTCTTTAAAAAATACACATAAAGAAATAAAAAATGAAAAAATAAAACGCGATGTGAATAGAAGTTATGAAATTGTAAAAAAAGGTGTGGGGCTTCAGAATATTGAGTATGTAGTCTATGCTCATCGCGTATATCATGACTTGGATATACTTGTAAATAAATATAAAGGTGAGACGAATGTATGGGGGTATACCGAGTTTGGAGATGGGCAGAATATACAAGTAATTGAACAAGCGATACAAACGAAGTAGTAGGCTAGCTAGAATTCTAGTTAGCCTTTTTTTGAGCCCAATTAATGAGGGCTAATAATTAGTAGCGTATGGGAGCACGCCACTAGTTAAAATTTATTTAATATGTTTTTGTTCATATATTTTTCACAAAAACACCATGTTAATAGTGATTAAAATCACAATATGTATTATACAATTCAGTTAAACTAAAAACAGTTAAGGAAATAGAGGAGTGGGATACAATGTTAAGTGCAAAAACAATTGAAATCGTAAAGTCAACAGTACCGTTATTACAAGAAAAAGGCGTTGAAATTACAACGAGATTTTATCAAATTTTATTTTCGGAACATCCGGAGTTATTGAATATTTTTAACCATACGAATCAGAAAAAGGGAAGACAACAACAAGCGTTAGCAAATGCTGTATATGCAGCTGCAATGTACATTGATAATTTAGAAGCTATTATTCCAGTTGTAAAACAAATCGGTCATAAGCATAGAAGTTTAGGTATTAAAGCAGAGCATTATCCAATAGTAGGTACATGCTTACTACGAGCGATTAAAGAGGTCGCAGGCGCACCTGATGAAGTTTTAAATGCATGGGGAGAAGCGTATGGCGTCATTGCTGATGCATTCATTAGCATTGAAGCGGGTATGTATGAAGAAGCTGCACATAAAGAAGGTGGATGGAAAGATTTCCGCAACTTTGTGATTGTTAAAAAAGTGAAGGAAAGCGATGTTATTACATCATTTTATTTAAAACCTGAAGATGGCGGGAAAGTTTCTTCATTCATCCCAGGACAATATGTAACGATTCAAATAAATATTGAAGGTGAAACATATACGCATAATCGTCAATATAGCTTATCTGATGCTCCTGGAAAAGAATATTATCGTATTAGTGTAAAGAAAGAAAAAGGTGTAGATACACCAGATGGTAAAGTATCTAATTACTTACATGATCATGTAGGGGAAGGAGATGTCTTACCAGTAAGTGCACCAGCGGGAGATTTCGTATTAAATATGGAGTCAACATTACCTGTTGTACTAATTAGTGGTGGAGTAGGTATTACACCGATGATGAGTATGTTAAATACGTTAATTGAACAAGAATCAAAGCGTAATGTATGCTTTGTTCATGCGGCGATAAATAGTAATACACATGCGATGAAAGAGCATGTTGAGACAGTAGAAAAAGAGTATGAACAAGTTAAAGCATATACTTGCTATTCTTCACCGACAGAGCAAGATGTGGAAATGAAGAATTTTGATCAAGAAGGATTCATTGAACGTGAATGGTTACAAACTATTATTCCAACGACTGAAGCAGAATTTTATTTCTGCGGTCCAGTACCATTTATGAAACATATAAATACTGCATTAATTGATTTGGGTGTTAAACAAGAGAACATTCATTATGAATTTTTCGGTCCCGCAGCAAGCTTACAATAGGTTAACGTTGCCAAGCAAAAAACGAGGTATTATTTTACCTCGTTTTTTGCTTGTTCTCTAAGTAAGCGATTTACTGTTTCGCGGCGTACACCTATGAGCTGCCCAATTTCAGTTTGTGTTAATATTTCATAAATAGGGATGTCACCTAAATAAAAGGTGAACCACTCTTGTAAACGATGAAGGCGTTCTTTAGGAGAGACAGTTGTCAATTGATCGATACGCTGTTGCATCATTCTTAACTTCGATTGTAATTGTATAGCGATATTTTCATATGATGCAGGATTTGCCTGAAGTTTGTCGTACCATTCATGGCTAATTATAGGCTCAACTTCTGTTTTCATTAAAGCGATAGCTGTACCGTGATATTCCTTCGGTGAAATTAAAGAATGGTGAGGTATCGTTTCACCAGGAACGATAATATTAAATAAAAATGGTGTTCCGTCTTCTTCTAACCGAATAACTTTTAATAAACCTGTTTTTATAAAATATAATGGACCGTCCTCACCTTGACGGAATAATACATCTCCCTTATGTAGAATCAATGTTAGCCCCCCATTAAAACATTTCTATTTCTTATATTTTAGCGTAAATGTATAAAGACAATATGCTTTTTAAACAGCAATTTCATTGACGAAATGTATGCTATTACAGTAGTATACTATTTAGTGTGTAATAGTACTAGCAATGAATACGCTGTAGGGGGTTTAGTATATTGTTAGATGCGATGAAGATGACGGATATGAGAATTCCGGCGAATGCTATCATTCATGTAGAAGAGATGAAAGGTGGAGTCGTTTTATCCGTTGAAATAGACGGCCAAATTATTTATACGATGGCTTATGATGAAGAAACAGATAGTTATGCTGAATTATATGATCGAAACGATAAGAGGGCGTGCCAAGTACATGAAGACTTTATGGGGTGGTCACTTCTTCACTAAAAAGATGTCAATATGACATCTTTTTTTATTGAATCGATAGATTATACAAAGAAATGAAATATAAGGATAAAATTTGTAATAAATGATTTTGCATTGTTAGCGCTTTGTAACTGTAAGATAACTGTTTTTTCGCTATCATAAAGATAACAGTCATAGCTATAGGAGTGATCAACTTGAAGAAATTACATATTTCAAATTTTATGCTATTAAGTGTTTGTTTAGTTTTATTTGTTCTCCTAGGAGCCTTTTTATATTCATGTGTATAAGAAAAAACGCATTCTAGAAAGAACGCGTTATAAAAATGAAGTAATGATTAATCTAGTTCCAAGAATAATTAATGTGATACGTAATAAATTAATTACTGCATTACCGCTTAATTTTGTGTTAATATAAGCCCCGATTTTTCCGCCAATCCATGCACCAGGAATAAGAATTAATGCATAAGCCCAGCTGACATTTCCTAGAGAGATGTGAGTTAAAGAACTTACAATTGCTGAGAGAAATACGATAAACATTGAAGTTGCTACAGCAATGTGTGCTGGGAACGCAAAAAGGAGCATCATCGCTGGCACAAGTAAGGCACCACCACCGATTCCAAATAATCCGGATATAAATCCAACTATAAAGGCAATAAAGATAGCGAGAAATGGTGGAAATTGATAGTCTACAGTATTTCCTTCGTTATCTGTAAAAGATCGCTTAATTACAGTCATATTTGATAGGGAAAGAGGTTTCAATTTGTCTCGTAGTATAAGAAGAATGGAGACGAATATAAGAAAAATCCCAAAGTATAAAGAAAATGTATCTTGGTTTAAAAATTTGTTTGCCCATGATCCGATAATACCACCAGGGCCACTCCCGATAAATAAAATAAGTCCACTTTTATAATCTACCCGTTTATGTTTCATATAAGTAAGGGTAGAAGCCAGCCCTGTAAAAACGACTGTTACCATAGAAGTTCCTACTGCGAGTTGTGGTGATAAACTGTGTAATCCAATTAATAACGGAACGATAATAATTCCGCCTCCAAGTCCGACTAGGCTCCCGACTGTCCCGGCGATTAATCCGATGAAAAGTAACATGATGTATTCCAAAATTGCCAACTCCTCTATATAACTTATCCATCAATCATTATACACGCTTTTTAATAAGAAATAGGCTTGTTCACAAAAAAGTCGTCTTCCTAGAAAAATAAGGAAGACGACTTTTGATTAAAAGATTAAGTGTAATAAGTAGTAAAATAATGCAGCTAAAGAAGCTGAAATAGGAAGTGTAATAACCCATGTAATTAACATGCGTTTTGCAGTTCCCCATTTTACACCTTTCACGCGATGTGAAGCACCAACTCCTAAAATAGAAGAAGAGATAACGTGCGTCGTACTAACCGGTAAGTGAATAAATGTTGCGCCGAAAATAACAAGTGATGATGATAAATCGGCAGCTACACCATTTACAGGACGAATTTTCATAATTTGTCCACCGACAGTTTTAATAATTTTCCAACCACCGACAGAAGTACCAAGACCCATTGCGATTGCACAAGATAATTGTACCCAGAAAGGGATATCGCCAGAAGTATGATAGTTATTGGCCATAAGAGCCATCGTAATGATTCCCATTGCTTTTTGTGCATCATTCGTACCGTGCGTATAAGCTTGCAATGCAGCGGTGAAAATCTGGAATATACGGAAGTTCTTGTTCGTTTTCGTTAAGTTAAAGTTTTTAAATACCACTTTAAAAATACTATATACGATGTAACCAATAACAAAAGCGATGATCGGTGAAATGATTAAAGCTTCAAGAATTTTTATAAACCCTTTATAGTTTAATGCGCTAATACCAGCAGCAGCAATTGCTGCACCAGCGATTGCGCCAATGATTGCATGCGAAGAACTACTTGGAATGCCATAGTACCAAGTGATCAAATTCCAGACTATTGCCGCAAGCAAAGCAGCTAAAATTACAAGAGAACCATTTTGCAAAGCAAACGGGTCAACAATATCTTTTGTAATCGTTTTTGCTACACCTGTAAATGTCATCGCACCTAAAAAGTTCATAATAGCTGCCATAACAATTGCATGTCTAGGCTTTAGAGCTTTCGTTGAAACAGCCGTTGCAATAGCGTTTGCTGTATCGTGAAATCCATTGATAAAGTCAAAAGCTAAAGCGCAAATGACTACTAAAACGGTCAGTATCAAGAGTGTATCCATGATCAAACTCCTTACGCGTTCTTCATAATGATTGTTTCTAATACGTTTGCAACGCTTTGACAGCTATCAGCTACTTCTTCAAGCTCTTCGTAAATCTCTTTAAATTGAATAATCTTAATCGGATCTTTCTCACGAGAGAATAAGTGCTTAATCGCATGACGGCGAATATCATCACATTGTGACTCGTAATCCTTAATCTTGATCGCATTTGTACGAATATCGACTAATTTCTTTTTAGAAAGTAGTTCAACAGAATTTGCAATCTCAATCGCACATTGATTAATTGCTTCAACGAATTTAATCATGTATTCATCAGCTTCTGTAATAGAATACATTTCGAATAGACCAGCACTGTGATCTAATCCGTCTAATACATCATCCATACTCATTGCAAGTTGTAGGATGTCTTCACGTTCAATAGGAGTAATAAACGCTTTGTTTAGCTCCATAATGATTTCGTGAATGAATGAGTCACCTTTTGACTCATACTCTTTCATGCGCATAGAAAACTCTTTTAAATCGCTAGCATTTTTAATTTTATACTCCACGAAAAACTGCGCGCCTTCTTTTAAATTTTCGGAAACGTTCATAAGCATTTCAGAAAATTTATCTTTTTTTGATTTAAAGACCATTATTGTTACCCCCACAAAAGTAATATATGTAAAATATATTGGCTAATCAATTCTAACAAAAAACTGTCGTTTTTTAAAACATTTTATCGAAAAGTTTACAAAAACTTAACATAACTCTCATTGTTGTATTAATAATATTAATACTCAACGATGAATATCTTACTTGTAGAATGTCCTTTTCTTGCAAAAAGTATGAATGTGAAAGAAAAGCTTTACACTATAGGAACGACTACGTTATTATAATAAATTTAAAAGGAGGTATATTCTTCCTTTTAAAAAGAAGAGTGTAAACAAATGAAGGAAGTGAACCAATGAAATTGAAGAACACTCACTTTAAAAAAACGCTTGAGTGGTTCAATAAGAGGAAGAAACTACGCAATTCATTAATTGTATTGGGAAGTTTACTTGCTACTCTATTTATTGTTGTAAATATAATAATTTCCATTCAAGATATATCTGAATTAAAACAAGCTGTTCCACAACCGACTTTAATTTATGATGCAAATAATGAAGTTGCGACTAAATTAGCTTCTTCTAAAACAGAAGGGGTCAAAAGGAAAGATATTCCTGATATTATGGTTCAAGCAATTGTTGCAGTAGAAGATAAGGAATTTTTTAGTCATCATGGTATTTACTATAGTGGAATTATAAGTGCTGTATTTAAGAACATTACAGCCGGTGAAGTTGTGGCAGGTGGTAGTACAATTACACAGCAACTTGCGAAAAATGTATTTTTAACGCAAGACCGTACATTCTCGCGTAAAATAAAGGAATACTTTCTAACGAAAAAAATAGAACGTACTTATACGAAAGATGAAATTGTTGAAATGTATATGAATCAAATTTATTTTGGTGAAGGTGCTTGGGGGATAAAAAGAGCAGCTAAATCTTATTTTGATAAAGAAGTAAAAGACTTAACGATTTCAGAAGCCGCAACGATTGCAGGATTAATTAAAGCGCCATCTGCGTATTCGCCGTATAAAAACTTTAATAAATCAATTGAAAGACGTAATGTCGTATTAGGTTTAATGAAGGAGCAAGGATATATTTCTGAAGAACAATATAATCAGGAGAAAGAATCAGGTCTTGTATTACGACGTGGTGTTGACGATAAATATAAGGGAAAATATTCTCAATACGTAGATTATATTGTTAGAGAAGCGATGGACAAGTATGAATTAACACAAAATGAAATTTTAGCAGGTGGCTATCGTATTTATACGGAACTTGACTCGAAAAAACAACAAGCGGTTGAAGATGTTGTGAATAATGATAGTTATTTTAAAGATAGTGGCTCAGATCAGCTTATGCAAACTGGAGTGGTCCTTATGAATCCAAAAACTGGCGGTGTTCCGGCTTTAGTTGGAGGCAGAGGTCCTTATCAATTTTTGCAGTTTAATCATGCAACACAATTAAAAAGACAGCCAGGTTCAACGTTAAAGCCTCTTGCAGTGTATGTACCAGCGTTAGAACAAGGATATGAAGTATACGATGTCTTAAAAGATGAACCGTTTAATATTAAAGAATATGCACCACAAAATAGTGATCATACGTTCCATGGTAATGTGACGATGTATGAAGCGGTGGCAAAGTCATATAATGTTTCAGCAGTTTGGCTATTAGAGAAAATTGGATTAGATAAAGGATTGAAATCTTTAGAGCGGTTTGGTATTCCATTAGAGCCTGAAGACCATACGTATCCGATTGCTTTAGGAGGTATGCATGTAGGGACTTCACCATTTGTAATGGCTCAAGCGTATAGCGCACTTGCAAATGATGGTGTCCAAGTAGAAGCTCATGCCATTAGAGAAATCCAAAATGCTGAAGGGGAAACAATTGGAAAATGGTATAAGAAAGAAACTCGTGTGACGAACGAGAAAGTTGCCCAAAAGATGACATACTTATTAAAAGGTGTTATTGAAAGGGGAACAGGTGAAAAAGCGAAAGTTAATAATATCGATACCGCAGGCAAGACAGGGACTACCCAGCTTGTAAATGGACCAAGCACTGGTGCGAAGGATTCGTGGTTTGTTGGATACACACCGGATTTAGTAGGTGCGATTTGGGTAGGGTATGATAAAACGGATAGTGAGCATTATGTGCCAGGAGGCAGCCAAATTACAACGACAATGTTCCGGGATATTATGAAGAAAGCGAATGGAAATCCAACTCAAAAGGCATTTCAGTTATCACTAATACCTGAGGCGGATTATACAAAACAATTAAAAACGATTGAGGAAGAAAAACGAAGGAAAGAAGAAGAGAAAAAACGAAAAGAAGAGGAACAACAAAGAAAAGAACAGCAAAATGAATGGATAGATAAAGTGAAAGAGTGGATTCCATTTTGGTAAAAAAAGAGGCGAATAGCGAGTTCGCCTCTTTTTTATGAGAAATGAGCGGTTTTATCTCGGTTCAAAATGTGGCAACAGAAAAGAAGTTAGGTGAGAATCGAGCTGCCTATAAAAATTTGATGGGTTTAACTTAATAATCCGTGGGGATGGGAAAAGCGCCACGGATTAAAGCTTCAGTTTATTTAGCGTAACATTGGTCCTACCGAAGGATTGAGAATCATACGTGACGGTTATTATTCCTTTACTAATAGGTTCATATGGCAATTCCTCTTCGAAACTTCCAGTATTTTCATTATGGATAGAGAGTGTTATTTCATCAACGTCTTTATTTTTATATTGATCTTTAATCGTTTCAGCGATTTGAAGTAGGTTTTCATAACTAGAAGCTTCTGTAATAAGCATTCCTTTTATAACTTTTTTTTCATTTTGTGTGGAAGAGGAATACGGGATGTTGTTTTGTTTTGTATACAGAAGTTCGTATGGAATGGTTTTTCTTTCTGCTTTTGAAACATTTGAATAGTTTAGAGTTAAAAGAAACCCTATACATAAAATTATGCATACCATAAGAACAAACCAAAAACGTGTCAGTGATATAATTCGCATTGTCATCCCTCTTTCATGTCTTTGTCTTCACTATTCATCATACAAAAAGAGGATTAAGCTAGAGTAAATTTGAAGTAAAGAAACGTAAAGAAGGAGCACTTATCCTCCAAAATAAGTGCTCCTTTTTATTAAAAGAAAGATTTAACATACAATCAAAATAATACAAATTACTATAAATCAAACATTCTTGGTCGTTCAAAAATAAAATGAAAACTAAAATTAGTAAATTCGGAAGACTGATAGTGTAGCTGTTGTGTCACCAGTGTTAGGGATGGAAATAGTATTTACTGTAGGTTGTACAGAGATTGTTGTACCAGCTGTTAAAGTAACAATTGTGGAGAAAGAAACCGCACTACCGATAACGTTAGTTGAAAAATTACGAGTAGGTGGTTGACCGTTGAATGAAATACCGAATCCAAATGGTGAAGAACCCGGGAAGGTTGTAGATGCTGAGAAACTAATATCGTATACTCCTGTTTCTAAAATAGTTAAAGTATCTGAAGTGTCATTAAAAATGAGATTATTTAGTTCGAAAACTTGATTGAATTGGATATTCGTTCCAGGTGATATAGTTTGTGGATTAGAATTTCCTATTGCTGCTATAGTTACAGGGATTGGTGTGCCCGACGGTCCAGTAGCGCCTTGAGCACCAGTAGCACCAGCCGGACCTTGAGCACCTTGAGCGCCAGCCGGACCTTGAGTACCTTGAGTACCTTGAGCACCTTGAGCACCTTGAGCGCCAGCCGGACCTTGAGTACCTTGAGCACCTTGAGCGCCAGTAGCACCAGCCGGACCTTGAGTACCTTGAGCACCTTGAGCGCCGGTAGCACCAGCCGGACCTTGAGCGCCTTGAGCGCCAGTAGCACCAGCCGGACCTTGAGTACCTTGAGTACCTTGAGCACCTTGGGCACCAGTAGCACCAGCCGGACCTTGAGCGCCTTGAGCACCAGTAGCACCAGCCGGACCTTGAGTACCTTGAGTACCTTGAGTACCTTGAGTACCTTGAGCACCAGTAGCACCAGCCGGACCTTGAGCGCCTTGAGCACCTTGGGCACCAGTAGCACCAGCCGGACCTTGAGCACCTTGAGCGCCAGTAGCACCAGCCGGACCTTGAGTACCTTGAGCACCTTGAGCGCCAGTAGCACCAGCCGGACCTTGAGCGCCTTGAGCACCTTGAGCGCCAGTAGCACCAGCCGGACCTTGAGTACCTTGAGCGCCAGTAGCACCAGCCGGACCTTGAGCACCTTGAGCGCCAGTAGCACCAGCCGGACCTTGAGCGCCTTGAGCACCTTGAGCGCCAGTAGCACCAGCCGGACCTTGAGCACCTTGAGCGCCAGTAGCACCAGCCGGACCTTGAGCACCTTGAGCGCCAGTAGCACCAGCCGGACCTTGAGCACCTTGAGCGCCAGCCGGACCTTGAGTACCTTGAGTACCTTGAGCACCTTGAGCACCAGCCGGACCTTGAGTACCTTGAGCACCAGCCGGACCTTGAGTACCTTGAGCACCAGCCGGACCTTGAATACCTTGTGGTCCTTGAAGTCCAGTAGCACCTTGAGCACCAGCCGGTCCTTGAGGTCCAGTAGGTCCTATTGTTCCTCCACCAAGGCAACCTGATCCATATTGAACTAGGATAGCTTGAATTTCTGTAATGAGCTTAACTAGTTTATCGATAGTACAGCAATCGATTTTGAATAACTTAGCAATATACAATAAATAATTAAGCAAACTTTGTAGTTCAACGTACAATGCTCCGCATGAGAAAGGTGAGGACTTTAGGATAGTTAATAAGTTAGCAATAATAGAACTACCAATCTTTTCTTGTGCAGGTGATAAATCTAAGCAACTGAGGAATTTTTGAAGATTATTCAGGAGAGTAATTAGTTTATCGATGTTATCTTGAGAAGGGTTTTGAAATACAGCTTGAATACTTTGACCAAGAGCTTGAAGAAGTCTAGCATACTCTTTTAGTTCTGCCTTAGAGATGTTAATATAACTGCAAGCTCTTACTTCGCAACAATCATTACCATAAAACACTTTCCCTTTATTTTTGTTGGACATTTGTTCATTCCTTTCTTTTATAGAATAAATAGTCGTGACTATATAATAAAATGAAAACTAAACTGAATTCGTGAGGGACAAACTACTATTTCTAAAAAAATAAGAAGTTTACCTATCTTGTAAAACAAAGAACAATTAAGAGATAGAGAAAGATTTATATGAGTTAAAAAAGAATAGGTTAGAATAAAAAAACTGCACGCAAATTGTTAGATTATATCTAACAATTTGCGTGCAGTTCGTGGAACAGCCCAACCTTTTTAATGATTAATTCGTTCATAGTTCGCTTTAGGTAAAATTGGAATAGAAATAGTGAAAGTTGTACCGTTTTGATTACTAGACATTTTTAATGTACCGTTATGATTTTGAATAATTTTCTTCGTTACTGACAAGCCCAGTCCTGTTCCTGAATCTTTTGTTGAGAAGAATGGATCAAAGATATATTCTTGAATAGCTGGAGGAACCCCAGTTCCGTTATCTGTGAAAGTAATCCGAACAAAGTTATCTAGGCGATAACTAGAGATTTGAATGGAAAGAGGTCTTTCGCCTCGAGCATCGATAGCATTTTGAAATAAATTTAAAAAAACTTGCACAAGTTCATGACGATCGATATTGACAAGTACACCATCTAATTCCGTAGAAAATTCATAGTCAATAGAAATGTTGTGTAAAAAAACTTCACTAGCAAGTAGTTGTTGAATATATTCGCGTAAAAACGTATTGATGGGAAAAGGTTCTCTAGTAAATTCACGCGTTTTTGAAATGGCTAAAAATTTTGTGATAATACTATTTGCACGATCTAGTTCAGGAATGAGTAGACTTTTAAACAATTCTTTATTGGATGGAGAAACGTTATCTTGTAGAAATTGCAAGTATCCACGTACCGTTGTAAGGGGATTTCGTACTTCATGAGCAATCCCAGCTGCGATTCGTCCTGCTAATGAAAATTTTTCTGCATCACGTTCTGTGTTTAAATAATGGAAGACACTAATAACTCTAAAAATCTCTCCGTTATAATCCCGAATAATTCGATTGTTTAAAATACCATAGTTTTTGTCTAACACTTCTTCATTATATATTTCTGTTCCTGTTCTTAATGTTTCAATCGCTTTAATTTGTTCTTCTGGCAAGTTTAGTAATTGTTGAATTGGCTTTCCAATTATATCATTTCGTACTACACCAAAATCATCTGCTGCAGCTTGATTACATAAAGTTATATTTCCTTTACTATCAACAAAGGTGACATGATGTGAAAAAGCATCAAAAATATGAACAAAGTATGTTTCAAGTTGTTCAAATAAAAATAATGAATCGCAAGTAAGTTGAAAATCAGCCTTTTTATTCTCTTTTTGTATGTTTTGAATGGAATGAGTCGTTCTCGTTTTCTTTATTTGTAAACCAATATGTGGATTTTTGTATGTGAAATGATGTGGTAATTGATTCACAAGCTCTTCATATAACCGCACTTTATTTTCTAGTTCTTCTATTCGTTTTTCATGAGATACAATATCATCGTTTGGAAGCATAAATAAATAACCCCTCAATTTAAAAATTCTTCCATTTAGTATATCATATTTTTATACGGATACTCTTAAAGAAGGGGCTACTTAATGAAATTGATTAGCTGAAATGTCCGGGAAGTGAGTAGAATGGATAGAAGGTGAAGTTAAAAAGGGAGGGATATATTTGCTTTTCATTGGAGTGACAGGGTGGGGAGATCATGATTCTTTATATATAAATCCCTATGAAAATAGAAATAAATTGCGAACTTATAGTGAACATTTTCCCATTGTGGAAGTAGATAGTTCATTTTATGCGATACAACCTGCGCGGAATTATACAAAATGGGCGATGGAAACGCCGAAAGATTTTTCTTTTATAGTAAAAGCCTATCAAGGAATGACAGGACATATGAAAGGGGAAATCCCTTTTTCTACGTTCGATGAGATGTTTGATGTGTATAAACAATCCATTCTTCCTTTAATAGAAGCAAATAAATTAAAAATGATTTTATTTCAATATCCACCATGGTTTGATTGTAAAGTGAAAAATGTAGATTTACTTCGATACACGAAAGAAAAAATGGAAGATTTACCATGTGCAATAGAATTTCGAAATCAAACATGGTTTTATCCAGAAATGAGAGATAAGACGTTACAGTTTTTAGAAAAAGAAAACTGGATTCATACAATTTGCGATGAGCCTCAGGCTGGAATAGGATCAGTACCGCTTATATTAGAGGCAACAAACTCGGACATGGCGTTAATACGTTTTCATGGCCGAAATATTCATGGTTGGCTGGATAAAGGAGAAAATTGGAGAGCGGTTCGCTGTCTATATCGTTATAATAGTAAAGAATTGGCGGAATGGGTAGAACGATTAGAGCGATTGAAAAAGAAGACGAAGGATATATTTGTATTGTTTAATAATAATTCGGGCGGAGATGCAGCGGATAATGCGAAACAGCTTATGAAAATGATGAACATTACATATGGTGAGCCGAAGCCTGAGCAATTAAATTTGTTTGAATGATGATAAACAAGAAAGGCACTGTACAAACAGGGGGAATGTACAGTGCCTTTCTATATGAAAAAGAGGGGTAACAATGTTACTGAGCGTTTGGTTGATTCATCAATTGTTGGCTTCGTAATAAATGATAATGGTTATCATTATCATAGTCAATAGTTTTTCGGAAAATAAATAAAAAACTTTTTATCCCGCTATTTACGGCAGTAAAACTCCTACCTCAAAATTCGGCTGGAGCAAAGAAGTTAGGTGGGAGCCCTGCTGCCCGTAAACGCTCGATTGGTGAAGGCTAATAATCAGTGGGGGATGAACAAGACCCCCACTGATTAAAGTTTCACTTTATATTTTAAATAGTAATAAAAAAAGAACAGCAATTACTGCTGTTCTTTTCCATTGATGATTTGTTGTAAATCAAAAGGAGTTATCGCTTGGATAAATTCCTTTGAGATAAGTGTTTGAACGAGAGTGCTTTCAGAAATTGTAGCACCTGTTTTCTTTTCATAAGATTTCTTTAATAAATCAAGTTTTTCAGCCGTTTCTTTCGGTAATTCAATTGTTAATGTGTTCATAATTTCTCCCCCTTACTATTAGAGTACCACTACAGTATAGGAGAGACAAGAAAAGAGAATATGAAACATAAAAAAGGTTACCAAATTTACAAATGGTAACCTTTTTATGTATAAGAGTTATTAAGCAATACCGATATACTTTAAAGTTTTGGATGGAGTACTGTGATCAAAGAAGTGTTGTAAAAATGCAATATCAACACCTGATTTGTATGCACAATAGCCCCAAGTTTTTCGAAGTGTATGTGAGCTAATCCCTTCTAATCCAACTTCTTTTGCAGCTTTGTTTAAAATGTACCATGCATGTTGTCTCGTAATAGACTTTGTTCCTTTTTGAGACTTTAATAATGGTTCATTACGTTTCCAAGTTTTACGTTCTTTCATGTAGTCTTCGATTGCGTGCTGTAAGTCTTCATTTACAGCAAACCATTTATGTTTCTTTACTTTTTCATTGTAAAATAAAATGGAATGGCGAACATTTTCGTCTTCATCGATTACATCACTAACTTTTAATTGTAAGATTTCACTTACTTTTAAGCCAGAATTTACAGCTAATACGAATAATAAGCCATCACGTTTCGAAGATTGTAAAAGTATATTTTTGATAGTTTCTAATTGTTTTTCATTTTGAATAGGTTGTCCTGCTTGTTTCATTTCACGCACTCTCCTCTTTTATATGTGTAAAGGAAAGGATTAACTTGTTTCTTACTATAAAGGGAGAGTGTGAATTTCATGTGAACTCCTAGTGAAATTAAGACAAATTATTTGACTTCTTTTACTTTTTGTAAATTAAAATAAAATACAACGCTATTAGTGGTATTATACACGCCGTATTCAGCGTGATGGAGATCTAAAATGTTTTTCACAATGGATAACCCAAGGCCAGTACCTCCAGTATGACGGCTACGAGAAGCGTCTAAACGGTAGAAGCGATCCCAAATTTTTTCAAGGCTTTCTTCTGGAATAGGATTACCTGTGTTTTCAATTTTGATTTTCACTGTATCTTCCGTTTCTATAATAGAGACGTGTATTTTTTCACCATCTGGAGTATATCGAATTGCATTGCTAAGTAAGTTTACAACGACTTGCTCAATACGGCTACGATTTGCTTTAACAAATAGAGAAGAGTCAGCATGGATGTCCACTTGTAAATGTTTTTCCTCCATGCTAAATAATAATTTTGTATAGACTTGTTGAATTAATTCACCGATCGAGAATGTCGACATTTCTAGTTTGTACGTACCTGATTCTAGTTTTGCTAATTCTAACATTTCAACAATGAGCCTGTTCATATTATCTGTCTCTTCCAAAATAACATTTGTATAATATGTCGTATCTTTACTTACGCCATCTTGAATACCTTCAGCGAAGCTACGAATAACACTAAGTGGTGTTTTTAATTCATGAGATACACCAGAAATGAATTCTTTTCTCGTTTTTTCCAATTGACGTTCGCGTTCAATATCTTGTTGTAATTTTGTATTAGCAACATTTAATCGGTCGATTCGATCTTTTAAATTTACAGAGAGTGTATTAATACCACTTGATAACCCGCCAATTTCATCGTCTGCTGTAACAGGTAACTTCTCGCTAAAATCAAAGTTGGCCATTTTTTTTGTAACACGATTTATCTTAATTAATGGTTTAACAATGATTTTTGAGTAGTAGAAGGATAACAAAATAATAACGAGAAACACGATAATTAAGGCATAGACATAATAATCTTTTAAAACGAGCATTGCTTCATTCACAGGTTGTAAAGATGCTATCACAAAAGCGTACTCCTTAGTTTTTCCGTTTTCCATAATAGGCTTTACAAAGACACTGTTTTTTATATTTTCCCCACTATCTAAAATATACGTGTTTAATTGATTTGAATTAGAAGTACCTTGTCTAATAGTGCTTGCAAAATATTCAACAGCTTGTAATGTTTCAAAATCATTTGCAAGGCGAACCTCAGATTTGGAAGGGATATGTAATTTAGATATCACACCGGTAAAACTGATCTGAGACGTAGTTTTATATCGATTTGTGAGTCTATTTTTAGAGGGGTTACCACTAATTGTTTGAAAATCCGAATTGACATTTTCATTTCGCCATCGATTATAATTAGTCGTCAGTTCTAGTGGCGTTATTATATTATCTTGTAAAAATCCCTCTACGTGAATCATGCCCTCTTTTTTTAAGCCTAAATTTTCGAATTTATTATATTCTTCGGGTGTTAAAAGATTATTAAGTGGGATGGAATAGGTTTTATTGTTATTAGGGTTAATTACCTCAATGTAGTAATTGTTTTCACTTTTAATAATGCCGTTAGAATCTAAAAATTGCATTTCAGCATTCGTTTTATCGTGAAATTCTTGTTTTAGCTTTCTGATTTCCTCAAAACTTTTGTCGCTTTTTTCATAATTATCTACGAATTTTTCAAAAGCCGTTTGAACGGTTTTTACTTTTTTATTAATATAAAACTTCTCTAAAAATAGAGATTGTCCAAGGAAAAAAAGGAGAAATATGATTGTAAATAAAGTTGATGTTAATAAAAATAGTTTAAAGACGATGCTTCTGTTCTTCACTGTTTCACCTCGTATGAAAAATACTGTAATATAAATGATTTCTTAATTATAACAAAGGTTACAAAAAAGTAGAGGGGATAAATCTGTCTCTCTCTAAAGTAGTTTTTTATAGAAAGTCACATAAAGAGACGGTACAGTGACTATGGAAGTATTTTAGCATAAAAAAGAACTCGCCAGACGTATGACGAGTTCTTTAGTGTACTATTGCTGAATTGCTGCATCTAAAGCGATTTCAATCATTTCGTTAAATGTAGTTTGACGCTCTTCAGATGTTGTTTCTTCACCAGTGAAGATATGGTCGCTTACTGTTAATACAGATAATGCATTTACACCATATTTAGCTGCTAATGTGTAAAGAGCAGTCGTCTCCATCTCTACTGCTAATACACCGTAATCTCCAAGTTTTTTAACCATGTCCATGCTCTCACGATAAAATACATCTGCTGTTAATACGTTACCAACACGAACGTGTAATCCTTTTTCTGTTCCAGCATCGTAAGCTTTCTTTAAAAGATCAAAGTTTGCAGCAGGAGCAAAATCAAAACCCGGGAATGTTAAGCGATTCATATTAGAATCTGTACAAGCCGTCATCGCAATAATAACGTCACGTACCTTAACATCTTTTTGAATTGCACCACATGTCCCAACACGAATTAAATTTTTCACTCCGTAGCTTTGAATTAATTCGTTTACATAAATAGAAATAGAAGGAACACCCATACCTGTACCTTGAACAGATACACGCTTTCCTTTGTAAGTTCCAGTAAAACCTAACATGCCACGCACGTTATTATAACAAGTAACATCCTCTAAAAATGTTTCAGCAATATATTTTGCACGTAATGGATCACCAGGTAATAGAATAGATTCAGCAATTTCGCCTTGTTTTGCTTCAATATGTACACTCATGAAAAATCCTCCTTATAATGTATTGATAGAAATCAATATCATTTGCATTATACACTACGACTCCTTTCAATTAAAATCTTTTTTATTTGTAATATGTGCAAAAGAGGAGGATTTCATAAATCATAATCTAGAATATATATTTAAGAGGTTTTGCATGGATAAAGACAATAAAAATGGTAGGTGATATTTTGAAAAATCTTGTCATCGGGCTTATTGCACTAGTACTTATTGTGGCAGGAGGATTTTACATAAAAAAATATCAAGAAACTGTAGAAACGACCGGAGATGTTCAAGAAGTGAAATGGGATGTGAAAAATAAAAAGGGAAATGAAAAAGCCGATATTTCGTTTCAATTGCTAAATAAAATGAATAATGAAGTTCGTGGTGTGAACGATCAAATTCGAGCAGTGATAGTGGATGGGAATTTGAAAAACATACAACAAACGAAGCCTATATTTGCTGGAAATGGATCGTATAAGCTATCTTCAGATGTAGCAAAAGGTGAAGGGTACACGATATTTTTGTATGAAAATGAAAACAAGTCCGTGGAATCATTTGCTAAGAAAGATTTTGGTGAAGAAAAAAAGGAGACAAACAAGGACAAGAATAAAAAGAAACTACCTGTCGATACTGTACTTACAAAAAATATAGGAGAGCATCAAGTGTCTCTTTTATTTGGTGCATTACATCCGAATGAGGCAACGACATTAACATTTCAGTTTCAAGCGAAAAAGGGAGAAAAGCTGAAATTAAATTCAGGGAGAGGCGAAGTCAACGCGCTATATATCGTTGATGAAACGAGGGGACATTTTTTATATGCCATTCCTGTTGATACGGATGAGCAATTACAATATCGTATTACATTTCCAGAAGAAGGAACATATAAAATATGGGGGGATTTCTATATAAATGGTAAGAAGTATGAAAAGGAGTTTAGTATACAAGTGCAAAAACGAAAAAACAGCTAAGTACTTAGCTGTTTTTTCGTTTTCCTATTAATTTTGTTACAGAGAGCATTGTAATTGGTAAAGAATGATTCTTTCGAAATGCTAAATATTTTCCACTCCATGCAGGTTTATATTTTTCTTTGAAATGTCGTAAACCGCTGAAGCTATATGTGTAACGAACGTTATTAAATATTGCAGCAGCAACTCGTTCAGACCAGAACGATTGCGTTGATAAACCGACATTTGAGAGTGGTGCCATACCAATATTAAAGGAATGGTATTCATTTTCTTTTGCCCAGTGGAATAAGTGGATAAAAATTGCATCCATAATTCCGCTAGGGGCATCTGGATAATAACGCATTAAATCAACAGATAATATGCCACTTTGATATACTGGCATAAAGGTTGTGAATGCAATGATTTTTCCTTCTGCATCAGATAATGTAGCGATAGGGGCACGACTAATATACTCACGATCGAAGTACCCAAGTGAAAATCCTTTCTCTTTTTTTCCGCCGAGCCAAGCGTCAGACACTTTCTTTAATTCCTCGTATAATTCGTCTGAGAATGGTGGCTCATGAATAGAGAATGTATAACCTTCTCGTTCAAAACGGTTGAAAGTGGCTCGCATACCAGCACGTTTCTTTCCTGTTATTGTAAACGTATTTAAATCAACGACAGCTTCTTCACCAAGTTTAAAGAAGTTGTAGCCAAAATCGTGGTATAAGCTCATCCATATGCTTTCAATTTGATAGAATACGCAAATATACCCAAATCGATCAGCTTCAGTCAAAAATTCTTGCAACACAGTGCGGTAGGAGGATGGATCACCAATTGGATCACCTAGTACAACAAGACGTTTTCCAGTAATTGAAAAGAGAAGAAGTGCTTTTCCGTCACTACTGAAGAAGAACTGTTTATCTCCTAAAAAACCTAAATGACTAAGTACATTCCCGCCATGTTCATCTAAGAAGTTTTCTAACCTTTTATCATTAGCTGGTTGCCCGGGAAATTGACTACGATAACGATTGGCAATTAGTGAGCCGATAAGTAAAAAAGTAGGAACGAAAAAGGCTGCTGCTAATGCACTTCGTTTAACTTGTGTAATATTTCGAACGACAAAATCAGGTTGGAACGCTTCTTTTGCACCCGCAAATAAAATACCTAAGTTTTTATATAAATATAGCGTAAGTAATAAGAAGATAAATACTTTTACGATATCAGAAAGTGAGACTTCCATTTTCTCGCGTATAAATCTTTTACGAAGCATATACAACACAGCAAGTACGATTAATAAAATAAAGGTTTCTTCAATGTCAATTCCTTTTAGGGTATTAAAGATTGCTGCTCCAATTAAAGAAACAATCGTCATATAGTAAGAACGCTTTGTTCCATAATATATGCCTCGCGAAAGAATCAGGAGGAGAATACCGAATGTTAATGATAAGCTAAAAGAAAATTGAATAAGGTGCTTTGGAGCTAAAATATGTAAGGCGTGAGCTCGATTTATACTAGTCGGTAAAATTGTTGATAGAATAACCATTAAGCCAGCGAATACTGTTAAAGCGGCGGATGCCCATGAACCTAATTTCCCTAAAAAATCACGTTGTAAAGTCCAAATTACACCAGTTGTTTCTAACGCAGGTGCAATAAAGGGTTTATCTTCAATTTTTTTTATGGCCGCTCCTGTCATTTCAAAGGCTGCAAAAATGAGACCTAGGCAGAATGGTAAGATGTAATAGACAAGTCGGTATAATAACATAGCAGGTAGTAATACGCCTGTATCAACGCCGTATTGTCCTAGTCCAGTTAAGAAAACAAGGTCAAATGAACCAAGGCCACCAGGAACAAGACTTACGACACCAGCTAAAGCAGCGATTACGTAAACACCTAAAAACTTTTGAAATTCGATATCAATTCCAAACAATATTAAAATGACGTACATAACGATACCGGCAGATACCCACTCGACTAATGAAACTAATGAATATAAAACAGTTGGATTTTTCTCTTCTTCTTCTTCCTCTTGTCCGTCTAGCTGTTTTGTTTTTCTATTTTTAATTTTAGAAAACCCAATATATATAGGAACGAAAAGAGCAAAGAAGATAAGAACAGGCCATAACCACGGTTTTTCGTGCAAAATAAAACTAGTGTCTAATATTCCAATAAGGCCGAGGAATGACAGAATGGCTAATCCGTTAATAAAAGCGGTTGTCATCCAAGCAATACTTTTAATAAGTTTTCCATTATCTTTTATATGCGGACGATATAGCATTGTACGTACACCGGCACCAACAAGACCACCAAAACCGATAAATCCATTTAAAGTGTTTGCAATCCATGAGATACGGAAAATCTTTTGTACAGGTATGTCTGCTTTTAAGTAACGAAGCATAACAAAGTCATAAAAGAACATTGTTGAAACGGCAAATGCACCGAGTGTAATCGCTAAAAATACCCCACCAGTTGGAATGTTTTTAATTGTTTCAATTGCTTCTAAAAAAGAAATGCCTGCTAATTCTTTTTTAGCTTGAAAGAAAACAATTGTTAAGACAACAAATGGGAAGATTATTTTCCCGATTTGTAAGAAACGTTTCCATGAAAACGACATAAATACAACTCTCCTTGTGTAAGAAAACTGAGACAATAATATTATTATGACAAACTTCAAGAAAAATAAAAAGGTAAATTCCTGTATAGGGAAGCTATTTTTTATATAGGTTATATTTAAAAGAATATTTCGTTTATCAGAAAATTAAGTTAAGATAAGATGAAAGAAGGAAGAGAGGGGAAGTAGATGATTATAATAGGTTATGCAGGATATGAGTTAGAAAAAGCAAAACCGAATACATCAGAAGATTTTTTTAATAGATCTGAAGTGACATATATATTAAATAATCAAGAGAAAACCTTTTCTGTCTTATATGTTCGATATTTTGAAGAAATTTTACAAGAAATTACCCCTTTTGAAGGAAATCCAGTTTATAAAGTAGAAGAACAAGACGTATATTTACGAGATATTGTAGCGATCGCTTGTTTACTGAAAGATAAAGAGCTACGCGCGCAGAAGCGCTTGTATCTCAATGAAGTAACAGACTTTCAACGATACTTTGATGAGGGAACAGTGGTGAAAGTACAAGAAATATTAGCTGAATTACATAAAAATAAAAGAGTAGAAATAGCGTAAAACGGCAAAGGAGAGAGAAGCCATGTCTAATTTGATGGTTGAAAATCAAACAGAACAAGTTTCTATATTTTTAGAAGATGTAATTTCCTTGATAACTAATTATGTAAATTATCATACGTTACCTTCTTTATTGGAGGAGACACCAACAGGAAACGAGCAATACTATAAAGGGATATTAGCATCAATAAGAAGACTTCTTGTTTTTTGTGAAGAAGGACTTGATGCATGTTTTGTTTTGCTGAATAGCCAACCATTTCGAAAGACCGCAGCTGAAACAGTTTTATATAAGATTTACCATCAAGTAATTGCAGAGTTTTTTTCGCCAAAGAATGATCATTGGTATGAAAATAGTCGTTCTGCTTATACAGGGAAAAATTCTATTGTTTTTCAGCAAATCCCCCCTAGATCTATAGAACGAATGATGAAGGATTTAGAAGGGAAATTTCAATTGATGCGTGAAGAACTAGAATATTATGAGACAGATTACCAAACAAAAATGTTGCACAAATATTAATTAAGGAAAAGAAGCTAAGGATACTTAGCTTCTTTTCCTTTTGTCCAGTTATATAAGGGATTTTAATTGAATATAGTTAAAGTGGATAGCATCAAGGAGGTGTGACATGAGTCAGCAAGGTGTATTTACAGATTACTTTCATGAAGTAGAAAGCTGGTGTGAAAGTGTTCTTCAAGTATTAGATAGCCGTGCAATGGAAGTGTATGATGTCCATATGCTTGCTTATAAAATTCAAACGTTATTAGAGCGTATGAAAGAGCATGAATACGACACAGATGCCGAGTTTATGTATGAAATAAGTGATGATGTAGAACATATTCAACACCATTTACAGGAAGTATTTATGCAAGAAGGAGAGGAATATGAACTATGTGAAAGAGGGGATAGCGAACGAGCTGTTCCGATTGGGGGGCATACCCTTCCGCCATTACCTTATCCATATAATGCGCTAGAACCGTACATTTCACGAGAAATTATGATGTTACACCATGATAAACACCATCGTAGTTACGTGGAAGGATTAAATAAAGCAGAGAAGATGATGGAAGAAGCGAGGAAAACAAATCAATTTGATTTAATTAAGCATTGGGAAAGAGAAGCGGCTTTTCATGGATCAGGTCATTACTTACACACGATATTTTGGAATAACATGAAAAAAGATGGTGGTGGAAGTCCGAGAGGGGCTTTTTCACAACAAATTGAGCAAGATTTCGGAAGTTTTTTACGTTTTCAAAAGCATTTCACGGAAGCCGCTTCTAAAGTGGAAGGTTCAGGATGGGCAATTCTTGTATGGGTACCCCGTTCAGGAAGGTTAGAAATTTTGCAAAGTACGCTTCATCAATTGTTTACGCAGTGGGATACGATACCACTCCTTGTACTGGATGTATGGGAACATGCGTATTATTTACAATATCAAAATCGAAAAGATGAATATATTAAAAATTGGTGGAATGTTGTAAATTGGCCAGATGTAGAAAAGAGATTTGAAAGTGCGAAGCAAATTGAATGGACACCGTATTAGACGCATATCTCATGCGTCTTTTTTAGTGGAGGTGGAAGGAAGATTTCGTTCATATTTTAAAAGGCCAAGCATACACTTGTACAAAAAGTGCCAAAAGGACGTGGGGGGAAATATGAGACGAATTTGTATAATAATTACGCTAATTATAATGTACGCAAGCGTTATGCCAATTCCTGCATATGCAAAAATGAACGGTGGTGTCAGTGCTCGTAACGCAGTCTTAATGGAACAACAATCCGGTCGTGTGCTATATGGGAAATTAGAACATGAGCCACAAAAAATTGCTAGTATAACAAAAATTATGACAGCATTGTTAGCTGCTGAATCAGGAAAAATGAAAGAATTAGTATCGGTTAGTAATGAAGCGGTACGAGTAGAAGGATCGGCAATTTATTTAAAACCTGGACAAAAAGTTAAGTTAGAAGATTTAGTTTACGGATTAATGCTTAGATCTGGTAATGATGCAGCACAAGTAATTGCTGAAAATGTGGGAGGGAGTATAGAAGGATTTGTATATTTAATGAATGAAAAGGCGAAAGAAATCGGAATGAAAGATACGCATTTCTCAAACCCGCATGGCTTGGATGGGGATGGATCGCATTATTCGTCGGCTTATGACATGGCATTATTAACGAAATATGCAATGGGGAACGAGACCTTTAAGAAAATTTTTGGAACAAAAACGTATAAATCAGATTCTTGGGATTATCCGTGGAAAAATAAACATAAGCTTGTGACATCTTATTATGAATTTGCAACAGGGGGAAAGACAGGTTTTACGAAGAAAGCAGGACGGACGCTTGTCACAACAGCTTCAAAAGATGGACTAGATTTAATTGTCGTAACTTTGAGTGCTTCTAGTGACTGGGATGATCATATGAATTTGTTTGATAAAGGCTTTGAACGCTATAAGCAAGCGAAAGTTTTAGGACAAGGCGCACTCGCTGAAATAAATGAAAAGAAATATGCCAATCATGTTTATACGAAAAATAGTTTTTCTGTACCTTTAACTGAAGAGGAAAGAAAGAGCGTGTTATTGAAAGTTGAGCTCGATAAAAGTGCAAAACTTACGGATGGAGTAAAGATTGGGAAGACAGAAATTTATGTAGGGAACGAGAAAGTCGGAGAACGAAATTTGTTTTACAGTAAACGAAAGTTAGTAGCTACAACGGGAATGTATTGGAATAACGTAAAAGAAATCTTCTCTTACATGATAGGTGTTGGGATAGATGGTTAATCTCGTATGGGCAGCGATGGCAGTTATAGGGATTGTGTATGCCATGATAAATGGAACGATGGAAGAAGTGACCAAAGCAGTGTTTGAAGGGTCAAAAGATGCTGTAACGATTTGTATTGGACTTATTAGTGTTTTAGTATTTTGGCTCGGTTTAATGAAAATTGCTGAGGAAGCTGGATTGTTAAAGAAGTTAGTATCACTTTTTATGCCGATAGTAAAAAGATTATTTCCAGAAATACCGAAGGATCACCCGTCAATGGGATTCATTTTATCAAATATGATGGCGAACTTTTTTGGGTTAGGTAATGCAGCAACACCTTTAGGTATTAAAGCAATGGAACAACTGAAAGAGTTAAATGGTGGAAAGGATTCAGCAAGTCGTTCTATGGTGACGTTTCTAGCATTAAATACTTCAGCGATTACATTAATTCCGACTACTGTCATTTCGATTCGAATGACTTATGAATCAGCAAACCCTACTGAAATCGTTGGCGTAACATTTATAGCACAAGTGTTATCGATGATTGGAGCGATTTGGATTGACCGCTATTTTTACCGGAGAAGGAGTAGAAAGGGGCGGAAAAAATGAGTATTGTAAATACAATTTCATTATGGGTAATTCCTTGTGTAATTGGTTTTATCCTTTTGTATGGCACGATAAAGAAAGTTCCAACGTACGAATCGTTCGTTGAGGGCGGAAAAGAAGGGATTCAAATTGCGGTTTCCATTTTGCCGTTTATGGTTGGAATGCTTGTATCTATTTCTATTTTTCGGGCATCAGGTGCTTTAGATGCAATGATATCGGTAATGAAGCCGATGTTAGACTTTATTCATGTACCAGCCGAAATCGTTCCACTTGCACTTATACGTCCGATTTCGGGATCTGCTGGTTTAAGTATTACGACCGACTTAATCGCTACATATGGGCCAGACTCGTTTATTGGTAGGTTAGCTTCAACGATGCAAGGTAGCACAGATACGACTTTTTATATATTAACAGTATACTTTGGGGCTGTCGGTATTAGAAAAATGGGAGATGCATTAAAGGTAGGACTTTTTGCAGATTTAATCGGAATTATTTGTTCGATTGTGTTTGTTTCCCTATTGTTTCGGTAATGCTATTCATTTTTTGCGCTATTTCGCTTATAATACGTATACGACCACTATTAACGTGTAGTTTAATAGTGGTTTTTTTATGCGGTATTTTTGACAAAATGGTGAACTTTTATCGTGGACAACATGAAAAAGTGTAAATAATAATAAAGGGTGAAAACGTGATATGGCCTTTATACGTTTATTATCATTGCTATGTTGTTAAAGGTAGGCGAAGTAAATGGCATAAAGCTTAGGCGGTTGCCAAGTCTTTCTAATGTAAGGTAAGATAAATTTGAGGTGAAAAAAAGAAATGGAACGATTACAAAAAGTGATTGCGCAAGCAGGTATTGCATCGAGAAGAAAGGCTGAGGAATTAATTCAGCAAGGAAAAGTGAAAGTTAATGGGAAAATAGTGAAGGAGTTAGGAACAAAAGTAACTCCTCAAGATAAAGTGGAAGTAAATAACATCCCTCTTGAAAAAGAAGAACCTGTTTATTTTTTACTATATAAACCAACTGGTGTAATTTCAAGTGTATCAGATGATAAAGGAAGAAATGTTGTAACAGACTTTTTCCCTGAAATTAGACAACGTTTATTCCCAATCGGACGCTTAGATTATGATACGTCTGGCGTATTATTGATGACAAATGATGGTGAATTTGCAAATGTATTAATGCATCCGAGATATAAGGTTGAAAAAACGTATGTTGCGAAAATTAAAGGGCCATTAACAGGTGATAAAATTCGCATGTTAGAACGAGGTGTTGCATTAGAAGATGGGAAAACAGCACCAGCACAAGTGAAAATTATTTCTTGGGACAAGCGTAAAGAGATGGCGATTGTACAATTAACGATTCATGAAGGACGTAACCGTCAAGTACGCCGCATGTTTGAAGCGTTAGATTGTAAAGTAATGAAATTAAAACGTGAACGTTATGCCTTTTTAGAAGTGGGTAGCTTGCGTCCTGGTGATGCAAGAGAATTAACACCACATGAGGTGAAACAATTACGTGCATTGGCTTCTACAAAGCCTCGCTAATCTATATTGTGAAACTTTCACCAGTGGAATGCTCCGCTGGTGATTTATTAAAAAATACATATATTTATCACTCGTCGAAGAGAGGGGAGACAACATGAAAAAAAATCGCTTATTATTTCGTGTTATCATTTTGCTCATTTTAAGCGGTGCGGTAGGGTTTACGCTATATCAAGGATTTTTTACTGATAAAGAGAAAATGCAAATTGGAAAAGAAGCACCTAACTTTGTTGTAACTGATTTAGAAGGAAAGAATATTGAATTAAAAGATTTAAAGGGAAAAGGTGTATTTTTAAATTTTTGGGGAACTTGGTGTAAACCTTGTGAAAAAGAAATGCCTTATATGAATGAGTTATATCCGAAATATAAAGAAAAAGGCGTTGAAATTATTGCCTTAGATGCAGATGAAACGGATATCGCAGTGAAGAACTTTGTGAAACAATATGATTTGAAATTCCCAGTTGCAATTGATAAAGGGCAAAAGATCATAGGTACATATGGAGTGGGACCATTACCAACAACCTTTTTAATTGATAAAGAAGGAAAAGTAGTAGAGCAAATTATAGGTGAGCAAACGAAGGAACAATTGGAAGAGTACTTAAAGAAAATCACTCCATAATTAAGAAAGCCTTTACATAAGAGGTGCTTACGTATAGCGCCTTCGCTTTAAAAATTCTGAGTATTGCGGTAACTCTAAGCTGGAATATACAATAGTACATATAGATAAAAGGGCGGTGAGAGCTTTGAAAGAAATTAAGTGTGAATGTGGACATGTTAATCCGATAGGAACCATTTTTTGTGAAGCATGTGGGAAACCATTTGAAAGTAATGAAAATATAAAATTATTGGATATGAGATATGAGGGGAGTGCTCGGAGATCTCTCACACATACAAAAACGATAGTCGATAAAATTTGGAGTTTTTTCTCTTCTGTAAAAGTAGGTGTATGGTTAATCGTAATAACTTTAGCTGCATCGGCAATAGGAACTATCTTTCCCCAAGAAATGTACATAACTCCAGGAATCGAACCAGCTGAATATTATAAGACCGAGTATGGATTTTTAGGACAATTATACTATCAATTAGGATTTAATAATTTATATGGATCATGGTGGTACATGATTTTAATTGCTTCTATTGGTATTTCACTTGTTATATGTAGTTTAGACCGTGTCATTCCTCTTTATAAAGCTTTAAAAAAACAAGGGGTGAAAAGACACCCAAGTTTTTTGAAAAGACAGAGAGTGCACGGGACTGGTACGCCGCATGAAGGTGACTTAGAACGAGTTCAAATTAATTTAAAGAAACGTAATTATAATGTGAAAGTGGAAGACGGGAACGTTTTAGCGGAAAAGGGACGTTTTTCACGTTGGGGTCCATATGTAAACCATATTGGTCTTATTATCTTTCTATTCGGTGCAATGCTACGTTTTTTACCGAGTATGTATGTAGATGAAGCACTTTGGTTACGTGACGGTGAAACGAAAGAAATACCAGGAACAGAAGGTCAATACTATTTGAAAAACGAAAAGTTTATCAAGGAAGTTTATGATAAGAGTAAGGATAAAGAAGTTTTTGATGAAGCAATTGATCGTGTTGGTGATAAAATGATTGCGAAAAACTTCCAAACAAATGCTGTATTATATAAAGCGGTAGGAGAAAATATAGCGGGTCAAAAACCAAAATTAGAAAAGGTAAAAGAAGCTGAAATTCGAGTGAATGAGCCACTGAAATTTGATCAATTTGCTGTTTATCAAGTGGATTACAAAGAAAGTGAATTTAAAAGCATGTCTTTCCATTTGCAAAACAAAGAAAATAATCAAAAGTTGGGACCGATTAAAGTAGATTTAGCGAATCCTACAGAAAAATATGATTTAGGAAATGGGTATTCTCTAGAACTATTAAGCTATTTTCCTGATTTTTATTTTGATGAGAATGGAAGGCCGAATACGAAAACAAAATTACCGAATAATCCTGCATTCGTCTTTAAAATGTTTACCCCGGAAACACCAGATGGTGAGGTTAGTTTCGTCGGTATTCAGCAAAACATAGAGCCTGACGGGAATAATAAATATAAAATGTCATTTGCAGGTGTGGAAATGCAAAATGCAACAGCTCTTACAGTAAGAAAAGATTTGACGCTTTTGATTCTCGGTATTGGAGGATTTATATTTATGGTTGGTGTGATTCAAGGTATGTATTGGAACCATCGCCGTATTTGGATACAACGTGTTAATGATGAATGGTGGGTTGCAGGCCATACGAATAAAAATTGGTTCGGCTTAAAGAAAGATATTGAAAGAGTACTAGAAGGAACAGCGATTCCACAACCACACGATAAAATGAATGAAAAAAATTAGTTAAGGTGGGGAAACGATATGGTACAAATAAGTAGTAATTTTCTGTTCGCGGCGTTTATCTTATATTTAATTGCAACTTTATTTTTTGGAGGAGCAATTAAAGAAAAAGGTAACAAGTGGGCAAATATAGGTATAACTATAACAATTTTAGGATTTATTGCACAAATAGTATATTTTGTTACAAGATGGATCGCATCAGGACATGCACCGGTTAGTAACTTTTTTGAATTTGGTACATTTTTTGGCATGATGCTTGTGGGAGCTTTTATCATTATGTACTTTGTATATCGTGTAAGTATTATTGGTTTATTTGCTTTACCGGTAGCTCTTTTATTAATCGCTTATGCAAGTATGTTCCCGAGAGAAATTTCGCCGCTTATCCCATCTTTAAAGAGTAATTGGCTACATATTCATGTAACGACAGCGGCAGCGGGACAAGCAATATTAGCAATTAGTTTTATTACAGGCGTAATGTATTTACTGAAAAATGTAGATCAATCAACAAGAAGTAAGCGTACATTTTGGTTAGAGACAGTAGTTTTCACACTTGTTTGTACAGTTGGGTTTATTGGAATAACAACGGTATTTTCTAGTATGAAATACGAAGCGAAGTTTCAATGGATTGATAAAAATGAACAACAAGTTGAAATGAAGTATAATCTCCCTGCTTTAGTTGGACCGCATGAAGGGAAGTTAATGACAGAAAATAAATTAGAACCGGCGGTTGAAGTTCCAGCGATTGTAAATGCGAAAAAGTTAAATACTGTTATTTGGTCAGTGTTAGTCGGAACGCTACTTTATATTGTATTAAGACTTGTTTTACGTAAGCGAGTGTCAGCGGCACTTCAGCCGTTAGTAAAGAATACGAATAGTGATTTATTAGATGAAATCGGATATCGTTCTATTGCGATAGGATTCCCGGTGTTTACATTAGGAGCATTAATCTTTGCAATGATCTGGGCTCAAATCGCTTGGACGCGCTTTTGGGGTTGGGATCCAAAAGAAGTTTGGGCGCTTATTACTTGGCTCTTTTATGCTGCGGTATTACATTTACGTTTATCTAAAGGATGGCATGGAGAAAAATCCGCCTGGCTTGCAGTGATTGGTTTTGCAATCATTATGTTTAACTTTATTGTAGTAAACTTAATTATCGCGGGTTTACATTCATATGCATAGAGAACTAAAATAGGAGAGTGTATGTCACTTTCCTATTTTATTTTTGTCAAATTTTCTTCTTTTTTGAGAAAAACATGACAAAGTAGCGGTTGATTCTGTAAAATGATGTCGAGGACCAAATATACTGTTCAAAAAAAATACATAGTTTTGGAAAAAAAATGAACAAACTTTATTATTCTTGTGAAGCATAATATGGGAAGTGGAACGTTAAAAAATGCTTAATTAAACGAGGATAGGTGCAACATTATATTGTAGAAGGGTAGGTGTAAACCGTTGTGGTAAAAGTACGCAGCGGGTAGAAATGGAAAATGAATCAAGAATTTTAATTGTAGACGATGAGGATCGTATTCGTCGTTTATTAAAGATGTATTTAGAAAGAGAGCAATACACAATTGAAGAAGCGGATAATGGTGATACAGCTTTAGAAATGGCGTTACAAAATGATTATGATTTAATCCTACTGGATATTATGATGCCTGGTAAAGATGGTATCGAAGTGTGTAAAGGGATTCGTGAGAAGAAAGCGACGCCAATTATTATGCTGACAGCAAAAGGTGAAGAAGTAAATAGGGTACAAGGGTTTGAAGTTGGAACTGATGATTATATTGTAAAGCCGTTTAGCCCGCGTGAAGTAGTACTTCGTGTGAAAGCGGTATTACGCCGCGCTGTACCAACGACATTCTTTACACAAGATACAACGACGAAAGATGTTACTGTTTTCCCTCATTTAACAATTGATAATGATGCGCACCGCGTTACAGCGGATGGTAATGAAGTAAACTTAACACCGAAAGAATATGAATTACTATTATTCTTAGCGAAATCCCCGGATAAAGTTTTTGACCGTGAGCAATTGTTAAAAGAAGTATGGCAATATGAGTTCTTCGGAGATTTACGTACAGTTGATACGCATGTAAAGCGTTTACGTGAAAAGTTAAGTAAACAATCACCAGATGCAGCGAAAATGATTGTTACCGTTTGGGGCGTAGGTTACAAGTTTGAGGTTGTGAACGACTGATGCTTTGGAGAAGTGTAGTAGGGAAGTTATGGATGACCATATTACTTCTCGTTTCGTTTGTTCTTGGATTTGTTGCTATTTTACTTTCACAGTTTTTTAGAACGTATTATGTTGATATGAGTGAAGCTAGGCTTCAGAAAGTTGCAACAAGTGTCACGGAATTAATTGAAGAAGGTGCCGATGTAAAAACGATTGAGAATATTGCTTACAAATTTTCTGATCCACTTTCAAGGATTATCATTGTAGAAGACGGTAAGGAAATTTCTTCTTCGCCGAAACAAGAAGGATTAGTTACTCTTACAATAGATGATTTGAAAAATGATAAAGAATTAGCAGCTGTTTTTACAGATAAAAAGGATATTAAGAATAATATTAGAAAAGCTTCTAATAGTAGGAAGAATAAAAATACTGAAAATGATATTATGATCGTCGGGAAACCAGTACAGTCAAAAAATCAAAGTGCAGTGTTTGTATATGAATCATTGCAAGTTCCAATACAAGGTATGGAGAGAACGACTGATTTTATTTTCTTATCAGCCGGGATTGCGATTATTTTAACAACTTTCTTTGCATTTTTCTTATCTACTCGAATTACGGCACCGCTTCGTAAAATGCGTGAGGTTGCATTTGAGGTAGCGCGCGGGAAATTTGATACGAAAGCCCCTATGGTGTCGCAGGACGAAATTGGTGAGCTTGCAACTGCTTTAAATCAAATGGGGAAACAGTTGAAGTTTAATATGAATGCCCTGCAGCAAGAAAAAGAGCAGTTAGCTAGCATTTTGAGTAGTATGGCAGATGGTGTTATTACGTTAAATCAAGAAGGTGAAGTCGTTGTTATCAACCCACCGGCAGAAAACTTCTTACAAGTTTGGCAAGAAGAAAAAGAATTAGAGTTAAGTAAAAAACTGCCTTTTGAACTTGTTGAACTATTCCATCTCGTTGTAGAAAGCGAGCAACAACAAGTTGTTGAAATTAATTTGCAAAAAGGTAACTACGTAGTTCTTATGACACCGCTTTACAATCAAACAAAAATTCGTGGAGCTGTAGCAGTATTGCGAGATATGACGGAGGAGCGTCGTCTTGAGAAAATGCGTCAAGACTTTATTGCGAATGTATCACATGAACTTCGTACACCGATGGTAATGCTTCAAGGATATAGTGAAGCAATTTTAGATGATATTGTGCAAACGAAAGAAGAAATTAATGAGTTTGTTCAAATTATTTATGATGAATCTGTTCGTTTAGGTAAACTTGTAAATGAGTTATTAGATTTAGCCCGTATGGAGAGTGGACATGTAGAGTTACATATAGGTGAAGTAGATATTCATCCATTTGTCGAAAAAATTGGCCGTAAATTCCAGGGGATTGCAAAGGATAAAGAAGTCCAATTAACAGTGGATTTCCAAAGTCCAATTGAACAATATCCGTTTGATGCAGACCGTATGGAACAAGTACTGACGAATTTAATTGATAATGCAATCCGTCATACAAATGCAGGTGGACATGTTACACTTGTAATTAATACGAAAAATAGTGGCCTTACTTTCGAAGTGCAAGATTCAGGTGCTGGTATTCCAGAAGAAGATATTCCGTTCTTGTTCGATCGATTCTATAAAGCTGATAAAGCAAGAACGCGAGGGAAAAAAGTTGGAACAGGACTCGGGCTTGCGATTGCTAAAAATATTGTTCAAGGTCATGACGGGAAAATTTCTGTATCAAGTGTCGTTGGAGAAGGAACTACATTCTCTGTATATTTACCAAATCGTATAATTTAGATATATATGTTTTTTAAAAGTTGATCATGAATAAAAGCTTTACTGTTTTTTTATTTTTTTGTAAGTGCAATTAAATAAAGAATGGTAGAGTTTTTTTTCTTTAATAATCAGAATGAAAATAAAAAGAGAGGTGTCATAATGAAATGAAACTTTATACAAAAACAGGTGATAAAGGGGAAACGAGTGTCATAGGTGGCCGAGTGGATAAAGATCATATACGTGTAGAAGCCTATGGAACAATTGATGAGGCGAATTCTCATATCGGATATGCCATGTCTAAATTACAAGAGGAATGTTTTCGTAACATTTATAACGAACTTGAAAATATTCAACATGAACTATTTGATTGTGGAGGGGATTTAGCAATAGTAGAGAAGAAAATCCCTTATAAAGTAACGATAGAGATGGTCGAGTATTTAGAGAGACGAATTGATTCGTATACAGAAGAAGCGCCGCCTTTAGAGCGTTTTATTTTACCAGGCGGTAGCGAGATATCGGCTGCACTACACATTGCACGTACAGTTATAAGAAGAGCAGAACGTTGTATAGTGTCATTGCAAAAAGAAGGAGAAACCAATGAAATTGTTCTAAAGTATATAAATAGGTTATCTGATTATTTATTTGCGCTTGCTAGAGTAATAAATGCGCGTTTACAAGTGAAAGATGTGGAGTATAACCGCAGTGCACTTGTTTTTCGTAATAAAGAAGAGAAGGAAGTGGAGTAATCCACTTTCTTTTTTTTGTATACTTTTTTCTGTAATATCCCACAATAGAGAAGGTATGACGGTTATTAGAAAATGGAGGATGTATATGAAAGCGTTAAAATGTGGCGTGGTGATATTGAGTGTATTATTTTTATCTCAATTACATGTTTACGCTGAAGGGAATCAGTGGATATGGCCTGTTGATGGGCAGATAAGTGATTATTTCGGGACAAGACATGGGAAACACTATGGTATTGATATAGCTGCGCCTATTGGAACGCCTGTTGCAGCTATTCAAAATGGTAAGGTGACAAAGTCTTATTTTTCAAGTAGTTATGGAAATGTTGTGTTTATTAAACATGGAGAATATGAGGCTGTTTATGCGCATTTAAATAAGAGATATGTAGTTCAAGGTGATAACATTTCAAAAGGAGAGCTAATTGGAGAGGTAGGGAATACAGGAGAATCGCGAGGAGCTCATTTACATTTAGAAGTGCATCAAGGGAGATGGACGATGGAGAAAAGGAATGCGATGAATCCGTTGCTTGTTTTAAATGAACAAAAAAATCAAGTTGTGTCATCATCACTATATATTGTACAAAAAGGTGATACTTTAGTTGGTATTGCCCGGAAATTTAGTATGACAGTTGAGGAAATTAAAGTGAGGAATGGATTGCGACAAGAGCAAATCTATCCGAACCAACAACTATACGTCAAGTAAAGGCAACGTCCCAAAAGCATAACTTTTGAATAAATTTATTTTCTTCTTATTTAAGATTGCGATAGTAAATGAAATTATATCGACATTTCGACAAGAAATATCGACTAACAATAAAATGCGACAGTAAGAGCAACCTATCCTTAACGAAAAACCGTCCCAAAAGATCTTTTGGGACGGCTTCTTTTACCAAAAAATAAAGACACATATAAATCCAGTAATAGCTAAGTAGCTATATAAGTAAAAGACTTTTGTTCTTGTTTTTTCTTTTGTCCGAAATAGTACGATAGTTGGTTCGATTAGACCAATTGTAAGACAAAGTAAACCAAGAAGCATAAAGCCAATTGAAAGAGAATACAGGGCGATTTGTGGTGCTTGAAATGGAATCATCCATTTTAATAAAAATGCAATAAGTGCAGTGTAACAAATGCTACCGATGTATTTATTCAATGGTGTATCAGAACGGAAACCAGGAAGCTTCTTGGAAAACGGACGGGAAACAACTTCCGTTTGTAAAGATGTATGTTCTTCAATTATTTTTTGAGCTTCTTTTCCTTTTTGGAAAAGGGATAAAATCCAGTTTCGCTCACCTTGGAAAATAAATTGAGAAGTTGTTAAATAGTGATCAACTTTTACCTTATTCCAACTCTTCCATGGATGACGCTCACACAATTTTAATTTACTTTCTGTTTTTTTATCATACTGATAAATACTTATGCCATCTTGGTCAAAAGTAGCGTAGTATGTCTCTCTTGAGAATGTGCCTAGATCAATTGGACAGTAGAAAAGTAATTCTTTTTTCAAATAAAAGTATTCTTTTCTTAAGTTCTTTTTCATTGCTTCTCGAATAGAGTGTCTTTTATCTTTCTTCATGACATTTCCTCCATAACTCAGAAAATGTTCTTATCTTAACAATTCAACATCTTATCACTTTTGACGACATATGACTAGGGGGATTCATAGGAGAAATACCGAATTATAAAAAATATGGGTTGTATTGTAAAATATAGTGATCGTTTCTTTAATTATATAAAATCAATAACTTATTTTTAGTAAGTTACACTTTTTTTGTTCACAATACGATCATGTTGTTGTATAATGAAGTGGAAAATAGAATATCGGTCTATCTTCGGGGCAGGGTGAAAATCCCGACCGGCGGTGATGAACAGTTAATAATTTCGTTCTAAGCCCGCGAGCCGTTAAGGCAGGATTTGGTGTGATTCCAAAGCCGACAGTACAGTCTGGATGGGAGAAGATGGAGGTTCAAGCGTTCAAAAAAGATAAGTATTTGAACGTCTGTTTGATGTGCCTTAAAATTCTCCCTTTGTGTAAATCACAAAGGGTTTTTTCGTTCTATGAAAAATAGGCATAGCAGAACCTTTCCACTTTCCATGAGAAGATCGATGGAAAAGGAGAGAGAAAGATGAAACAAAAAAACAGTGTAGTGCAGATGGTGAGTGTAGCGATGCTAAGTAGTATTGCGTATTTACTAATGATGTTGGATTTTCCATTCCCAGGGCTTCCGCCATTTTTAAAAATTGATTTTAGTGATGTGCCAGCTTTAATTGCGGCAATAATTTTTAGTCCAATTGCAGGTGTAATTGTAGAAGCGATAAAAAATATTTTGCATTACGGAATTCAAGGAAGTTTAACGGGAGTACCAGTAGGAGAAGTAGCAAACTTTATAGCGGGATGTTTATTTATTGGTCCAGCAGCATTCTTATTCCGAAAGTATCGCACAGTAAAAAGTTTAACGACAGGATTAATGTTAGGTACAATTACTATGACAGTTATTATGAGTGTGTTAAACTACTTTATTATTTTACCAGCGTACACTTGGTTTTTAAATTCACCAGCTATGTCTAGTGATATTATGCGACAAACTATTGTAACGGCGATATTACCGTTTAATGTAATTAAAGGAATTGTTGTAACAATTGTATTTGTAGCATTATTTTCACGCTTGAAAGTATGGGTATTTGCAAAAATGAAAAATGCTTAAAAATATTAAACCATTGGCAGCGTAACTGCTAATGGTTTTTTTGTTAGTGAGAATGAAAAAGAGTTCGAAAAATCCCCCTCATACTTATGAGGGGGATTTTTTGAAGTTAATAAAAGACTATTCGAATTTTAAAGAGTCGCCATCAAATGATTCGTCAGCAACTTTAATTGAGTCAGTTGGACAACCTTCGAATGCATCCATCATATCTTCAATTAATACATCTGGAATTTCAACGATACCTTGGTTATCGTCTAATATTACAAATGCAATGCCTTCATCATCATAGTCATAAATGTCTGGTGCAGCAGCACCACAAGCACCGCATGCAATACAAGTATCTTTGTCAACGATTGTATATTTTGCCATATTTTTTCCCTCCTGATAATATGTATGTGAAAAGTTCGCCAAAAAATTATAATCTTATTGTAAAACGGTTTTTAAAACTTTTCAACATAAAATTATAATGATAATGCTTATCAATTAGAGTGTCAACTTATTTTTGAATTATTTCATAAGATTTTCAAAATACTTAAATGTTATTTCGTTTGATACAATAGAATATATAAAAGCATGTAGTGTGAATATGATAAGTTGAATGAATAGCAGTTAATGTGCAATCGTATTGAAAAAGGAATGAAGTTAGACTGAGAGGTGGAAGCGGTAATGCAGCTACAATATACTTTATTATATTGTTTAAAACAATTGAATGGTGAAAGAACCGTTTCTTCAATTTATTATTTACTAAAAGGAAAGAGATCGTCGCAAACATTACAAGATGGGAATATGTTTCAAATTTCTTTTTTGTTTGGGATTTATAAGTCATTAAATAGAGCTGATTATGATCAAGAAGTTGCAAAGTTGTTACAAACGGATTTAGTTCAAGGTATACATGATAATACATATGTGTTAACGACTGCTGGTAACGTGCAATTAAACAAATGGGAAGGTGACTTTGCCTTTCCGACATATTTAAATGGTTTACACTATGGGGAAATAGGTGAAACGTTTTGGAAGAGATTATCATTGATCGTTCAAACCATTTCGAATTTACAACAGGCGAATACGAAATTTATTCCAATTCAACAGGATACAGAAATAATGATGTGGGTGAAACGTTTTCTCACTGGAATACCGTATATGAGAAGTGAATTGGCTAAAAGATTATGGAAGGAAATGCATACTCTTTTACAAAAAAATAATCCAGTAGAGGCGACGATCGTAATATATCGGTTAACTGGGTATAAACGTATTGGGTGTACTTTACAACAATTAGCGGAAATTACGAAACAAGATATATTTCGAGTGTATTTTTTATTTTGGGGTACAATTCATTTCCTTATTCAAGAAGTTCGCAATAAAGAAAACGAGTTTCCATTATTAGCTGAAATTATATCGTATCCAAATGAGAAAGCTGATTTATTTAGTTTATCAACGAAAAAAACATATAATCTTTGGAGACAAGGACGCTCTTTAGAAGAAATAGCAACAATTCGGAATTTGAAGGTTGCCACGATAGAAGACCATTTTGTAGAAATTGCTTTACGAGAAAAAGAATTTTCTATTGAAATGTTTATGGAAAAAGAAAAAATGGAAAAAGTAACAAAAGTAATTGAAGCATTACAAACACGTAAATTGCGTGTGTTGAAGCAAGCGGTTGGAGAGGAAATCTCTTATTTTGAAGTACGTCTTGTATTGGCACGGATGGAGGGTATAAATGAAGCTTGAGGAATATTTATATAAGTGGTTTGGATATTCTGAATTTCGTCCGGGGCAAAAAGGAGTTATTACGGACTTATTGGAAGGAAAAGATGTTGTAGCAATGCTTCCGACTGGAAGGGGAAAGTCAATGTGTTATCAACTTCCGGGGCTTCTGCAAGAGGGTACGGTGCTTGTTGTATCACCATTATTATCTTTAATGGAAGACCAAGTTACGCAATTAAAGTATGTCGTGAAAAATCGAGTTATTGCATTGAATAGTTTTCGGACGTTAATTGAAAAAAGAGAAGCAATGAAAAAGCTATCTTTTTATAAATTTGTTTTCGTATCACCAGAGATGTTGCAGTCGGAACTTCTAATAAGAGAATTGAAAAAAATTCATATTTCATTATTTGTCGTAGATGAAGCGCATTGTATTTCACAATGGGGCTATGATTTTCGGCCAGATTATAAAAAATTAGATAAAGTAATTGAGAGTATCGGATCTCCGACAGTACTAGCATTAACAGCAACTGCGACAAAGGATGTACTGCGAGATATAGCGGAAAGTTTAAATCTAAAAAATATTGCTGAGCATGTGTACTCAATTGATCGTCCAAATATTGCGATGGAAGTGCAATTTGTGGAAACAATAGAAGAAAAAAAAGAGGCGCTTTTTGAGCATGTAATGTATTTGCAAGGGCCTGGTATTGTTTATTGTTCAAGTAGGGCCTGGACAGAGCGTTTAACCGAGTATTTAAGAGGAAAAGGAATTACAGGTGTAGCTTTTTATCATGGTGGTATGGAACATGAAGAGCGTATGTTAATTCAACAACAGTTTATGAATGACCAGTTGCAAATTGTAATATGTACAAGTGCTTTTGGGATGGGGGTAAATAAGGCGAATACAAGATATATTATTCATTTTCAATATCCGACAAATGTAGCTTCCTATTTACAAGAAATTGGAAGAGCGGGAAGAGATGGAGAATTGAGTATAGCCATTTTATTATGTAGTCCATTGGATCACGATTTGCCAATTTCAATCATTGAAGATGAATTACCAAGTAAATCGCAAATACAATTTTTATTTTCGTTACTACAAGAAAGAATGTTTCAAACGAAAGTATTACCATTAGAAGATGTAGAAGAAATTTGTTATAATGCAGCAAGATTTAATGAACAGTATTGGCGCTTTACACGTTATCATCTCGAACATCTTGGAATCATACAACAGCGAAATCTCATGTTAGAGAGCTTGTCAGATGAAATAATGCACAGATTAATAGCGGAAGTGGAAGTGAGAATGCGTAATAAATATAGTGAGCTAGAAAATATGAAGTCATGGATACAAGTTCAAGGATGTAGACGTGAATATTTATTACAACAATTCGGTTATAGAAAAGAAAAAGAGATAGAAAACTGTTGTGATTACTGTGGTATTACAAAAACGGATTATAAAAAAAGACGAGCGCAACAGTTAGTTTTCGACTATAATTGGGAAACAGAGTTACAAAAGCTTTTCGGCCTAGGAAAGATGGAGGAATGATGAACATTCAAAGGCATAATGTTGAAGATATGAGTCCGAGAGAAATAAGACTGAATCTCTACATAACACAACTAATCATTATTGGTATCGGTTGTTTACTAGCATATATATTATTTCAAGATAAAAGAGAAGTTTATAGTTTATGGAAATGGGAACCGGTTTCTATACTTTTAATAGGTAGCTTGTTAGCGATTTGTATTGTGTTATTAGATTATGTTGCAATGCGAGTGTTTCCAGAATCTTGGTTTGATGATGGTGGCATTAACGATAGAATGTTTCAAGGGATTTCTGTCATGCATTTACTCGTTATCACGTTTATTATTGGCTTTGCGGAAGAGTTTTTATTTAGAGGTGTAGTGCAGACTCATTTCGGAATTGTAATAGCGAGTTTAATTTTTGCTGTGTTACATATTCGGTATATAACGAAGCCTTTTTTGTTTTGTTTCGTCTGCTTTATTAGTTTTGTTTTTGGGTATGTATTCGAGTGGACAGGAAATTTGTTTATAACAATCTTTGCACACTTTCTTGTTGATTTTATAATGGGGCTCCAATTAAGAAAATAAATGGAAGGTGGTGGTGAACAACATGAGAAAACGAATTCCTGATTTTGAAGAGGAGTTAGAAGTTGAGCAAGTGGAAGAAGATGAAAGTTTACCGCCGCGTAGTGAAATTCATAGAAATAAAGAGAATAAACCAAAGTTTAAAATGAATCACATTTTCGTCCGAGTGTTAACATTTTTGTTCATATTGTTACCTATTAGTATCCTATGGTATACGGATAAATATATACAGGTAAAAAGTGATAGTAATAATGCTGAGAAAAGTGCGTTTGAAGTAATTTTCTTTGATTCCGCTAAGACTGAATCAAAGAAGCAGTCTGAGAAAGTAGCAACTCATGTTGTGAAAGATGGAGAAACTTTAGAAAGTATAGCGAAGCAATATTTCTCAGATGAAGATGGGATAGAAATAATAAAAAAGTATAATGATTTACAAGAAGACGAAGTGAAGGTAGGACAAGAATTGAAAATTCCTATAAAAGATAAGTCCACGAAGTATGAGAGCTAGCTAAATGAGTGATATATAGCTCCACATAAAATTAAGGACTATACTTTACGAGGAGGGAGAGTAAAAAATATATGTCATGGATTATATTATTATGTACTCTCATATGCATTGGTTTTGTATGTCTTCTTGGAATGTATAAAGAAGCGATGCGTAATACAGTGTTGGAACATACTTTAGTATTCGAAGAATTTCCGGAAAGTTTTCAAAAAGTTAAAGTTTTTTTTATTTCGGATATTCATAGAAGGATCATTTCTAGCTCGCTAATTGAACGAGTGAAAGGAAAAGCAGATATCGTAATTATTGGCGGTGATTTAGCTGAAAAAGGAGTACCTTTATCGCAAATCTCTTTAAATATTCAAAAGTTAAGAGAAATAGCCCCTGTATATTTTGTATGGGGAAATAATGACTATGAAATTGAATATCACGAATTAGATGCTTTATTAATAGAAAATAATGTGAAGGTATTAGATAATACAAGAGTTGTATTTGAGTCTGAATTAGGAGAGAAAATTTGCTTACTCGGTATCGATGATGTTGGATTAGAACGAGATCGTTTAGATTTAGCGTTGTCTGATTGTAAAGAAGAAGGTTTTCGCATTTTAATTAGTCACAACCCAGATATAATAAAGAAAATGTCTGGTAATGAACAAATTTCGCTCGTATTAAGTGGACATACACATGGAGGCCAGATTCGGTTGTTTCCATCTGAAAAGTATTTAAAGGGTGGCGTATATAAGCATTCTAATACGACTCTCTTTGTTAGTAATGGGTATGGAACAACATTGTTCCCTCTTCGTTTTCGGGCACCTTCCCAAACACATATCATTACGTTATGCGGAGGGAAATAATGCCGAATTCAAATGGAAAATATAATATAAAAGCTGTCTCAAATATACTCGGAATTCAACCGAGTACACTTCGCGCATGGGAAAGACGCTATCATATTATTGCCCCAAAGAGAAATCGTGCGGGGCATCGTTTATATACAGAAGAGCATATTCATATTTTGAAATGGTTAATGAACAAAGTTTCTGAGGGGATGATGATTGGACAAGCAGTTCAGTTATTAGAAGGGAATCGGTTGCAGAACAACGTTCAAAAAGAAAAAATTACTGATACAGAAGTTGTTTTAGTGGACGATATACTACAAGCTTTGTTAGAATTTGATGAAATTACAATTTCTGCATTATTAAACGAGGTTTTTAGTATATATTCAACGGAAAAGGTTGTTGCAAGCATCATTCTTCAAGTGGCAAACAAGTTGTTAACTTTAAAAAGTAATAATGAGATTACAATGTCGCAATTCAAATATGTTGTATCATTCTTACAAACACGTTTAGGAATGATCTATCATAATGCGTCGGTGTATTCTTCCGTTAACAAAGTTTTCGTCTTAGAAAATAATATATTAAAAGGATTTATTTTCGCGACGTATTTACGACTAAAAGGATATCAAACAATGTATATGGGGACAAGTTTAGATGAAGAAGGTATTTTACTAGCTATTGAACAATTACAACCTAAATATTTGTTTATATCTTTTGATGATGAACGAGAACTTGAAGAGGCAGTAGAATTTATTGACTTGTTACAAGAAAAAAATGAAAACATCTCTGGTGGTTTTATAGGAAGAAAAGGCATTGGAGATCAATTAAATCTTCAAAATATCCTAATTGGTAACACGAAAGAAGAATGGGATGGATGGTTAAAGATGTCGGAATAGTCGTTCGAAAAGAACCATCTATTTTCTATTTCATATAATAAAAATTAGATGCAATGGTTACGTAGGGAGGGTATGAGATGAGACTGGAACGTTTAAATTATAATAAGATTAAAATTTTCCTAACATTTGATGATTTATCTGAACGAGGATTAACGAAAGAAGATTTGTGGAGAAATGCACCGAAAGTACAGCAACTATTCCGTGATATGATGCAAGAAGCAAATACAGAATTAGGGTTTGAAGCGGATGGACCGATTGCTGTTGAAGTATTTTCTCTACAAGCTCAAGGTATGGTTGTAATTGTAACAAAAGAAAATCACGAAGTGGACACAGAAGATGAGTTCCGTGACGAGTTTATTGAAATGCAAGTGACTCTTGATGAAAGTGAACATATACTTTACGAGTTTGCTACATTAGATGATGTAATCAATTTGTCAAATCGCTTATATAACCTTGGTGTAACTGATGGGAAGTTGTATACGTGGGATGATCGTTTTTATCTTTGGATAGAAGAAGAAGAGCAATTTCAATTATTGAAGGCGGATTTTATAGCTATTTTAGCGGAGTACGGTAATCCGTCAACAGCAACAATTTACCGCGTAATGGAATATGGTAAAGAATTAATGGATTCTCAAGCGATTGAACAAATATACAATTACTTTGTGAAAAAACAAAACCTCAGCTAATGTAACGTAGCTTGAGGTTTTATTTTTATTCAGCTGAAAATCTAAAATCTATAAAACGAAGTGTAGGTAACAAGACTAGCCGATCTGTATGTTAAAATGTAATCAGTATTTCTTGATGAAATAATTGTTTTATCGAATGTATTTTGATGAAAATAAAAAATATTTAAATATTTAAGTATTTTACTTTTCTAAAAGCAATAAAAGGACTATAATAATAGTGAAAACGCTTGCAATACAAAATAGTTTGTATATATTTGTTAGCGTTTTCTATTGCATTCCAAATTTAACGGTGTATACTAGGCAATGAAGGTTTACTAAACAAGTGAAATTACAGGGGGTTTACTTACTATGGTAGCCGAAAAGGGAACTCAAATGAAAACACAACAACAAGGGGAACAACATTTTGAATTGTTAAATTCAACACAAATTGTAATTAATGAAGCATTAGAAAAATTGGGTTATCCAAACGAAGTATATGAATTATTGAAAGAACCAATTCGTATGATGACAGTGAAAATTCCAGTTCGTATGGATGACGGGACTGTTAAAATATTTACAGGATATCGTGCACAACATAATGATGCTGTTGGTCCAACGAAAGGTGGAATTCGCTTCCATCCAAACGTAACAGAAAATGAAGTGAAAGCACTTTCTATTTGGATGAGTTTAAAATGTGGTATTGTTGATTTACCATATGGTGGAGGTAAAGGTGGAATCATTTGTGACCCACGTGAGATGTCTTTCCGTGAATTAGAAAGATTAAGCCGCGGTTATGTACGAGCAATTAGCCAAATTGTTGGTCCGACAAAAGATATTCCGGCTCCAGATGTATTTACAAACTCACAAATTATGGCATGGATGATGGATGAGTATAGCCGTATCGATGAATTTAATTCACCAGGATTTATTACAGGTAAACCACTTGTATTAGGTGGATCACACGGACGTGAAACAGCGACTGCAAAAGGTGTAACAATTTGTATTCGTGAAGCTGCGAAAAAACGTGACATTGATATTAAAGGTGCACGCGTTGTTGTTCAAGGATTTGGTAATGCGGGTAGCTTCTTAGCTAAATTTATGCATGATGCAGGCGCGAAAGTAATTGCAATTTCAGATGCTTACGGTGCATTACATGATCCGAATGGATTAGATATTGACTACTTACTAGATCGTCGCGATAGCTTTGGTACTGTAACAAAACTATTTAATAATACAATTTCAAATACAGAACTGTTAGAACTTGATTGCGACATTTTAGTTCCTGCTGCAATTGAGAACCAAATTACAGAAGAAAATGCTGATAAGATTAAAGCGAAAATTGTGGTTGAAGCTGCAAATGGTCCAACTACATTAGAAGCAACAAAAATCTTAACAGATCGTGGTATCTTACTTGTTCCAGACGTATTAGCAAGTGCTGGTGGCGTTACGGTATCTTACTTTGAGTGGGTACAAAATAACCAAGGTTACTACTGGACTGAAGAAGAAGTAGAACAACGTTTAGAAAAAGTAATGGTAAAATCATTCGATTCAATTTATGAAACATCACAAGTTCGTAAAGTGAACATGCGCTTAGCTGCATACATGATTGGTGTTCGTAAAATGGCTGAGGCTAGTCGCTTCAGAGGTTGGGTATAATATATAATGTTTTGAGAAAACGTGATTTCCTTTCGAGGGAATCGCGTTTTTTTGTTGAAGTATTAAATGAGGTGTTGTATATGGGGAATGAAATAATGGAACGAGTAGACCAATTAGAAGAAAAGGTTAAGGTGTTAGAGGGTGAACTTGCAAGAGCTAAGAGAGCCCGAAAAACAAGTGTCGTTCGGGTGTTCGGCGAAGGATTATTATTTTTAATATTTGGTGCAGTTGTAGTTGGACCAATTATCGCGTTTATATTCACAATTATTACTTGGCTTGTTGAAAAATAGAATAAAAAATAAAAAAAGAACGCTTGTTCTACACGAACAAACGTGCTATACTTTCCTTAGATAAGCAAAACGGAAATGATTTTAAGGAGAGATAAATGATGAAAATGACAGTAGACCAAAGATTTATGATGCCAGCAGATGTTGTAGAACGAGTGGAAGTATTACGAAACAAACAAAGCAAGCGTGGCACATTATTACAATCGGTAAATAAATTTTTCGGTTTAGATACGAAAGAAGATTGTATTTGGTTTTACGGTTTTTACGGAGTGGCTGTAAGTATTGTATTATTTATGGTATTCACATCAAATATTTTCGATGTTCTCTTCGCATAAGAAATATGCCATAAGGACATTGCCACCGAATACATATATAAGGAAGTAAGGTAATTTTTTAGAGCGGGAGTTGGTAGTAATGGCGATGTTCCCTATAGAGCGTAACTATATTGGGTATGGAAATTCACGACCAGGAATTCCTCTTTCAAAAGTAAGATTTATTGTAAGTCATGACACGGGGAACCCTGGTAGCAATGCGATAGGAAATCGGGATTACTTTAATGAAATACAACCGAAAGCTTCAGCGCATACATTTATTGATGATAAAACAATATTAGAAATTGTCCCTATAAATGAAGTTGCGTACCATGTTCGATACAATGTGCCAACGGATAATGAGTTATTCGGTTATGATGCGAATAAGGCTGCAATTGGGGTTGAACTTTGCTATGGTGGCGACGTAAACTTTTGGGAGGCGTATACTCGTTTTACGTGGTATCACGCTTATTTATGTCAAAATTTCGGTTTAAATCCTAAAAAGGCTATTGTGTCACACAAAACGTTGGATCCTACTCGGAAAATCGATCCTGAGAATGTATTAGGGCAACAAGGAATTAAATTTCAGCAGTTTTTAGCAGATGTCTATCGGATGTATGTTTCGTTTAGATGACAAATATATGAAAAATGAATACAATAAAGATAGATGCCTACTGCTGTAAGTAGGTTTTTTCTTGTTTATATAAATAGAGCAGAGGTAGAAGACTAGGAGTGAACTAAGTATGCAAAAAGAAACAGTTATTATTATCGGAGGCGGTCCATGCGGATTAGCAGCGGCGATTTCGTTGCAAAAAGTGGGGTTAAATCCGTTAGTAATCGAAAAAGGAAACATTGTAAATGCAATTTATAATTATCCAACTCATCAAACATTTTTCTCCTCTAGTGAAAAATTAGAAATTGGTGAAGTTGCTTTTATTACAGAAAATCGTAAGCCATTTCGTAATCAGGCGCTTGCGTATTATCGTGAAGTAGTAAAGCGTAAATCTATACGTGTAAATGCATTTGAACGAGTGGAACAAGTTCAAAAAGATGGTGATGTTTTTAAAGTTGAAACGACGAAGCGTGACGGAAACAAAGAAATATATGTTGCGAAATATATTGTTGTCGCAACTGGATATTATGATAATCCGAATTATATGAATGTACCTGGTGAGAAACTTGAGAAAGTAGCTCATTATTTCAAAGAAGGACACCCTTATTTTGATCGAGATGTCGTTGTAATAGGTGGTAAAAATTCAAGTATAGATGCAGCGTTAGAGCTTGTTAAATCGGGTGCACGTGTAACAGTTCTATACCGTGGTGGGGAATACTCGCCAAGTATTAAGCCGTGGATTTTGCCGGAATTTGAGGCGTTAGTACGAAATGGGATAATTCAAATGCATTTCCATGCGCATGTAAAAGAAATTACTGAGCATACGTTGACGTATACAGTAGATGGTGAGGCAAATACAATTCAAAACGATTTTGTATTTGCTATGACGGGTTACCATCCAGACCACAGCTTCTTAACAAAAATGGGAGTTCGGATTGATGAAGAAACAGGGCGCCCGATTTATATAGAGGGTAGTATGGAAACAAACGCTGAAAATATTTTTATTGCAGGTGTAATTGCTGCGGGGAATAACGCAAATGAAATATTTATCGAGAACGGTAGATTCCATGGAGATGCGATTGCGCAAACCATTGCATCAAGAGAAGAATAAAAAGAAGCTGTCGAAATCTTCGACAGCTTCTTTTTAATCGTGCATAAACATATGTTGGATTGTTTCGTGAGAGTTTGTGTTTTCTAGTGCGACTAGTAATTTAATTCGCGCCTTTTGAGCGTTTAAACCGTAGGTGAAAACAATGCCCATATCTTTTAATTGTTTTCCGCCACCTTCATAAGAGTATACGTCTTGAACGATACCGTTAAAGCAGCGTGAAACTAATACAATTGGAATGCCTTTTTCTATTAATCGCCCTAGACTAGGAAGTGTTCTTGGAGGTAAATTACCTTGTCCAAGTGCTTCAATAACAATTCCGTCTACTGGTAGTGTTTCGATTGCTGATAATAATGTATCATCCATACCTGCGTATGCTTTTAGAACGACAACGTTTTTAGAAATCTGTCGTACTGTGCATGTTTCGTGATGCACTAAAGCATGATGGAAAACAACACCACGTTTTGTTACCATGCCAATTGGTCCGTACTGTGGACTTTGGAAGGTCGCGACATTACTTGTGTGCGTTTTTGTTACATTTGTAGCACAATGTATTTCGTCATTTAATACGACTAGAACGCCTTTTTCAGCAGCTTCATTACTACTAGCAACTTTTACAGCTGATAAGAAATTATATAGACCATCGGCACCTAATTCATTACTAGAACGCATTGCCCCTGTCACAACGATTGGGATAGTTGCTTGAACTGTTAAATCAAGAAAATAAGCTGTCTCTTCTAATGTATCGGTACCATGCGTGATGACTACGCCGTGAATATCGTCTTGTTTTACTCTTTCGTCAATGATGACTTGCAATTGTAGCATTTCGCTAGGAGTCATGTGAGGAGATGGAAGATGGAACACATCTTCGACAATTAAATCAACATCGCCTTCTAAATCAGGAATAAATTTTAAAAGAGGATTCTTTTTACCTGGTTGTACGACCCCAGTTTCTTTATCTTCCTCCATTGCAATTGTTCCACCTGTGTGTAAAACTAGGATTCTTTTCAATGCTTATACCCCTTTCAAGTTGAAAAATACATTTAGAACATAACATGTTTTGAGTAAATTCGACAATGAAAATGTATAAAAGTATGCTTAGAAAATGACAATAAAATAAATTACTTTAAGTGTGCTCCGGTAAGTGGTTATTAGGTTAGGTTTTGTTTATGGAAATTTATGAGAGTAGATGTGTAAGTGTAGAGAGGGAAGGAGTGAGTTTTTTTGAAAAAAGTGGAGAAAATTATAATTCGTATATTACTGATTCAATTTATTTTTCTTTCTGTCGTCCAACTGCTTTTTATACATAAATCTTCAGTGAAATATTTATCGAAAATTGTTTATTACGAAGGTGTCGTCACGAAAAATAAGGCGGAAATCTTACAGGTGAATAAGTAGTTTTCATTTTCTTCTATGATGGATTATGCTACAATTATTGAGGATTTAATGTCGTGAGGCAAATGAGAAGAAGCAGGGGGAGAATACCTGCTTTTCGTTTTGTTTTATAAGTGAAAAATGAGGTGTTACAATGGATAAACGAATTTCGATTGCTATAGATGGTCCAGCGGCTGCTGGGAAAAGTACAGTTGCAAAAGTTGTTGCAAAAAAACTTTCATATGTTTACATTGATACAGGCGCAATGTACCGTACTATTACATATGCAGCCCTTGAACAAAAAGTGGATATTGAAAATGAAGAAAAGTTAATGGAAGTCGTAAAAAATGTAAATATTGAATTTCAGCAAGGGGAAAATACACAAATTGTATTTTTAAATGGACAAGATGTTTCTGAGGTGATTCGTACGCCAGATGTGACGAATCGCGTATCTATTGTAGCAAAGCATCGTCTTGTTCGTGAAGAAATGGTACGTCGTCAACAAGGATTAGCTAAAAAAGGCGGCGTAGTAATGGATGGCCGTGATATTGGTACACATGTACTACCAGATGCTGAAGTGAAAATCTTTATGCTTGCTTCTGTAGAAGAAAGAGCGGAAAGAAGACATTTAGAAAATATGAATAAAGGTTTCGATTCTAATTTAGAGCAGTTAAAAGAAGAAATTGCTAGGCGTGATAAATTAGATTCAGAACGCGAAGTTTCTCCTTTGAAAAAAGCTGATGATGCATTGGAATTAGATACAACTTCTTTATCAATTGAAGAAGTTGTCCAAAAAATTATGGGTATTGTTTTAGGAGTATTTGCGAAATAAAGAAAGAGGACTATCCTCTTTCTTTTTTTTTTTTTTTTGAAATGTAAAGGATAAGTTAATTATAAGTCTCTTTTCTTGACAAATGGGCTAATTTGTAAGAAGTTAGTTACAGAGGAAAAAAACTGTCAGAATATATTCGCTATTATATTTCAAATCATACTTTCTTCAAGATGATTTTGCTGTATACTATTTATATAGATTTAATATAGTTTCTTGTGAACTGTATTGAAACAGAATATGTGATGATAAATTCTTAAACATGCAAATGAAAACATTTGTTTTCATTTCGTATATACATAAAAATGCTTTGTCAATTCTGTAGGGAGGTATTTCCATGGTAGAGAAAATGAATGAAGAAGTTATGAATTCAAAAGAATTACAAGTTGGTGACGTTGTTACAGGTTCTGTAACGAAAGTTGAAGAGAAACAAGTTCTTGTAAATGTTGGATACAAAACAGATGGCGTAATTCCGATTAGTGAATTAGCTAACGTTCATATTGAAAAAGCAAGCGATGTTGTAGAATTAGATCAAACACTTGAATTGAAAATTATTAAATTAGAAGATGATGATCTTGTTTTATCTAAGAGAGCTGTTGACGCAGAAAAAGCGTGGGTAGAATTACAAGAAAAATTTGATTCTGGTCATGTATTTGATGTTACGGTAAAAGATATCGTGAATGGTGGGTTAGTTGTGGACCTTGGTGTTCGTGGTTTTATCCCAGCTTCACTTGTAGAGGTACATTATGTAGAAGACTTTGCTGACTATAAAGGAAAAACATTAGCGGTGAAAATTGTTGAATTAGACCGTGAAAAAAATCGTGTTATTCTTTCACATAAAGCGGTAGTAGAACTAGAACTAGATTCTAAGAAAAAAGAAGCAATCTCTTCGTTAAAAGAAGGGGATATTGTTGAAGGAACAGTACAACGATTAACGGATTTTGGTGCTTTCGTTAACGTTGGTGGTGTGGACGGTTTAGTTCACATTTCACAAATTTCACACGAACGTGTAGAGCAACCTTCTGAGGTATTAGAGCAAGGTCAAAAGGTAAAGGTAAAAGTGTTATCTGTTGATGCTGATACGCAACGTATTTCTTTATCAATTAAAGCAGCTCAGCCGGGACCTTGGGAAAATGTTGCTGGCGAAATAAAGGCTGGAGATATTCGTGAGGGAGTAGTAAAACGCCTTGTTACATTCGGCGCATTTGTTGAAATTTTACCTGGTGTTGAAGGGCTTGTGCATGTATCTCAAATTGCAAATCGTCACGTGAAAAATCCAAATGAAGTATTGGAAATGGGACAAGAAGTAAAAGTGAAAGTACTTGAAGTCCATGTAGCAGAAAAACGTATTTCTTTAAGCATAAAAGAAACGCTTGAAGAAAATAATGTAACAGAAGATTATAGCCAATATGAGCCAAATGCTGATTCTGCTACTTTCCAGTTAAGTGATATTATTGGTGAACAACTGAAAAAATTAAAGAAATAAAGAGGGGTACAAGTGGTAAGGGCAAAACGTAAATTAGATCATATTGAATATGCTCTTTCTACTGGTCAGTCTCGTACGCATGGCTTTCATGATATTGATTTTGTGCATCAAAGCTTGCCAAATTCAAGTTATGACACTATAACATGTGAAACAAAAATCGGCGAACTTTCACTAAGTTCGCCGATTTTTGTCAATGCGATGACTGGTGGTGGAGGAGAGCAAACATTACATATTAATGAGCAATTAGCATATGTAGCGAAACATCATAACCTTGCTATGGCTGTAGGTTCGCAAATGGCAGCTTTAAAAGATGAAAGTGAAGCGGCTTCGTATAAAGTTGTTAGGAAAGTAAATCCGAATGGGATTTTTTTCGCAAACTTAGGAAGTGAGGCAACTGTCGAACAGGCAGAGCGTGCCGTTGATATGATCGAAGCGAATGCACTGCAAATTCATTTAAATGTCATACAGGAGTTAACGATGCCAGAAGGAGACCGTGATTTTACTGGTGTACTTCAGCGGATTGAGAAAATAGTTTTAAAAAGTAAAGTACCTGTCATCGTAAAAGAAGTCGGTTTTGGAATGAGTAAGGAAACAGTACAACAGTTAGCGAATATAGGTATAACAGCAATTGATATTGGCGGACAAGGTGGTACGAATTTTGCTGCTGTTGAAAATGAAAGAAGACAGCGAATGCTTTCTTATTTTAATAACTGGGGCATACAAACAGCTACCTCGATTATTGAAGCAACCTCTACAAATAATAACCTCTCTTTTATTGCATCTGGGGGTATACAAACAGCACTTGACGTGGCGAAGGCAATCGCATTAGGGGCGAATACAACTGCGTTTGCTGGATACTTTTTACGTATTTTAATGCAAGATGGTGTTGAGAATTTAGTGGATGAAATTGATCTTTTACATACAGATTTAAAATTTATTATGACAGCTCTTGGCGTGAAGACGATAGAAGAGTTACAATCTGTACCTCTTGTTGTAAAAGGTGAAACGTACCATTGGTTAGCTCAGCGAGGGATTGACACTGCACATTATAGTAGGCGATAAAAAATCAACCATCCGGTTGATTTTTTTGCGTTTTATTTTCGTAAAATGAAGAGGGAGGGCGAGAAATTATCATTCTATATAATTCTATAAATGGAAAAAAGAGAGAATTTATATTATAATAAAAGTATATACAAATATCGTGCAGAAAAGCTAAAATTGAAAAAAGGGTTATAAAAATGAAGAAATGTAGAAAATGTGCTGCTGAATTATTGGAGGAATCTTACTTTTGCCATGTTTGTGGAGAAAAACATGGTAAAAGTAAGAAAGTATTCCTCTCTATATAGCTGGTTAGCGATAAAACAAGATAAGAGATTGCTATTTAAGAGTCAAAAGAAACAAGGAAAAATTTACGATAATTTAGGGGATGAGGATGTTAATAAAAAAGGAGATAATGTATCTTCAAATAGTAAAAATACAATAGGACGCATTACATATAATAGTGAAGATGTTAACATCCATGCACGAAATATAAGAGAAGATACAGCGGTTTCTGGATATAATAAAAAGGTTGAAATTTCATTAACTTCAAATGTAAGAGAAGGAGATTCTAGTTCAACAACAGCACAATTAGCAATTAAAATGGCGAATATTGCAATCGCAGTCGGGAATAAATTGTATAGGAATCCAACGGTGAATGAAGGAAGGGGAATAGAAGCACTAATTTTGCCAAGGGAATTAGGAGAAGACAAAAATCCATCGGAAGATTCGTATGCAATTTATTATTTTAATATACCAAATGAAGTGAGTTTAAGTAATGCTGAAGTAGTATTACTTTCTGATCAAGGAAATACCATTGTGAGTAGGGAAATTAAAGGAGAAAAAGAAGATATTGTAGGTGCGAAAAAAGAGGTTGAGCGAAAGTTAAATGAGATAGGAGAGACGGATTATGTACGTGTAGAGGTAAAGAGTAAAAATCCTTCTCTACATACGTATTATGTTATTACATATTCTAAAAAAACAACAGGTGTAGTTACGATTGATGCCTCGTTGAGTGATAGGGTTTATAATGCGAAAACAAAAGAATTATATTACGAGTAGAAATAAATAAAATAATTGTGTAAAAAGACGGTTTCGTACAATATCGAAACCGTCTTTTTGTATTGCCTATTTGAGGGCAGCTTGATTGGTGTGGGCTAATAATCAGTGGGGATGGATCCCCCCCCACTGAGGTTTCACTTTATTTAATGCTGATTTTGCTTTCGAGCTTGCTCCGGTGTATCAAGACTTGTTGCACCGGGATATTGAAGTGATTGGTCGCGATCAGATTCAACGCGGCGTGATTCTCTTAGCTTTCGTTCTTGGCGATCTTTACCCATTGTGAGTTACACCTCCTTATTAAAAGTTTTGCTGTTATGAGAAAAACTATGCACAAAGAAAAGGAGGATTAACTTTCATAAAAAGTTCCCATAATGGAAATCATAGGAGGTGAAATGATGGATGGGAGTACTTTTTATTTTGTTGCTTGGATAGGGTGGATTGTCGTGACCTTTTTTATGAAAAAGGAATCTATTCGTTGGAAGATAAGTGCTTGTATATTAATTTTTATTATTTGTTCTCCGTTAAATGTGACGATTGCTTCTTTCACGATATCGGTAAATGCCCTTTTGCTTTGTATTATTTCTTTTGTAGGTATCGCGTTATATTCTATTTGGAAAAAATTGTATACCTTACTTTCGGCACTTATTATCGCAATGTTATATACAAGCTTTCATTTGTTAGAAGTATATGATCCAATTTGGATTGTGGTTGATAGGTTGTTGCTGTTAAGTGGTGCACTTGTGTATGCATCGGTTTTATTGCACGGGGATCGCATATTACGATTATGCTCCTTATATATAGGGATGTTACAAGGAGAATTATTGGTGACGCTGATTTTTCGTAAATTACATTTTCCTTATGAATACGGCAGTTTAGCTTTTTTAGATGTTGCTGCTGTTTCCACTTTATTTATGGCGATTTTACTTTGGATTACAAAGGCATCGGTATATATGGAACAATTTAAGAGGAAAACACGTAAAAGAAAGGCGAGGGTAATACATGACTGAATATACACCAGCTATTTTATGTGGCGTAATTGCAGGTACAATAACTAGGTTGTTAATGCTTCGTACCGATACGAGGCAATATCCGACGAGGCTTCACGGGAAAATTATTCATATCGCGATGGGATTAATTGCGGCTGCCTTAGGAGCAATTGCGATTCCGTCTGTTTTGAAAAAAGATTTCTCTGCAATTACATTTCTTACGTTAGCAGCGACGCAATTTCGTGATGTGCGCAATATGGAAAGAAATACACTTCAACAATTAGATGGATATGAGCTCGTACCACGTGGTAATACATACATTGAAGGAATTGCATTAGTATTTGAAAGTCGTAACTACTTGGCGATGTTAACGTCGTTTATAACAACGTTTGCGTATATAGGATTCGATTCATGGATTGCCGGGGTAATTACTGGTATAGTAAGTTTTTTCATTGCGAAAAAATTAATGTCAGGTAAAAGACTTCATGACCTTGTAGAAATAGAGCATGTTCCACTTCGTTTTGAAGGAGCGGGACTTTATATTGATAATATTTACATTATGAATATTGGATTGCCAGCAAGGCAAGAAGAAATTATGAAATATGGAATGGGATTTATTTTAAAACCAAAATCGATAGATGCGATGGTTACAATCTCAAACTTAGGACAACGGCAAGCTATTTTACATGATGTTTCGGTTGCTTTAGGAATATATAGAGATTCTGGAACGCCGGCACTTGTACCGTTAGCGAAGCGTGATTTAGAGGATGGGAGAGTTGGGGTTTTTGTTCTGCCGCAAGATCAAGATGCAGAAAAAGCGATAGGGGTAATCGGAAATGTACCAACATTAGAGAGTGCTGTTCATATGTCATCAGAAGCTCCGAAAGGAAGGGGAGATAAGAGATGATGTTAGAAAGTGTTATTCTCGCAGTCATTACAACAACGCCAGAGAAATTTGCAGGTGGTGCTCCTTTATTTATTTGCGAGTCGACAGAGGAACTGGAATTTGTTGCAAATAATTTAGAGGCTATTTTAGATGGTATTGCACATCGCTTACAAGATAATGTATATATTATTGTGAAACATTAGTAACGTGTGGTATAATGTGAGGTGTTTTGATACGTTGAGAAATATTCTGGAATGCAAATCCCTTCTTGCACAAAGAAGGGTTTTTTACATAATAAACAGAAGCAAGTTGAAAGGATGAAAGTATATGCCGAAACCAGTAATAGCAATAGTAGGCCGCCCGAACGTAGGGAAATCTACTATTTTCAATAGAATTGTTGGAGAAAGAGTTTCAATCGTAGAAGATATACCAGGTATAACGCGAGACCGTATTTATAGTGCGGGAGAATGGTTAAATCATGAGTTTAACATTATTGATACAGGTGGAATTGATATTGGAGACGAGCCGTTCTTGACACAAATTCGTCAACAGGCGGAAGTAGCGATTGATGAAGCGGATGTTATCATTTTTATGACGAATGGTCGCGATGGTGTAACTGCAGCAGATGAAGAAGTTGCTAAAATTTTATACCGTTCTAAAAAACCAATTGTACTTGCGGTAAATAAGGTTGATAATCCAGACATGCGTAGTGATATTTATGATTTTTATGCATTAGGATTTGGCGAGCCATTCCCGATTTCAGGTACACACGGTTTAGGACTTGGTGATTTGTTAGATGAAGCTGCAAATCATTTTCCAAAGATTGAAGAAGAAGCGTATGACGATGAAACAATCCGTTTCTCTTTAATTGGACGTCCAAACGTAGGGAAATCATCACTTGTAAATGCACTTCTTGGTCAAGAACGTGTAATTGTAAGTAATATAGCGGGAACGACACGTGATGCTGTCGATACACCATATAGTAAAGATGATCAAGATTATGTAATCATCGATACAGCTGGTATGCGTAAAAAAGGGAAAGTATACGAAAGTACAGAAAAATATAGTGTACTTCGTGCACTTAGAGCGATTGAACGTTCTGACGTTGTTTTAGTCGTTTTAGACGGAGAAGAAGGAATTATTGAACAGGATAAAAAAATCGCTGGATATGCTCATGATTCAGGACGTGCTGTTATTATCGTCGTAAACAAATGGGATGCAGTGAAAAAAGATGAAAAAACAATGAAAGCATTTGAAGAAAACATCCGTGCTCATTTCCAATTTTTAGAGTATGCACCGATTGTATTCTTATCTGCGAAAACGAAAAAGCGTACACAAACGTTATTACCGGTTATCAATGAGGTAAATGAAAGCCATAGCATCCGTGTACAAACGAATGTATTAAATGATGTAATTATGGATGCGGTAGCGATGAATCCAACGCCGACACATAATGGTAGCCGTCTGAAAATCTTCTATGCGACACAGGTTGCGGTAAAACCACCAACATTTGTTATATTTGTAAACGATACAGAATTAATGCACTTTTCATATGAGCGCTTCTTAAAGAACCGTTTACGTGAAGCGTTCGGTTTTGTAGGAACGCCGATTCACATTATCGCTAGAGCAAGAGACTAATGGAGAGGATGTGATTTTATGACAAAAATCACAGTAATAGGAGCAGGTAGCTGGGGAACAGCGTTAGCGATGGTATTAGCTGACAATGGGCATGATGTACGTATTTGGGGAAACCGTCCTGAACTCATGAATGAAATTAATACGAAGCGTGAGAACAGTAGATATCTTCCAGGGATTACATTGCCAAGCACAATCGTAGCCTACTCTTCTTTAGAAGAAGCATTAGTAGATGTAAATACAGTACTGCTAGTAGTACCGACGAAAGCGTACAGAGACGTATTGCAAGAGATGAAAGAAATTGTTACAGAGCCAATTACTTGGATTCATGCAAGTAAAGGAATCGAACCAGGTACGTCAAAACGTATTTCGGAAGTGATTGAGGAAGAAATTCCAGAGAGCTTGATTAAGGATGTTGTTGTACTATCTGGGCCGAGTCACGCTGAAGAAGTTGGATTGCGTCAAGCGACAACTGTTACGTCTGCAGCAAAGCGTATGGAAGCGGCTGAGGGAGTACAAGATTTGTTTATGAATAGCTATTTCCGTGTATATACAAACCCAGATATCGTTGGAGTTGAACTTGGTGGTGCTTTAAAAAATATTATTGCACTAGCTGCGGGGATATCTGACGGGCTTGGATTAGGTGATAATGCGAAAGCGGCATTAATGACACGTGGTTTAACAGAGATTGCTCGTTTAGGAAGAAAAATGGGCGGAAATCCGTTAACGTTTGCTGGTCTAACTGGTATGGGAGACTTAATTGTAACTTGTACAAGTGTGCATAGCCGAAATTGGCGCGCTGGAAATATGCTTGGAAAAGGGCACTCTTTAGAAGAAGTGCTAGAAAGTATGGGTATGGTTGTAGAAGGTGTAAGAACAACGAAAGCTGCTCATGAATTGGCAGAGAAAATGGAAGTTGAAATGCCGATTACAGCTGCTTTATATGACGTGCTGTTCAATGGGAATAATGTGAAAGATGCAGTAGGCTCATTGATGGGACGTGTTCGAAAACATGAAGTTGAAGCGATACCTGATTTGTTATAAAGAAAGCGGTAGAAGTACATTTCGTACTTCTACCGTTTTTTATTTTTTATGGGTCTTTTCACCAATTTTTCATCTCTGCATAGGATGAAGAGTAACTTGAGGAGAGGGTGAAAAGAATGGATAACAACATTTTTAATAACATTGAAAAAGAAGCGAAAGTGAACAAAGAAGATATTTTTAAATTAGCGTCGTCTGTTCAAAATGCGAACTTACGTGATGAGACAGTGCTTCGCCAATTGATTCATCAAGTTGCTCTAATGGCAGGACGCGAAGTGCCGAAAGAGCAAGAGGATCAAATTGTAAAAGCGATTATTAACAATAATATGCCGGCGGATTTTGGTTCGTTAAGTAAAATGTTTAAAAAATAAATTATGAGAAACAAAGAGTTTAGAGAATGCATATGATAGTTATGAAAGAATGGGAATAGAGCTGTTAAGGGCATATTTGGTCAACCGAAGCGCATCATTTCGTGCTTCGGTTTTATTATTTTAAATAAAAATCATCAATTCACGGAAAAATGATGATTTTTATTTGTTTAAAGATTTTAATTTGTTAAAATAGTATAAAAATAGATTGAAAGTAAAGGGGTGTATATATGTCGGAAGGACTTATGAAAATGTGGTTTGCTTTAGGGGCAATTGGATTTATGTTTCTTGCAGTAAGTTTTATTTTATTGAGTAGGCATAAAATGAAGAATAAATTTTTGAAAGGGATTACAGCTTTAGTAGCGTACACCCTCATGATTGTATCGGGAATTGTTATTTTCCTTGTTGTATTTAGTGGCCCTATTGAGCAATAAAGGATGTGTAGTCGGTAAATGTTACAAAAGCAACAGTCCATACTAGCATGAAAAGGTGATTGTCAGTGAAAAAAATCCATATTATTTTAATATTTTGTTGCATGAGCATTTTAACAGGGTGTATGTATCCAAGAGAAAATATGAAACAAAGTGCTATTCCTTATGAAGACCAGTTGCAAGTTGTACAAAAAGCCATTAATACATATAAGGAGCAAACGGATGGTTTATTACCAATTAAGACGCGTGATATGAGTACGCCGATTTATCAGAAGTATCCAATTGATTTTCAAAAAATTGCTCCAAGGTACATACAAGAGGCGCCAGGGAATGCGTATGAAAGTGGCGGGGTATATCAATATGTATTAATAGATGTTGAAAAAAATCCGACAGTAAAGTTAATTGATGTGAGAATGGCGGAACAAATTCAAGAAGTGGCATTGAAGCTAAGGATGTATCGTGATGAACATCAATATCCACCTTTTAAAAAAGTGATTACAGATGGTGTTTATGAATTAGACTTCAAAAAACTAGGATATAAAGATGTACCACAAGTGACAAGTCCGTACTCAGGAAAAGGTCTCCCTCTTGTAATTAATGAAAAAGGAGAATTGTTTGTTGATTATAGAATCGACTTATATGAAGCGTTGAAAAAAAATGAAGGACAATTTAAAGAAGGTGAAGATATCCGGAGTATACTATCGAAGGATTCCCCGTTTGTTCCTGCATATTCTTTGCCGTACACAGTAAAAAATGGAGAACCAATTTTTTTAAAATCATAAGTCATGAACCTTTCTTTTAGTGAATAAGTTCTAGAAGAAAGGTTTTTTATGTTATACAACTTGCGATGCAAACAAAAGGTATTTTTAAATAGTCATATGAAATTGGACAAAATTATATGATATATTGTCCGAACTTCTAGAATACCATTATATTATATCAGATATTATAGGCAACATTAGAGAAGGTATTAGTTGACTATAAACGTGGAATTATTCCCAAAAATATTGAGGGAGGGAATCACTTGGAAAAGGTAGATATTTTTAAAGATATTGCGGAACGCACAGGCGGTGATATTTATTTTGGAGTTGTAGGAGCTGTTCGAACAGGGAAATCAACATTTATTAAAAAATTTATGGAACTTGTTGTTATTCCCAACATTGAAAATGAGTCAGACCGTCAAAGAGCGCAGGATGAACTGCCTCAAAGTGCTGCTGGTCGTACAATAATGACGACGGAACCGAAGTTTGTTCCAAACCAAGCGGTTTCTATCGAAGTAGATGAAGGTCTTGAAGTGAATATTCGATTAGTAGATTGTGTTGGATATACGGTTCCAGGAGCAAAAGGCTATGAAGATGAGAATGGTCCGCGCATGATTAATACTCCTTGGTATGAAGAGCCTATTCCATTCCATGAAGCTGCAGAAATCGGAACACGTAAAGTAATTCAAGAGCATTCAACAATTGGTGTCGTTATTACAACAGATGGAACAATTGGTGAAATTCCAAGAAGAGATTATATAGAGGCAGAAGAACGCGTTGTAAATGAGTTAAAAGAAGTAGGAAAGCCTTTCATTATGATTATCAATACTGTACAGCCATACCATCCAGATACGGAGCAGTTACGTCAAAGTTTATCAGAAGAATATGATATCCCAGTAATTGCGATGAGTGTAGAGAGTTTAAGAGAAACAGATGTGTATAACGTACTGCGAGAAGCATTATTCGAGTTCCCGGTTTTAGAAGTGAATGTAAACCTTCCGAGCTGGGTAATGGTACTAAATGAAGGGCATTGGTTACGCCAAAGTTATCAGGAAGCGGTTCAAGAGACTGTAAAGGATATAAAACGTCTTCGTGATGTGGACCGTGTCGTTTGGCAGTTTAGTCAATATGAATTTATTGATCGAGCGAGTCTAGCTGGCATCGATATGGGGCAAGGTGTGGCAGAGATTGATTTATATGCGCCAGATGAATTGTATGATCAAATTTTAAAAGAAGTAGTAGGAGTAGAGATTCGAGGGAAAGATCATTTATTAAAGCTTATGCTCGATTTATCTCATGCGAAAACAGAATATGACCAAGTGGCGGATGCCTTGCGGATGGTAAAACAAACCGGATATGGAGTAGCAGCGCCTGCATTAGCTGATATGAGCTTAGATGAACCGGAAATTATTCGTCACGGCTCAAGGTTCGGTGTTAAATTAAAAGCGGTTGCGCCGTCTATTCATATGATTAAAGTGGATGTAGAATCAACATTTGAACCAATTATCGGTACTGAAAAACAAAGTGAAGAACTAGTTCGTTACTTGATGCAAGATTTTGAAGATGACCCGCTATCAATTTGGAATTCTGATATATTTGGGCGCTCTCTTAGCTCTATTGTTAGAGAAGGAATTCAAGCGAAGTTATCTCTAATGCCAGAAAACGCTCGTTATAAATTAAAAGAAACGCTAGAAAGAATTATTAATGAAGGATCTGGCGGATTAATTGCGATTATATTATAAGAAAAAAATCCCTCTAATTGCAGAGGGATTTTTTTCTTTTTGAGTACGTAATAGAAAAATAAACAGTCATTATCTAATATTTTGTTGTAAATTGTCAAGTTTCATCAGAATTTCACATTTTTAGAGTAACAATTTCCTTAAAAATATTGAATTATAAAGGAGAATCGTATAATATAGGCGTTGATAATGATTTATCTACATCTTTGTAGTATAGAATTTGTAAAAATTGCCTACAAATGAAAGTAAGACTCATTTTATGATCATTATACAGTCTTATCTTTGGGAGGAGGTGAATGGCATGAACAAGACAGATTTAATCAATGCTGTTGCAGAAGCAAGTTCCCTTTCTAAAAAGGACGCAACAAAAGCAGTGGACGCTGTTTTTGATTCTATCTTAGAAGCTTTAAAACAAGGTGATAAAGTACAACTAATCGGATTCGGTAACTTCGAAGTTCGTGAGCGTGCGGCTCGTAAAGGTCGTAACCCACAAACAGGTGAGGAGATTGAAATCGCTGCAAGTAAAGTACCTGCATTCAAACCTGGTAAAGCGTTAAAAGATGCGGTTAAATAATCCTTACATATTAACAGGGAAGAAGAGTTTCCTTTTTGGAAACTCTTCTTTTTGCTTTTAAAAACATAAATATGCTAGAATGTGTTCGTATCACTTTTAGGTTTTTCGGGAGGGCTAGCGGATGGCAAAAGTTAATTTAGAACAAATTGAACATGCAGTACGTCTTATTTTAGAGGCAATCGGAGATGACCCAAATCGCGAGGGAGTACTTGATACACCGAAACGTGTTGCGAAAATGTACGCAGAAGTATTCTCAGGAATGCATGAGGATCCGAAAGAGCATTTACACAAAGTATTCGGAGAAGACCACGAAGAGCTTGTGCTAGTAAAAGATATACCATTCTATTCGATGTGTGAGCATCATCTTGTTCCGTTTTATGGAGTTGCTCACGTTGCATATATTCCGCAAGGTGGAAAAGTAACAGGACTAAGTAAATTAGCTCGTACTGTAGACACGATTGCGCGTCGTCCACAACTACAGGAACGAATTACATCAACAGTAGCTAACTCTATTATGGAAGTACTAGAGCCGCATGGTGTAATGGTAATAGTAGAAGCAGAGCATATGTGTATGACGATGCGTGGTGTGAAAAAGCCTGGTGCGAAAACAGTAACGACTGCGGTGCGCGGCGTGTTAGAAAATGATGCAGCAGCACGTAGTGAAATTTTATCGTTTATTAAGACGAATTAAAGAAGAGCGGGAAACTGCTTTTCTTTTTTTTATATACAAAAAAATGATATAGTTTTAATGTTAAAGAGCAAGAATATAAAGGTTGAAAATTACTTCTGCCTTTTGTGTAAATGAATGTTTGTAGTTGTTAGAGACGAAGATAACTTGTATGAATAAAAGTTGAGGCTTTATTCGGTGGCAGTTTGGCAGAAGTAGCCAAGTTTTGATTATAGAAAATAGAATGTATGTGTTATAATAAATTTTATGAATTAGAAAACAAGGGTGATTTTTTGTGTGTGACATCTACGGAGGGTATGCGGGTATTAAAGAGAAATTGATGGAGAAATTACGCCATCCTTATTTTATAAACTATATTGAAGAACCATTTATTGATGAAGAAAAAATAGCGCTGTTATACGGTGCATTAAAAAGTGCAAATATACATAAAGAACAAATTGATCATTATGTCGTAACGATTATGCTTGTACAAATTGCTCTTGATACACATGAAAAAGTATCAAATAAAGCAAACGAAGAGACGAGTGGATTCCATAAGCGTCGTCAATTGACAGTTCTTGCAGGGGATTATTATAGTGGTCTATACTATTACTTATTGTCAATGAATTGTGATATTATCTTAATTCGTGCACTTGCTGAAGGAATTAAGGAGATTAATGAACATAAAATTATGCTATATCAAAAAGCACATGTGGCGATTCAAGACATAATGGAAAGTGTAGTAATAATTGAATCTGCGCTTTTGCAAAAAACATGTGATCATTTTCAGTTATCTAATTGGAAACCATATATAACTTATGTGTTAGGAAAAAATCGTCTTCAAAAAGAGTGTCAATTGTATGCTGATAAACAAAATTCACCTGTTTTTCAAGCAGTCCAAAAAATCTCATTGGATGATGATAAAAATCTGGAAACAGTAATTAATGAATGGCTTATGGAAATGAGAAAGCAGGAAGAAAATTTTTTAGAGAATCATACAGAAGTTAATGAGATAATTTCTATGTTAAGAGATAAATCAAGGAAATAAGCAACTTTACATTGGAAGAAGGTACGAGCATGCAACAATCAAAAGAAGAAAGAGTACATGACGTATTTGAGAAAATTTCTGATAAATACGATGTGATGAATTCTGTAATTAGTTTTCAAAGGCATAAGGCATGGCGCAAAGAAACGATGCGAATTATGGATGTGAAACCCGGGAGTAAGGCACTTGATGTATGCTGCGGGACGGCAGATTGGACAATTGCACTAGCGGGAGCTGTAGGTGAAGATGGGAAGGTTTACGGTTTAGACTTTAGCGAAAATATGCTAGCTGTCGGTAAACAAAAGGTAGAAGCTTTAGAATTAAAGCAAGTAGAACTTATGCATGGAAATGCAATGGAACTTCCTTATGAAGATAATACGTTTGATTATGTAACGATTGGTTTTGGGTTACGTAACGTTCCGGATTACATGCAAGTATTAAAAGAAATGACGCGTGTAGTAAAGCCTGGTGGAAAAGTAATTTGCCTGGAAACATCCCAACCAACGATGATAGGTTTTCGTCAAGGGTATGTCTTATACTTTAAATATATCATGCCGTTATTTGGAAAGATGTTTGCGAAAAGTTATAAAGAATATTCATGGCTTCAGGAATCTGCTAGTACATTCCCAGGGATGAAAGAGTTAGCACGTATGTTTGAAGAAGCTGGGCTTAAGAATGTGCAAGTGAAACCATTTACTTTTGGTGTAGCAGCTATGCATTTAGGTATTAAACCAGAATCAAAATAGAAAATAGAAAAAAGACGTTTTAGGTTAAGGTGAACAATATGAAGTTACAACTTATGTACTCTTTTTTACGATCGGATATTAATGTTATAGAAAAAGAATTGAAGAAGACAGTTGCTTCTGAGCAGCCGTTAGTAGAAGAAGCGGCATTACAGCTTATTGAAGCAGGTGGGAAGCGGATTCGCCCTGTTTTTGTTTTGCTTGCAGGGAAATTTGGGGATTATAAGTTAGATGCAATTAAGCATGTTGCGGTTGCATTAGAACTAATTCATATGGCTTCGCTTGTTCACGATGATGTCATTGATGCTGCGTTTTTACGACGCGGTAGCGCAACAGTGAATGCGAAATGGGGAGATCGTATTGCAATGTATACAGGAGACTACTTGTTTGCGAAGTCTCTTGAATGTATAACAAATATAGAAATTCCAGATGCACATCAAGCGTTGTCTCATACAATTTTAGAAGTTTGTAAAGGTGAAATCGAACAAATTAAAGATAAGTATAACTATGATCAAAATTTAAGAACGTATTTAAGAAGGATAAAACGAAAAACAGCATTGTTAATCGCCGCAAGTTGTCAGTTGGGAGCGATTGCTGCTGGTGCTAATCGTGATACTGTAAATCGTCTATTTTGGTACGGATATTTTGTTGGTATGTCTTATCAAATTATTGATGATATTTTAGATTTCGTATCGACAGAAGAGAAGCTTGGAAAGCCTGCTGGTGGTGATTTATTACAAGGTAACATTACATTACCTGTTTTGTATGCCATGGAAGATCCAGTTCTTCGTCAAAAAATTACATCTGTACATGAAAATACAACAGCAAGTGAAATGAAAGAAATTATTGATGATATTAAAGCGAGCGAAGCTATTGATAAAGCATTTTCGTTTAGTGAACGTTATTTACATAAAGCATTAGAAATAATAAAACCACTCCCTCGTGGACAGGCGAAGTATGCGTTGCAAAATGTCGCAAAGTATATTGGAAAACGAAAATTTTAGTGTTTTGTCTAAAAAATAAAATAATCTCTCTATTTCAAAACTATTGCGCAATTGTGATAAGGGTGTTAATATGTGTGTGGGGATATACAATTACATACATAATTCAGAAGTGGAGAGATTTTTTATGGAAAAAACATTTCTAATGGTAAAACCAGACGGTGTACAACGTGCCTTCATTGGGGAAATTGTAGCTCGTTTTGAGAAAAAGGGCTTTCAATTAGTTGGTGCAAAATTAATGCAAGTTACTCCGGAAATTGCTGAACAACACTACGGTGAGCATAAAGAAAGACCTTTCTTTGGTGAATTAGTAGACTTTATTACATCTGGTCCTGTATTCGCAATGGTATGGCAAGGTGAAGGTGTAGTAGATACAGCACGCAATATGATGGGTAAAACACGACCACATGAAGCTGCTCCTGGAACAATTCGTGGAGATTTCGGTGTAACTGTTGCGAAAAACATTATCCACGGTTCGGATTCTTTAGAAAGTGCAGAACGCGAGATTGCTATTTTCTTTAAGGAAGAAGAATTAGTAGACTACTCAAAATTAATGAATCAATGGATTTACTAATTATTTTGAAATAATTTGTAAACGCTTTAATAACTGTGATAATAGTAAAAAGTGCGAGAAGAATAGGGGTATTCTTCTTGCACTTTTTTTATTTCGATCAGTTACGAAGTTAGGACTGTTATGATATATTGGTATGTAAAGTAAAAGGTCTACTATTATGAAAATAATCGAGCAATTACAAGTAGGGAAAGCAAACATTCGATTTACTATATAATTTCTTTGTATTTTAAAGAGTGATGGAAGATAATATAGCTGCTTTATGTAGCGGGATAAATACATATGCGAAAAGAGGAATAACGTATGCGATATATTACAGCTGGTGAATCCCACGGTCCGCAACTTACGACAATTTTAGAAGGTGTTCCGGCAGGGTTATCTTTAGTAGCGAATGATATAAATGAAGAATTAGCTAGAAGACAAAAAGGATATGGACGCGGTAGACGCATGCAAATTGAGAAAGACCAAGTGCAAATTGTAAGTGGTGTTAGGCATGGGAAGACGATGGGGTCCCCGATTGCACTTGTTGTTGAAAATCGTGATTTTACACATTGGACAAAGGTTATGGGTGCAGAGCCGTTAACTGAGCAGGAAGAGAAAGAAATGAAAAGACAAGTTACGAAACCTAGACCTGGACACGCTGATTTAAATGGTGCGATTAAATATGGTCATAGAGATATGAGGAATGTATTAGAGCGTTCTTCAGCACGTGAAACGACAGTTCGTGTTGCAGCTGGTGCAGTTGCAAAAAAAATATTGGCGGAATTAGGTATACAAGTAGCGGGACATGTTATCGAGATTGGTGGTGTACAGGCAGCAAATATTAAATATAACTCTATTGTGGAATTACAAAGTACTACAGAAGCATCTCCTGTACGTTGTTTAGATGAAGAGGCCGGTAAAAAGATGATGCAAGCAATTGATGATGCGAAGGCAAATGGTGATTCTATCGGTGGTATTGTTGAAGTAGTTGTAGAAGGAATGCCAATTGGGGTAGGTAGCTATGTACATTATGATAGAAAATTAGATGCAAAATTAGCAGCGGCAATTATGAGTATTAACGCTTTTAAAGGTGTTGAAATTGGAATTGGTTTTGAAGCAGCACATAGACCTGGAAGTGAAGTGCATGATGAAATCCTTTGGGATGAAGTGCAAGGGTACAGAAGAAAAACGAACAATGCAGGTGGATTAGAAGGTGGCATGACAACTGGTATGCCGGTTGTTGTGCGCGGTGTTATGAAACCGATACCGACATTATATAAACCGCTTCAAAGTGTTGATATTGATACGAAAGAACCTTTTACAGCGAGTATTGAACGTTCAGATAGTTGTGCAGTGCCAGCAGCTAGCGTTGTGGCTGAAGCTGTTGTGGCTTGGGAGCTCGCAACAGCTTTAATTGAACAATTTGGATTAGATCGTATCGATCTTATACGTGAAAATATTGAGAAACATAATGAATATGCGAGGGGATTTTAATGGAGAACATACATATTCAAACGAAATCAAAAGAATATGATGTACATGTTGGAAGGGAGGCGTTGTCACACTTAACAACGCTTATTCAAAAAATGAATCCTGCAGTATCGAACATAATGATCATTTCTGATGAAGCTGTTGCATCACTGCATTTACAGACAGTTGTTGATGCATTGCAAGTAGAGCAAAAAGTATTTTCGTTTGTTGTACCGAGTGGCGAAAAAGAGAAGTCTTTTGAAAATTTCTATGAGGCTCACACTTCGGCTCTTGAAAATAAATTAGATAGAAATTCTTTAATCATCGCACTTGGAGGCGGAATGATTGGAGATTTGGCTGGATTTGTTGCTGCGTCGTTTATGCGTGGTATTCGCTTTGTCCAAGTTCCAACGACTTTATTAGCTCACGATAGCGCAGTAGGCGGGAAAGTAGCAATTAACCATCCACTAGGAAAAAATATGATTGGAGCATTTCATCAGCCAGAAGCTGTTGTATATCATACGCCATTTTTACATTCACTTCCTGAAAAAGAGTGGCGATCAGGTTATGCAGAAGTGATAAAGCATGCTCTTATTGGTGATGTAGAGCTATATCATTGGTTAAAAGAAGAAGTGCAAACGTTAACGGATCTTCGTGATGAAAAGTTAATTCATATATTAACGAAGGCGATTCCTGTGAAAGCGAATATTGTGTCGCAAGACGAAACAGAAAAAGGTGTACGTGCCCATTTGAATTTTGGGCATACGTTAGGACATGCTCTTGAAAAAGAGTTAGGATATGGGAATATTACTCACGGTGATGGAGTAGCGGTTGGCATGCTATTTGCTATGTTTTTAAGTGAGCAAGTGTACAAAGTTGATCTTTCTTATGAAGAAATGAAGCAGTGGTTCTTGAAATACGGTTATCCAAAAATGCCAAGTGACTTGAATGTAGAACGTCTCGTTCAGTTGATGAAACAAGATAAAAAAGCAAATGCTGGAACAATTCATATGGTGCTTATGCAGGAATATGGGGGAGTGAATGTCGTATCTATTTCAGATGAGACTGTTCATATTGCGTTAGAAGCATTTCAAAAGGATATGGTGTAAAAAAGTCGTAGAACAGGTATGAAATGCATATTTAAAGGTATTCTCGTAATGGTGACGGTTATGATTAAAGGTGACAGTAAGACATTATAAATCATATCAATGACTGGGGGAAGAAAAGTGAGAGTAAAAGAGCAATTGTTAACTTTGAGAGCATATGTACCTGGGAAAAATATTGAAGAAGTAAAAAGAGAATATGGATTGTCAAAAATTGTGAAGTTAGCGTCGAATGAAAACCCATTTGGCTGCTCTGCGCGTGTGACAGAAGCATTAACTTCGTTAGCTAATCAATATGCACTCTATCCGGACGGGGCGGCTTTTGAGCTTCGTGAGAAAGTAGCAGAGCATTTAGGTGTAAAAGCGGAACAACTTTTATTTGGTAGTGGGCTAGATGAAGTCATTCAAATGATTAGTCGTGCTTTGCTACATAATGGAACAAATGTTGTAATGGCGAACCCTACGTTCTCGCAATACCATCACCATGCTGTTATTGAAGGAGCAGAAGTTCGTGAAGTACCACTTAAAGATGGCATTCACGATTTAGATGCAATGTTACAACAAGTAGATGAGAAAACGAAGATTGTATGGATTTGTAATCCGAATAATCCGACAGGTACATATGTAGAAAAACAAAAATTACTTTCATTTTTAGAATCAGTTCCAAAGTCAGCGCTCGTTATTATGGACGAAGCATATTATGAATATGCTGGGGCAGAAGATTATCCGCAAACATTACCTCTTCTTGAAAAGTACGAAAATCTTATGGTGCTACGCACATTCTCAAAAGCATATGGATTAGCTGCTTTTCGTATTGGATATGCGATTGGTGATGCAAAGCTTATTGGGCAGCTAGAGGTAGCAAGACTACCATTTAACACATCGACTATCGCCCAAGCGGTAGCATTAGCGGCAATAGAGGATCAACAGTTTTTACAAGAGTGTGTGAAGAAAAATGCCGGAGGATTAAATCAATATTATGGATTTTGTAAGGAATATAACGTATTCTACTATCCATCTCAAGCGAATTTCATTTTCTTGAAACTTGGTATACCTGGTAATGAAGCTTTCGAACGATTAATGAAAAAAGGATATATCGTTCGTTCTGGTGCAGCATTTGGTATGCATGATGGTATTCGTATTACTGTTGGATTAAAAGAAGAAAATGATGAGATTATTGAATTACTTACGGAACTTGTAAAAGAACAAGTGAAGAAAGAAGAAACGTATTCTTAAGAAATGGTGGAGGCTCCTGTTACAGGAGCCTTTTTCATTTGAACTTGCAATAAGGGGAGTTGTTTGCACGTTCAAGAAAGAAAACGTTACAATAGAAGTAGACGTATAAGAAGAACTATTGTACATATAACTTATTTAAAATGTGAGGAGGATACAGTTTGAAACTAGTAGGACGAAAAAATAGTTTGAATGGGAAAATTGTTGTTCCAGGAGATAAATCTATTTCGCATCGCTCTGTTATGTTTGGAGCGATAGCGGAAGGGACGACGAAAGTATCAAATTTTTTATTAGGAGAAGATTGTTTAAGTACAATTGCATGTTTTCAAAAACTAGGTGTCCAGATTGAACAGTTTGGTAACGATGTCACGATTTACGGTAAAGGATTACATAATTTACAAGAACCGAAAGAAGTATTAGATGTGGGGAATTCAGGGACGACTATTCGTCTTATGCTTGGGATTTTAGCAAATACACCGTTCCATAGTACGATAATTGGTGATGCATCAATTGGAAAACGTCCTATGAAACGTGTTACAGACCCGCTTAGTAAGATGAATGCTCAAATTGATGGTAGAGAAAACGGACAATATACACCTTTATCTATTCGCGGTGGTAAAGTAAAAGGTATGCATTACCATTCACCAGTAGCAAGCGCACAAGTGAAGTCAGCAGTTTTACTTGCGGGTTTGCAAGGAGAAGGGATTACTACGGTAACAGAGCCTATGCAATCTCGTGATCATACGGAAAGAATGTTGCGTGCATTCGGTTGTACCGTAGATGTTAATGGACGGACCGTTTCATTACAAGGTGGACAACAACTTAAAGGTGCAGACATAGAAGTTCCAGGAGATATTTCTTCGGCGGCATTTTTCTTAGTAGCTGGTGCAATTGTCCAAAATAGTAAGCTTGTATTGGAAAACGTTGGTTTAAATCCGACGAGAACAGGGATTTTAGATGTATTAACAAAGATGGGTGCACTTATTTCTATCGATCATATTAGAAATAAAGAGTTTGAACCGTGCGGGGATATTACGATTGAAACATCTAAACTAAAAGGAATAGAAATTGGTGGAACTCTTATTCCAAGATTAATTGATGAAATTCCTGTAATTGCTTTATTGGCAACGCAGGCAGAAGGAATTACTGTTATTAAAAACGCTGAGGAGTTAAAAGTAAAAGAAACAAATCGTATCGATACGGTTGTAGATGAATTAGGCAAATTAGGTGCGAAGATTGAAGCTACACCAGATGGTATGATTATATATGGTAAACAAAGTTTAAAAGGAAATACTGTTAATAGTCACGGCGATCATCGTATTGGGATGATGCTTGCAATCGCATCGTGTATTATAGATGGAGAAGTGAAAATAGAGAATAGTGATGCGATCGCTGTATCGTATCCGGAATTTTTCGAACAATTAGCTGCGCTATGAGAGAAAGTATAGGAAGAGGTAGCTCACTCAAAAGGTTGCGTTCTTACACCTAGTTGCTTATGATAAATGAACAGAAGAGAATATTTTTTGAATTAAAGGAGACGTTTATGCAAAAGTTTGAACAGGCTGTTTCTTATATTGAAAACGGTGAAGCAGAAAAAGGATTACAATTATTAAAAGAACAACTACGAGTTGCTAATGATGAAGAGAAGTATGATATCGCTCGTTACTATCATACACTTGGGTTTATGGATGAGGCGTTAGCAATTACTGAAGACTTACGCTTGCTATATCCGGAAGAAAGTGAATTTACGGTATTTTTAGCAGAATTATATATTGATTTAGATAAAGAAGATGAAGCGATTGAAGTGCTTCATGATATTCCAGAAAACGATGATTTATATGTTCAATCGTTATTACTTGTAGCGGATTTATTCCAAATGCAAGGTTTTGATGATGTAGCAGAACAAAAACTATTAAAGGCGAAAGAAATGATGCCAGACGAACCTGTTATTACGTTTGGGTTAGCAGAATTATATAGTAGTAAAGGTGAAGAGCAAAAGGCGATCACTTATTATGAATCGTTACTAGCAGAACATAAAGTTATGGGTGGTGTTGTCATTGCGCTTCGTCTAGCAGAAACTTTAAGTGCTATTGGAAACTGGGAAGAGGCAATCTCTTACTATGAAGCGGGGTTAGAAGAGCAAAAAGATATTCACTCATTATTTGGATATGCCTTCACATTATACCAAGGAGAAGAATATCAAAGAGCAATTGGTGCTTGGCAAGAATTAAAAGAATTAGATCCTGAATACGCATCGTTATACATGTATTTAGCGAAAAGCTATGAAAAAGAAGGCATGCTTCAAGAAAGCTATGAAACACTTCAAGAAGGAATTAAAGTAGATGAGCTGTCTGTTCCTTTCTATGTAGAATTAGCGAATATTGCGGCGAAATTAGGTAAAATAGCGGAGGCTGAAGAAGTGCTTCAAAAAGCGCTGGAGCTAGATCCGGGACATTTAGGTGCGATATTAAAATATGCGTATATTTTAAAAGAACAAGAGAAATACGAAGAGCTAATTGCAGTTGTAGAGCGTGCAATTGACAGTGGAGAACCAGATACACAACTACTTTGGGATCTTGCATTTGCAAAAAAACAATTAGAAATGTATTCGGATGCATTAAAACACTATGAAAGTGCATATACTTCTTTTAAGAATCATCCAGATTTCTTGGAAGAGTACGGTTATTTCTTATTAGAAGAAGGAATGCGAAAAGAGGCGAAAGAAGTATTTACGCAGTTAATACAACTAGACCCGACACAAATTCATATTGAAGAATTGTTATATAATTTAGAGGATTTTTCATAAGTTGGAAGGAAACTGAATGCCGCTTCTTGAATCTAAAAAGAAAAGAGAAAGACAGAGGAGGGACTTAATCGCTATGAATACCCCTGTTTCTGTAAACGAGAAGAAGGATTTTGTAAAATGGTTTTTGAATAATTACCAACTGAAACAGCGTGAATGTGTATGGATTTTGAATTATTTAATGAGTCACGATCAATTAATGCATAAAGTCCACTTCGTAGAACATGCAAAATATTGTCCGCGTGGCTTAGTAATGTCAGCAAATTGTGTGAAAGACACACCGTTTCACTTTTTCAAACAAAATGTAATGACAACAGATGCAGAAAAATCGTTTCATGATATTCGTTTGAATCGAGATGAGGATATTTATATTCAGCTTAATTTTAAATCATCGTTCCAAAATGCAAACTATGTAGCTGTATTAGAAGAAAACCCATATTTGCCAAAGCATATTGAAGTGAATGAAAAAGATCGATTGCTTGCAGAACGATTTTTAGAAGAAAGTGTATTCTCATTTAGAAGAGAACGTCTTTTGAAACAAATTGATGAAGCTTTGGATAAGCAAGATAAGGAAGCATTTCATAGGTTAACAGCAGAGTTGAAAATTTTATAGAATTCATTTTGATTATGTAATCTTCACGAAATTCAGACTTTTTAAGAAAAACTACTTAATAATAGGTAGTTTTTCTTTTTTTACCTCTTTTAGTATGGTTTAATATATATAAAGTGAAAGTTCTGTTATTTCGAATGGAGGAGGGGAGAAAAGGTGAAATGGATTGTAAAAGATGTAGAACAGTTTGAGCAAGCGAGGGAGTATGTAGATACAGGGATTATACCCCTTTTGTCTATTTCGGCAGCAAAAGGGATGAAAATGGTTGTAGAGCAAGGCGAATTTATTGAGGCTTTGAGTATGGAGTTGGAAAGGGAGTATAAAGGAAGAGTGCTTTTACTGCCCGCATTTACGTATTTGGTAGAGAGCCAAAAGAATGAAAAAGACCGTTTGCAAGAATGGACAGATCATTTGCAAAGGCAAGGTTTTAAGCATATTGCCTATGTGACAAGTGACTTTTCATGGAAAGAAGATATGAGAGATGTGCAGGGTGATTTATTTTGGTTTCCATCGTTATCATTAGAGCAATTTAGTGACCAAGCGAAAAGGGAAGTTATTCGTGCACACATAAAAAATATTATGGAAATGTTGGAAGAAAGATGGATAAAACAATAATAAACAGAAAGTTCTTATTATTATGAGTAGTATGATATTGACCTATACAAGAGGGTATTATATCATGATAGTGTCCTAGTTTTTATTTTTTATATAATTTTTTCACGAGGGGACAATTTCTGATAGAGGGGGGAAATTTTCGTGAGCGAGAAAGAACATCGTGTGTCAAGAAGACAGTTTTTAAATTACACACTTACAGGGGTAGGAGGCTTTATGGCGGCGGGTATTTTACTGCCGATGACGAGGTTTGCGCTTGATCCGGTGTTAAGAAAAGAAGCGGGAACAGATATGGTTGCTGTTGGGCAAGTAAAGGATATTACAACAGAGCCGAAGCGCTTCGATTTTAAGGTGAAGCAGGTTGACGGATGGTACAAGTCTGAAGAGCCAAAATCTGCTTGGGTGCATAAAGATGAAAGTGGAGAAATTGTTGCGTTTTCTCCAGTATGTAAACATTTAGGTTGCACAGTGAACTGGAATTCGGACAAAGCACATCCTAATCAATTCTTTTGCCCGTGTCACGGGGGACGTTACACAAAAGATGGGATGAACATTAAAGGCACACCGCCTCTTGCTCCGCTTGATGTGTACGAGTCTAAAGTGAAAGATGGAACGCTGTATTTAGGAAAAGCGAAGCCAAGAGGGGGTGCAAAGTAGATGCTAAATAAAATTTATGATTGGGTAGACGAACGTTTAGATATTACACCGATATGGCGTGATATCGCTGATCATGAAGTACCTGAGCATGTTAACCCGGCACATCACTTTTCTGCATTCGTCTATTGCTTTGGAGGACTTACCTTTTTCGTTACAGTAATTCAAATTTTGTCCGGAATGTTTTTGACGATGTATTATGTGCCGGATATTAAAAATGCTTGGGAGTCGGTTTATTATTTACAAAATGAAGTAGCTTACGGGCAAATTGTTCGTGGTATGCATCACTGGGGCGCTAGTCTCGTAATTGTAATGATGTTTTTACATACACTCAGAGTTTTCTTCCAAGGTGCGTATAAAAAGCCTCGTGAGTTAAACTGGATTGTTGGTGTTCTTATTTTCTTTGTTATGTTAGGTCTTGGTTTTACCGGATATTTATTACCGTGGGATATGAAAGCGTTATTTGCTACGAAAGTAGGGATTCAAATTGCAGAGCAAACGCCGCTCATTGGTCCTTATATTAAAACATTACTCGCTGGTCATTCCGAAATCGTTGGCGCTCAAACATTAACTCGCTTCTTTGCTATTCACGTCTTCTTCTTACCAGCAGCACTTCTAGGTTTAATGGCCTTCCACTTCATCATGATTCGCAAACAAGGTATTTCCGGTCCGCTATAAGAGATTGCTAAATTAAAGGGGAAAGAACAAAAGGAGGGAGATTATGCATCGCGGCAAAGGGATGAAGTTTGTAGGAGATTCTCGGGTACCAGTAGCCCGGAAACCAAATATTCCAAAAGATTATTCTGAATATCCAGGGAAAACAGAAGCGTTTTGGCCGAATTTCTTGTTAAAAGAATGGATGGTTGGTGCAGTTTTTTTAGTCGGTTATTTATGTTTAACAGTGGCGCATCCGTCACCGCTTGAGAGAATGGCGGATCCTACAGATGCAGGATATATACCACTTCCAGATTGGTATTTCTTATTCTTGTATCAGTTATTAAAGTATTCGTATGCTTCAGGCTCATTTACTGTAATTGGTGCGTTTATTATGCCGGGGATTGCGTTTGGAGCGTTACTATTAGCTCCGTTTCTAGATCGAGGCCCAGAAAGAGCGCCATTGAAGCGTCCTGTAGCAACGGGGTTTATGCTTTTAGCAATTGCATCGATTATTTTTTTAACTTGGGAATCTGTAGCACACCACGATTGGGAAGCTGCAAAAAAACAAGGAGCAATTGTAAAAACAGCACCAGTTGATAAAAATGATGACGGCTACAAGTTGATGCAAAAAAATACTTGTTTAACATGTCATGGTGACAATTTACAGGGCGGAGCGGCAGCACCGGCTTTGCAAAACTTAACTTTAAAACCAGAAGAAATCGCTAAAATTGCGAAAGATGGAAAAGGTTCAATGCCTAAAGGTGTATTTAAAGGTACAGATGAGGAACTGAAAAAGCTTTCGGAATTCGTTGCAAAGTATAATAAAAAATAATAGAAAAGCTGACTACAAAATCTGTGGTCAGCTTTTTATTTTGCGTGCCCAGCTAAGCTGGGCACTGTTTGATGGTGAAAGGTTTAAATAGAATTCTACAAGGATTCAAAAATTATTATAGTCTATCTTCAATTGGACAGAAGTGGCTCGGTAAAATAAATTGGTACGTCTTAGAACGGCTTAACCTTTTCTGGAATAAGAAAAGAAACATGGTCGTATCAAGGACTTGATGTAGAAAATAACATACACACTCGTGAAAGTAGGAAGCTAGAACAAACTGAAAGCTAAAGAAGGAAGAGCATCGGAAAGCTGTATGAGGGAAAACCTCACGTACGGTTTGATGAGGGGAAGCTGAAACAGAAAAGGGATAGCAAAGCCATCCCTAAAGAAAATTTAATCTGTTTCAGTTTTCTACTCTACGATGACGGAAAGTTTGCTATATAATAGAGTAGAGTTCGATGAAAGAATTACTTTGTTTGAAAGGTGTTGGACATACAGCTTGGCTTACTTGTATGCAATGTTAAGGCAACGTTCGGTACTATTATTTTTATTGGTTGTTAACATATTAGGTACAATTTACGGATTCATATGGTATGGAAATCAATTAAAAGAAACCTCACCTATATTTTGGCCGTTTGTACCAGATAGCCCTATGGCGACTCTCTTTTTTGTCTTTGTTTTAATTGCTTTTTTGATGAAGAAGAACTGGGGGTTAATAGAAGCGCTAGCGATAGTTACTTTAATAAAATATGGTGTTTGGGCTGTTGTTGTAAATGCAATTATGATTTATGTAAAAGGCCCTATTGGCCTTATGGGATATATGTTAATGTTATCTCATTTTGCGATGGCAGTGCAGGGAATGTTATATGCTCCGTTTTATCGGATAAAAAAATGGCACTTCACTGTAGCTGGCATATGGACATTACATAATGATGCAATTGATTATTTATTTTGGCAAATGCCGAGATATGGGATTATGCATTTGTTTGTAGAGAAAATTGGTTATTTTACGTTTTGGTTAAGTATTGCTGTACTGTGTATTACATATTATTATTGCTTACGTGAGAACCGAAAACAGTTTTCTTTATGATGGTGAGGACATTTAGGGGGAGAAAATGAAGAAAAATAAGAGCGGTATAAACATATTGGATCGATTGATCACTTTAGTAGTTTCCTATAGCATAGCATTTTCTGTTTTCGCTCTCGCGACAACGGTAGTTGTATATGGAAAATGGTTGTATTATTTTGAAATTGATTTTTTAAATATTCCAGATTTAGCGGATATGACGAAAGATGAAATTAAGAGAAACTATGATGTGCTTATTACATATTTATCGCCGTTTTATGAAGGTGCATTACAATTGCCGACATTAGATATGTCCACAAATGGACGCATTCATTTTGTAGATGTTAAAAATATTTTAGTAAAGATTCAATATATAATGTATGGAACGATTGTAATTGCTGTATTAGGAGGAGCGTATTTATTAAAAAAGAAAAAAGAAAAGTTTTTACTTCACGGAGCGATTCTTACAATTATTTTTCCAATAGCTCTTACGTTACCAATTGCTATTAATTTTGAAAAGAGTTTCGTATTATTTCATAAGCTTTTATTTAGCAATGATTATTGGATGTTTGATATTGAAACAGATCCGGTTATTTTAATGTTACCGGAAGAATTCTTTATGCATGCTGCATGTATTATTTTATTATTGATTTTAGGTGGTAGCATGCTTTGTTACGGTGTGTATAAATATTTAGTGAAAAAGAAAAGGGTTTCAAAGAAAAAATTCTCTGTTTAAAGAGAATTTTTTTGTTTTCATAGAGATAATATATTTTTTGGTTTTGTTCTGTTCTATTCTTGTCCAATTCCACATATTTTGTACTAGTAGTTATAGGGGGGACCGGGATGAAGAGAACATTAATTGGACTGATAGCATTTCTAATTATAATGTTTCCAGTACGTATATATGCTGAAGAGTGGAGCGAACTAACTGGATTGCTAGATGACTCTTTGCAGTTAGTGAAGAAAAAAGAAGATGAAAAGGCAATACAAGTACTGTACCATTTCTCAGAGCAATTTCTATCAAAGGAGAATGAAAATAATTCAAAAGTAACTCCGGGACAAATTAGAGTCGTTTCTTTAGCATACGATAAGGCGAAACAATCTCTCGCGGAAGATTCAGATAGGCAAGTTAAAGTGGATAATATGTTAGCGTTACAACTTGCTGTTGATGCACAAGTATCTAAATATCAGCCACTTTGGATGGAAAGAGAAAGAAAGATAATGAATGCTTTTTCTCAAGTAGAAAAGGCGATGGAAAAAGAAGATGATGGACAGTTCCAACAGACGCTAAATACATTTTTAAATGAATTTAATATTATTTATCCTAGTTTAATGATTGCTCTGCCAGAAAACGAAGCGCAGCGTGTAAATGCACATTTATCTTATTTGGATGAATTTCGTAACGTTATGTTAAAAACGAAAGGTGGACAAATGCAACTAGGGATTATTAAAGGTGATTTGCAAAAAATATTTCATACAGTAAAAAAAGATGAGATTGCTCCCTCTCTCATTTGGTTTATGACAATTACTGGAGGACTTATTTTGTTCACTTTAACGTATGTTGGATGGAGAAAGTATAAAGGGGAGAGAGAGAAGCGGAGAAGCAACTTGCATTCTAAAGATAGGTAATACGCATAAATAAAGATACGGATTGTAAGGTTTATTTATTGACAACGGTGGAAGAAAAAAATAGAATGAGAAGTACTATAATTAAAACTTCAATGGAGGTTTATGATGTTTTATTTAATTTACTTCGCGATCATTTTGATCATACCGTTGTATGCACAGTCAAAAGTACGTAGTGCCTATAGCAAGTATTCACAAGTTTATTCAACATCAGGTATGACAGGAGCGGAAGTGGCTCGAAAAATTTTAGATGAAAATGGATTGTACAATGTAGCCGTAGAAGAAACGCCAGGTCATTTGTCAGATCATTATGACCCGCGTGTAAAGACGGTTAGATTATCGACAGATAACTATTATGGTCATTCAGTTGCTGGTACAGCTGTAGCAGCACATGAAGTAGGACACGCAATTCAAGATGCGAAAGATTATAACTTTATGCGTGTACGCCATTCGTTAGTGCCAGTTGCTAATTTTGGTTCAAACATGTCATGGGTTTTTGTCCTAATTGGTGTATTTGCGCAAATGTCTGGTTTGTTGTTACTAGGAATTATTTTAATGGCAGCAGGTGTTATTTTCCAACTTGTTACATTACCAGTTGAGTTTGATGCATCAAAACGCGCAATGCAACAAATTGAAGCACTTGGTATCGTATCAACAGATGAGTACGGTCAAGCTCGTAAAGTATTAAATGCGGCAGCATTAACATATGTAGCAGCAGCTGCTGTAGCAGTATTTGAATTATTACGTCTCGTATTAATTTATACTGGTATGCAGCGTAGCGACGATTAAAGACTATCAATTTTGATAGTCTTTTTTTGTTTTGTGGATTGAATCTTATAATATGTTACAAATGGAAATAATAGAGAGAATATGGGGTATAGAACTAGTTAAAATAAAGGTAAGTATGGAATGATGAAAGAAGGTGACGGACATAGAATATCCATATTATTTAGTTAAACAAGTGAAGGAGCGTAGTGCTACATACCAATTAGAAGGTTTTTTAAGTGGACAGGGCCCTAAAAACCCGAAATTAATGCTTGTTGGAGAAGCACCTGGTGAAACAGAAATTAATAATGGGATTCCATTTAGTGGGAGAGCGGGAAAACATTTAATGGAATTTTTAGAACTTATTCACGTTACAAGGGAAGAAGTATATATTACGAGTGCGGTCCGGAGTAGACCTTATAAATGGAGAGAGAAAAGGGAACGAAATGGCGAAATAATACAGAAGAAGTACAATAGAACACCGAATCAAGGTGAGATACTTGCCCATGCACCTTTGCTAGATTATGAACTGGAATTTATACAGCAGCCGGTTATTGTCACACTTGGTAATATTGCATTACAGCGTTTAGTTGGTAAAAATAATAAAATTACGGATGTTCATGGAGAATTGTTAAAGCAACCTGTGCAGCGATTGAAAGATAGCAGCAGTACAGAATTTATTTGGTCAGAAGAAGAATATCATATTTTTCCGACCTTTCATCCAGCTTCTATTTTCTATAATCGGAGTTTGTTAGAGCTTATTTATGAGGATTTGGAGAAACTTAAAAGATTTATAATAAAAAACTAGAAAAGCTACAGAGCTTTTCTAGTTGAATTTAATTATGTAACGGATTTTTATTTTCATCTAACGTAAAACCTTCACCAACTACATCATGTACATCACTTACAGCGACAAAGGCATGTGGATCTACTGAAATAATGATATTTTTTAATTTTACGATTTCATTTTTAGCAACAACACAATATAGTACATTACGTTCTATTTTTGTATAGGATCCAACTGCTTTTAAAAAGGTTGCTCCGCGCTCCATTTCTGATAAAATTTTTGAAGCAATTTCATCGTTTTTATCAGAAATAATAGTTGCTCCTTTTGCTGCATAAGCACCTTCTTGCATGAAATCAATAACCTTAGCCCCGATAAAAACAGCAACTAACGTATACATGCCCTCGCGATATGATAAATATGTAAGAATAGAGATAATGATAACGACCGCATCAAACATAAACATCGTTTTTCCCATACTCCAGCCAACATATTTGTGAGCTAGCCTTGCGATAATATCAACACCGCCAGTAGTCCCGCCGTATTTGAATATAATTCCAAGTCCTATGCCGATAAATGCCCCAGCGAATAAAGCAGCCAGTGTCATATCATTTTGCAAGTTTAAATGTAAGTTGAGAACCTCGTAGCGCTGAAACACCCAAAGGAATAAAGAGACGCTAAATGTACCGATTAATGTGTATAAAAATGTTGTTCGGCCGAGTAATTTCCAGCCAATGAAAAATAGAGGGACGTTTAAAATTAAGTTTGTATAGGAAGGATCAAGTGAAAATTTAAAATATAATAATAGCGTAATGCCGGTAAATCCACCCTCTGCAAGATGGTTTTCAATATTGATATTCACAATACCGAAAGAAAAAATAGCGGAACCGATTAAAATAAAAATGATATTTCGAATCTTCAAGTTTGCTTTCATATAGAAATCCCCCTAGTTATGTAATGATTGGAATTGCTCCGCTTAAACGGTAAGACATAATAATAAGTAATTTCTAGTTGTTAGTAAAAATAGTGAAGGCTAAAAAAATCCGATTGGTTTTGGCTAATCTTTTGCGAAAAGCGTGCAAAAGAAGTTTCACTTTCTCCCGTTCCAACGCCTGGTAGGAGGTAAAGCAAAGAAGAAAGGCGAACCAGCCGTTGGAACCCGATTGGTACGGGCTAATTTTTTGCAAAAATCGCAAAAGAAAGTTTCACTTTATTCCTTTAGGCAAGAAGATTCCATCTGATTTGTGTTACGGGTGAAACCCAACAATTAAGGTGGAGAGGAATTGCCGTCAGAAGGTAGACCAAACACTTTTTTTCGTTCATAACAATTTTTTTGAGGGCGAATATTTGTTTCTTTTTATCTTACGATATAATCTGTCGTAGATAAAGAGGGAATATATCGTAAGAAAACGAAATTGGATAATAATAATCATTCGGTTACTTGAATCAAAAGGAATCACGATGAAGACCATGTTCACATTTTGTTCCGTTCAGTTCCAATATTGATTTGTCAATAGTAATGAACCTTCTAAGAAAGGTGGTGAAAACAATGGCTAAAAAGAAAGCAGTGAAAGTATTACGTAAACAAAAGAAAAGAGAAAACCTGCAACGATTCACTCAAAAACAAAATATCGGACGAGCTTGCCTTACTGCAAAAGAATTTCGTTTACTTCAACGCATGTCGCATAGTTCAAAAGCGTTGCGAAATGTTGGATTGTACACCATAAAACAAAGTTTTTTGAACCATAATAAAATGGCTACTGTAAAAGAAGTGGACACTGCCATGCAAGCCGATATGAACTACTCGGGTATGCAATCAAACTCTGTTCAAGCGATTCGTAGAGCCTTATTTACAGAAGTGAAGAGCTTTTTTAAAGCATTGGAACAGTGGACGAAAAACCCTGAAATATTCACAGGTCGTCCTAAGTTTCCGAATTATTCTGGTTCAACTGACAAACGAATCATTGAAATCTATCAAGTTCCAAAAGTTGATGATAACGGGTATTGGATGATTCCGATGAATGTTGCATGCAGAAAAAAATTCGGTTCCATTAAAATACGTATGCCTAAAAATGTAAGAAATAAAAAAATCTCCTACATTGAGATTGTACCGAAGCAAAAAGGTCGGTTCTTTGAGGTGCATTATACATATGAGATGCACGTTTCTCAAATGAAGAAACAATCAACGACTACTAGTAACGCTTTGAGTTGCGATTTAGGTGTAGACAGATTATTAAGGTGTGCAACAAATGCAGGTGATACATTCTTAATTGATGGAAAAAAATTAAAATCCATTAACCAATACTTCAACAAAATGATACGTAATCTGCAAAAGAAAAATAGGGGGAATGGACTTTCAAAACGAGTTGTAACGAATAAAATGGCTGCACTTTGGCATAAACGAGAACGACAAATAAATGGTTACATTTCACAAACTGTAGGCCTGTTGTTCAAAAAAGTGAAAGCATTTAACATAGATACGGTTGTCGTAGGGTATAACGCTGGTTGGAAACAAAAATCTGATATGGGAAAAAAGAATAATCAAACATTTGTTCAAATCCCATTTCATAAACTGATTGCAGCAATTGAGAATAAATGTGTAAAAGAAGGCATCCGATTTTTGAAACAAGAAGAAAGCTATACTTCAAAAGCTAGTTTTCTTGATAAAGATAGGGTTCCAGTTTGGTCTAAGGATGATAGGATGCATTATCACTTTAGTGGCAAACGAATCACGCGTGGTCTGTACCAAAGTAAAGCAGGAACATGTATCCATGCTGATATTAATGGTGCATTGAATACATTGCAAAAATCAAAAGTTGTAGAATTGGATGAAAATCTCAAAGTGAAAACGCCGATTCTATTAGAAGTGCAAAAACGTAAGGCTGTTGCTTCGCGCATAGCTTAGTGGGTGTGTCAACCATCCATGTGTACTCGACTTGTCGGGGCTTGTAGCACACGCCAGATTCATCTGAGTGGTGGCTTCTTCTATAAGGAAGAACTGCTCTTTTTCGAAAGGGTGGTGCAAGTGAGAAAACAATAGTTCGTTGCCAGTACCAACCAAAAACATACTTGGGGTGTTACCGTAAGGTGGCATGAATTCTAGAGCGTCAAACTGTCTAGCGATAGATGAAAAGACCTAGATTTCTAACTCAAGCCTCTACTGAAACGTTTCAACTCAGTGGAGGGAGTTGACTATAGTCTATCCTAAAAAGAGTCGTAAATAGTGATATGAGGGAATAATATTTGTCAAATCGCGATGAATTGGCTAACATGAAAGAGGAAGGAATAAGAGGTGACTAGTATGGAAGCAAAAACGATGAAAGATATGCAGAAAGAAGTAGATGCATATATCGGTCAATTTAAAGAAGGTTATTTTAGTCCGCTTGCAATGATGGCTCGTTTAACTGAAGAAATGGGAGAGCTTGCAAGAGAGGTTAATCATTATTATGGTGAGAAACCAAAGAAAACGACTGAGAAAGAACGAAGTGTTGAGGAAGAGCTTGGAGATGTTTTATTTGTTATGATTTGTATGGCAAATAGTTTAAATATTGATTTAGAAACAGCGCATAACATTGTAATGAATAAATTTAATACACGTGATAAAGATCGTTGGACACGTATTGATGAGGGAGAGAAAGACGCATGAAAGAAATTAAAGTAATTATCGCTGGACCACGAGGACGCATGGGATATGAAGCAGTCCTTCTTATGGAAAGAACAGCGCATTTCAATTTAGTAGCAGCAATTGATTATAAGCATGGCGGAGAAAAAATTTCTGATTTACCGGGAATGCCAGCGCTAGATGCACCTATTTACGCGGATTTACATACTTGTTTAGATGAAGTAGAAGCAGATGTATTGTTAGATTTAACAACACCAGAAATTGGAAAGAAACATGTGACACTTGCAGTTGAACGTGGACTTCGATCAGTTATTGGTACAACTGGATTTACTGAAGAAGAACTAAAGCAATTAACAGAAAACGCAAAAGAAAAAGAAGTAGGAACAATTATCGCTCCAAATTTTGCGATTGGTGCAGTTCTTATGATGAAATTTTCACAAATGGCAGCGAAGTACTTCCAAGATGTTGAAGTAATTGAATTACACCATGATCAAAAATTAGACGCACCATCTGGTACAGCTGTAAAAACAGTAGAATTAATCCGTCAAAATCGTGTGCCAAAAGAGCAAGGGCATCCTAATGAAACGGAACAATTAGAAGGGGCACGTGGTGCAAATGTAGACGGTATTCACATTCATAGCGTACGTCTACCAGGGCTTATTGCACACCAAGAAGTAATGTTCGGCGGAGATGGACAAATGTTAACAGTTCGTCATGATTCATTCAACCGTGCATCATTTATGTCAGGTGTAAAACTATCAATTGAAACAGTAATGAACCTTGATCATCTTGTGTACGGTTTAGAAAATATTATCGACTAAAGGGGAGACAACGGATGAAAATTGCCTTAATCGCACATGACAAAAAGAAAGATGATATGGTTTCGTTCGCATACGCATATAAACCAATTTTTGAAAAACATGAACTTTTTGCAACAGGAACGACAGGACTTCGTATTATGGAGGCAACTGGTTTAGTTGTAACAAGATATCAATCCGGTCCTCTTGGTGGCGATCAAGAAATTGGTGCAATGATTGCAAAAAATGAGATGGATATGGTGATTTTTTTCCGGGATCCACTAACAGCCCAGCCGCATGAACCAGATGTTAATGCGTTACTTCGTTTATGTGATGTATACGCCATCCCATTAGCAACAAATATGGCAAGTGCTGAAATGCTAATGCATGCATTAGAGCGGGGAGATTTAGATTACCGAAAGTTAAGAAAATGAGGGGAACAATTATGAGTGGATTACATATATTAGCGTTTGGTGCTCATGCCGATGATGTTGAAATCGGCATGGCAGGTACCATTGCAAAGTATACGAAGCAAGGATATGAAGTAGGCATTTGCGATTTAACAGAAGCTGATCTTTCTTCAAATGGAACGGTAGAACTAAGAAAAGAAGAAGCAAAGGCTGCAGCTCGTATTATGGGAGTAAAAACGAGAATTAATTTAGCAATGCCAGACCGTGGTTTGTATATGAAAGAAGAATATATACGTGAAATTGTAAAGATTATTCGTACATATAAACCAACACTAATTTTCGCACCATACTACGAAGATCGTCATCCAGACCATGCTAATTGCGCGAAACTTGTGGAAGAAGCTATCTTTTCAGCGGGAATTCGTAAATATATGCCTGAACTTCCGCCGCACCGTGTAGAGTCTTTTTATAATTATATGATTAATGGTTTTCATAAACCGAATTTTTGTATAGATATTAGTGAATACCTTTCTAAAAAGGTGGAAGCGTTAGAAGCGTATGAAAGTCAGTTTTCAACAGGGAGTGATGGTGTTAAGACGCCATTAACCGAAGGATACGTTGAAACTGTAATCGCTCGGGAGAAGATGTTTGGGAAAGAAGTTGGAGTGCTGTATGCCGAAGGATTTATGAGTAAGAAACCGGTTTTATTACATGCTGATTTAATAGGGGGATGTAAATGAAATTGAAAATAGGTATTACATGTTATCCTTCTGTAGGTGGTTCTGGGGTTGTTGGGACAGAGTTAGGAAAGCAATTGGCGGAACGCGGGCATGAAATTCATTTTATTACATCGGGTGTACCATTTCGGTTGAATAAAGTGTACCCGAATATTTATTTTCACGAAGTAACAGTAAATCAATATTCTGTTTTTCAATATCCACCTTACGATTTAGCATTAGCGAGTAAAATGGCAGAGGTTGCTCAAAGAGAAAACCTTGATATTTTACATGTGCATTATGCAATCCCTCATGCTATTTGTGCATATTTAGCAAAACAAATGATTGGGGAGCGTATTAAAATTGTTACGACCTTACATGGAACGGATATTACTGTGTTAGGTTCCGACCCTTCGTTAAATAATTTAATTCGCTTTGGTATTGAACAATCTGATGTTGTTACAGCTGTGTCACATTCGTTAATTGAAGAAACAAATGAACTTGTAAAACCAGATAAAGAAATTGAGACGGTATACAATTTTGTAGATGAACGTGTTTATTTCAAACGTGATATGTCTCAATTAAAAAAAGAATATGGTATACGAGAAAATGAAAAAGTGTTGATTCATATTTCAAATTTCCGAAAGGTTAAGCGTGTACAGGATGTTGTGCAGTCATTTGCCAAAATTGTAAAGGAAGTAGATGCGAAATTGCTTCTTGTTGGTGATGGACCAGAGTTCTGTACTATTTTACAATTGGTGAAAAGTTTACATATTGAGGAACGTGTCTTATTCCTAGGAAAGCAAGATAATGTTGCAGAGCTTCTTGCGATGAGTGATTTAATGCTACTTTTATCAGAAAAGGAAAGTTTTGGTCTTGTTATATTAGAAGCGATGGCGTGTGGTGTGCCTAGTATCGGAACGAGGGTTGGGGGCATTCCAGAGGTCATTCAACATGGTGAAACAGGATATATATGTGAAGTTGGAGATACAGACGGAATAGCTAAGCAAGCAATTCAGCTACTAGAAAATGAAGAACTTCACCGTAATATGGGAGAGCGAGCGATGAAATCTGTATATGAGCAGTTTCGTTCGGAAAAAATCGTTTCACAGTATGAGGCGATTTATTATGACATACTAAGGGATGACAAGAATGGAAAGATTTAAAAAAGCTAGTTCAATTATTGAGATGTTAAAACAGCACGGACATGAGGCTTACTTCGTTGGTGGAAGTGTACGCGATCTTATTATCGATAGACCGATTGGAGATATCGATATCGCAACATCTGCTTTACCAGAAGAAGTAATGGCTATTTTCCCAAGACATGTTCCGGTTGGTCTTGAGCATGGAACTGTAATTGTTGTAGAAAATGGTGAACCGTATGAGGTAACTACTTTTCGAACAGAAAGCGAATATGAAGATTTTCGAAGACCTAGTAGTGTTCAATTTGTCCGTTCATTAGAAGAGGATTTAAAACGACGTGATTTCACGATGAATGCAATTGCAATGACAGAGGAAGGCGAAATGGTTGATTTATTTGCTGGGAAAGAAGCGATTCGTCTGAAGGAAATTACAACGGTTGGAGATGCTGCAGACCGTTTTCAAGAAGATGCACTGCGAATGATGCGTGGTATTCGGTTCGTAAGTACGTTAGGTTTCTCTTTGGAAATAAAGACGAAACAAGCAATTGAAACGTATGGGCATTTGCTCGAACATATAGCGATTGAAAGAATTACAGTTGAATTTGAAAAATTGTTGACCGGTACATATTGTGTGAATGGTCTTCAAGAGTTAGTAGAAACTAAGCTATTTTCTCATCTGCCATATTTGCAAATGTCAGAAGAAAGACTCTTGAAAGCTACGCAGTATAAATGGGATTCTTTTGAAACAGACGTTGAGGCATGGGCATTTTTCTTATATTGTATCGGAGAAGAGCATCCATCTGTCTTTTTGCGTCAATGGAAGTTCTCGAATAAAAAGATTAAAGATATCGTAGCGGTTATATTAGCAATTCGTTCTAGAAAGGAGAAGGAGTGGGATACAATCCTTCTTTATAAAACTGGGATTCGCATCGCTGAGATGGCGGAAAGAGTATATGAAGCGATAATAGAAAGTTATAATAGTGCATCTGTTAAGCAAGTACAATCATTATTTCATGCATTGCCGATAAAAAATCGTCAAGAAATGAATGTGACTGGTAATGATTTATTAAGCTGGACAGATAAAAAGCCAGGTCCGTGGGTTGCCGAAATGCTTCGAAATATTGAAGAAGCAATCGTACAAGGAGATTTAGTTAATAAGAAAGAGGATATAAGGGAGTGGCTACAAAGATGCAATCTACTATAAGAAAGCGGTTATTACAAGTTTTTTCTGAAGCAGATGGTGCATTTGTATCTGGTCAAATACTTAGTGACAAACTTGGTTGTTCGAGAACCGCTGTATGGAAGCATATGGAGGACCTTCGTAATGAAGGGTATGAACTAGAAGCTGTACGCCGCTTAGGGTACCGAATTGCTAGTAAACCAGATAAAGTAACTGCGAATGAGATTCAATTAGGATTACAAACAGAGCGTATCGGTAGAACGGTTTATTTTGAAGAATCGGTTGAGTCTACTCAGCATATTGCAGCGAGACTTGCTTATGAAGGCGCAGAAGAGGGAACAATTGTCGTTGCTGAAGAACAAACAGCAGGTAGAGGACGTTTAAGTAGAAAATGGTATTCCCCAAAAGGAACAGGAATTTGGATGAGTATTATTTTGCGTCCCTCGATTCCAGTTCATCATGCACCACAGCTTACTTTATTAGCAGCTGTTAGCGTAGCGCAAGCAATTGAAAAATGTACCGGTGTAAACGTAGGGATTAAATGGCCGAATGATATTTTAATTCAAGGTAAAAAAGCTGTCGGTATATTAACGGAGATGCAAGCTGATCCAGATAAAATTAATGCTGTTATTATGGGAATTGGCATTAATGCAAATCAGAAACAAGAACATTTTGATGAGGAAATTCAGCAAATTGCAACTTCATTAGCAATTGAATCGGGTAAGCCGATTGTTCGTGCGGAACTTATGCAACAAATTTTCTTGCAACTAGAGAAATTGTATGAAGAGTATTTAAAAAATGGCTTCTCTGTTATTAAAATTCTTTGGGAAAGTTACGCAGTAAGTATCGGAAAAGAAATTACAGCTCGAACGATGAAGGAAACTATTAATGGGCTAGCAAAAGGAATTACGGAGGATGGTGTATTGTTACTTGAGGATCATCAAGGACAAGTGCACCACATTCATTCTGCTGATATAGAAATTAAGTAAAAGAAGTTCCTATTTTGGAGCTTCTTTTTGTCATTTAGATACTAATAAATTTCACATACCGTAATAGGGATAGAAAATTATTTTTTCGAAAAAATGTAGCAATTCCTTTTCAGAGTTTGCTATAATTAGTTCGAATATGGGCAGTATCAAAGCGAACTGCACCATTATTTTACGCAGTATGAAAAAATAATAATTTGGATTCTGCCTTGATCCAATAACGGACTGGGACAGAGGGATGAATAATGCCGACTAACACACAACCCTTCTGCCCTTTTATGGCCAGAGGGGTTTTTTATATGATTTCGGCCATCTCCTCTCTCCTGCATAAAGGAGGAGTAGTTTTTGAAAACAACAACAGATTTTTTGAAAATGAAAGAGCAAGGTGAGCCGATTACAATGCTAACGGCGTATGATTATCCATCTGCTAAATTAGCAGAAGAAGCTAAAGTCGATATGATTTTAGTGGGTGATTCTCTAGGAATGGTTGTACTTGGGTATGATTCAACAGTTCCAGTAACAGTAGAGGATATGATTCATCATACGAAAGCTGTACGCCGCGGAGCGAAAGAGACGTTTATTGTAACTGATATGCCATTTATGTCTTATCATGTCTCATTGCAAGATACGATGATTAATGCACGTCGCATTGTTCAAGAGAGCGGGGCACATGCATTAAAGGTAGAAGGTGCTGGAGAAGTTATATCAACTATTCACTACTTAACGAATGCGGGAATTCCCGTTGTGGCGCATTTAGGTTTAACTCCTCAATCTGTAGGAGTGCTAGGTGGGTATAAAGTACAAGGGAAAGATGCTGAAAGTGCAAAAAAATTAATAGAAGATGCAAAGAAATGTGAGGAAGCTGGTGCGATAGCACTTGTGCTAGAATGTGTGCCAATGCAATTAGCAGAACTTATTTCAGAGCAGTTAGCAATTCCTACAATCGGAATTGGAGCAGGACAAAAAGTAGATGGGCAAGTTCTTGTATACCACGATCTTATCTCGTACGGCGTAAATCGTGTTCCGAAATTTGTGAAGCAATATACGTCTGTTCAAGAGGAGATTGTGCGAGGGATTTCGCAATACGTTACTGAAGTAAAGACAGGGCAATTTCCTGAAGAAAAACATTCATTCACAATGAAAGAGGAAGAGTGCTTAGCGTTATACGGAGGAAAACAATAATGAAAATCATAACTACAGTGCAAGAGATGCAGCAAATTACAAACGAACTGCATGCAAGTGGAAAAAGTATCGGTTTTGTTCCAACGATGGGGTATTTACATGAAGGGCATGCTACGTTACTACGTAAGGCAAGGGAAGAAAATGAAATTGTAGTTTTAAGTGTATTTGTAAATCCACTACAATTTGGACCAAATGAAGATTTAGATCGATACCCACGTGATATTGATAGAGATGAAAATGTAGCAAAAGAAAATGGTGTTGATTATTTATTTTATCCGAGTGTAGAAGAGATGTATCCAGCAGAACAAACGACAACAGTAGAAGTTGTGAAGCGTACCGACGTATTATGTGGCAAACAAAGACCTGGTCATTTCGCTGGTGTTGCGACTGTACTAATGAAACTATTTAATATTACATTGCCAACGCGTGCTTATTTCGGTATGAAAGATGCACAGCAAGTAGCTGTAATTGAAGGATTCGTAACTGATTTTAATATTCCCGTTACGATCGTACCAGTTGATATTGTAAGGGAAGAAGATGGATTAGCGAAAAGTTCTCGTAATGTGTATTTATCACTAGAAGAACGTGAAGAGGCTCCTCATTTATACGGCAGTCTATGTATAGCGAAAGAACGAATTGAGGCAGGCGAACGTAATCCGGAAATCATTATGAATCTTGTGAAAGAGCATATTGAGAAGTATACGAAAGGCACTGTAGATTATGCTGATTTATATGCATATCCTTCTTTAAAAGCAATAAATAGAATTGAAGGAAGAATCATTTTAGCGATTGCAGTTAAGTTTGAAAATGTACGATTAATTGACAATATAACATTAATGGGGAAATAAGGGGGAGCATCTATGTTTCGCACAATGATGAGAGCGAAGTTACATCGTGCAACTGTAACAGAAGCAAATTTAAATTATGTAGGTAGTATTACAATTGATGAAGATTTAATGGATGCGGTAAATATTGTAGAAAATGAAAAAGTACAAATTGTAAATAACAACAATGGAGCTCGCTTAGAGACATATGTTATTAAAGGAGAGCGCGGTAGCGGTGTTGTGTGTTTAAATGGTGCAGCTGCAAGGCTTGTACAACCGGGTGATAAAGTTATTATTATTTGCTATGGTTTAGTGGCAGAAGAAAATATTCATAAACAAGAGCCGAAAATTGCAGTATTAGACGATGATAATCAAATTATTGAAATGTTAGGTGCTGAAAAAGCTGGCACGATATTATAAGTAGGAAGGCTATCTCTAATTAAGGAGATAGCTTTTTTGTGCATCTTTTCATTAAGATGAGGTAAAACGTGGTATAGTAACATTATATAATTTTTGTGTTTGATAGGTAAGAAATTGAGGTGTTACATATATGAGTAAGCGTTATGTCGTTGTTGATTTAGAGACGACAGGGAACTCCTGGAAGGATGGGAAGGATAAAATCACCCAAATTGCAGCTGTTGTAGTGGAAGATGGAGAGATATTAGAGATTTTTTCATCTTTTATTAATCCGAAGAGAGAGATTCCCCTATTTATTACAGAATTAACTGGGATTGATGAAGATCTTGTAAAACAAGCCCCGTTATTTCGAGATGTAGCCCCGATGATTGTTGAGCTATTACAAGGTGCGGCTTTTGTTGCACATAACGTTCACTTTGATTGGAATTTTTTAAATGAAGAATTAAGGCAGGCTGGATATACAGAAGTACATTGTCCTAAAATTGATACAGTTGAATTGGCGCAAATTCTTTTGCCGACAGCTGATAGTTATAAATTACGTGATTTAGCTAAGCAGCATGAACTAGAGCACGATCAACCACATCGTGCGGATAGTGATGCTCTTGCAACAGCGGAGTTGTTTTTACAATTTTTAAGTGAAATTGAAAAGTTACCACTTGTCACATTACAATCGCTTTATGAATTAAGTGATGTTTTCCAAAGTGATATAGCTGATGTACTTTCTGAAAATATTTTAAAGAAAATGATGCATGGTAAAGAAGAGGCAGAGGATTATGAGGTGTATCGAAATATTGCGCTTCGAAAGCGGAATTATTCTTTAAGCCTCAGTGAAATATACTCATCTAAATTTGATGCTTTCTTACATAAGACAATCGATAAACTTGAATTGAATATGCCAAAGTTTGAAAAAAGAGAAAGCCAACAGATTATGATGAAGGAAATATATACAGCGCTAAGAGATTCTAGGTTTTCACTGATTGAAGCAGGAACAGGTACGGGGAAGACGCTTGCATATTTACTTCCAAGTATTTATTTCGCAAAGAAAAAAGAAGAACCTGTCATTATAAGTACACAAACTGTACAATTGCAACAACAAATACTAGAAAAAGAAATTCCTTTATTAAAGAAAATAATGCCATTTTCATTTGAAGTAGCTCTTCTGAAAGGAAGAAAGCATTATCTGTGTCTACATAAATTTGAATATGCTTTGCAAGAGGAAGAGAAAAATTATGATATGGCGCTCACAAAAGCAAAAATTTTAGTGTGGTTATTGCAAACGGAAACTGGCGATCGTGATGAATTAAATATTCCTGAGGGCGGCAAGTTACTTTGGAACCGTATTTGTAGTGATGTACATAGTCCAGGCGGGATGCAAAGCAACTGGTATAGTCGTTGTTTTTATCAAAGAGCAAAGAATAAAGCATTATTTGCAGATATCGTTATTACAAATCATGCGTTATTATTTCAAGATTTTTCAAGTGAAGAACCACTATTTGCTTCATGTGAACATATTATTTTTGATGAAGCTCATCATATCGAGGAAGCGGCGAGTAGAACATTAGGTGAACAGTTCTCATGCATGTATTTTCAAGTAGCTTTATCTCGTCTTGGTACGCTAGAAACAGATGATGTACTTTCTAAAGTATATAAAATGATGAAAAAATCAGAGCAAGCATCGCGTTCGACTTTCCGTATGGTGAGTCATAGTTTGAAGGAATTGAAATTTGATGCGGATGAACTATTTCAAATGTTACGGACTTTCGTATTTAAACAAACAAAGCAGGAACAAGGGATGAGCAATATGCCACTCATTTATCGATATAACACGGAAGTAGAGAAAGGTAAGTTATGGGATAGCATTACCGAGTTAACAAATCGATTTGTGTATGATGTAAGAAAGTTATTGACTACACTTGAGAAGCAAGTTGAAATATTGCAAAGTAAATTAGAATGGGAGATGCATGTCGTTACAGGTGAATTTATGCATTTAATTGAGTTGTTGAGAAAGATGGCACAATCTTTACAATTACTCATTTTAGAAAAAAATTCATACGTGACATGGATGGAGACTGAAACGAAGGGAACGATTCATTCAACAGTTCTATATGCGCAGCCTATTCATATTGGTGAAAGATTTGCTGATGAATTTTTAACCCAGAAAAAGAGTGTTATTTTCACATCAGCAACGTTAACAGTTAATGATTCATTCGACTATATAAAAGAGGAGCTAGGTTTACATGATTTTGCTCCCAATACATTAAAGGTTCCATCACCATTCCGTTTTGAAGAGCAAATGAAATTAATGGTTTCAACGGATGTACCTTTTATTAAGAAAGCAAGTAATGAAGAATATATTGAGTCTATATCGGCACATATTGCGAAAATAGCGAAAGCTACAAAAGGTAGAATGCTCGTTTTATTCACTTCGTATGAAATGTTGAAAGAAGCGTATACGAATTTGAAAAATGATGAGACATTAGAAGGATATTTATTATTAACGCAAAGTGTGAATAATAAGAGCCGAAGTCGTCTAATCCGCAAATTCCAGGAGTTCGACAAATCGATTTTGTTAGGAACAAGTAGTTTTTGGGAAGGGATAGATATACCTGGAGATGCTCTGAGTTGTCTTGTCATTGTCCGTCTGCCTTTTACCCCTCCTCATCAGCCGATGATGGAAGCAAAAGGAGAGTGGTTAAAAAATCAAGGAGAAGACGTATTCGATAAGTTGGCGCTCCCACAAGCAATCTTGCGTTTTAAACAAGGGTTTGGTCGTCTTATTAGAACAAATACAGATACGGGAACTGTATTTGTATTAGATCGTCGTTTGACAAGTTCTTCTTATGGAAAACGATTTTTACAATCAGTCCCAACTGTACCGCTCTATGAAGGACCGTTAGAAGAATTGTTAGTACAGTTAGAAGAATCGTCAAATGAATAAAATTGGAAGAAAAATACGCCTGAAGTACATTTAAACTTCAGGCGTAAAAAATGTGGGTAGGAGGAATTTTATTTTTCTTACTTCTTGTATACAAAATATATTGCTTTTCGATTTGAAACCTTTTTTTGCTGTACATGTCCTGCTATAATAGATGGGTGATGAAGCAGGGGTTGTAAAGAATGTACTCTTATTGTAACCGCATTGCGTTCTTCTATAATTAGAAATTTTTGTGTAACGGAGGAGTTTTTTCATGGATAAGAAAATCGAAGTCCTATCAACGACGCGTATTAAATATTCGTCTGACTTGTATAAAATTGTTGATGGTTTGAATCGTACGTTAAAAGAGCAGGACCTCATGTTCGGATTAGCATTAGACGAAAAAGATAAAGAAACAGCTGTATTTACGATTTACAGAACGTAGTGATACAATGAAAAAGTGGATCTTTACAATCATTATCGTTATCGTTGCTAGCGGAATATATGGGGCATATGTTTATAATAAAGCGATGGAAAAGAAAATTCCAAAAGAGTCAAAGTCTGTAGAAATTGCGAAAGAAAAGGCAAAGCTTACAAAGGTAAATACTGTTGATTATTATAATGGAAAATCTTCATATACAGTCGTACAAGGTGCAGATGAAAAAGGAGAACAACTTATCGTTTGGGTGCCTGATAAAAAAGGAAATGTCCTTGTGAAGAAAAAGAGCGAAGGTATTTCTAAAAAAGAAGCTTTGCAAAAATTGGCTGAACAAGCTACAGGAGAAGGTGCTGAGCCGAAGCCGAAACCAAAAGAAATTATAAAAGTAAAATTAGGTGCTCAAAACGATATTCCATTGTGGGAAATTACATATATTGATCAGGAAGATCGTTATACGTATTACTATTTAGAGTTTCAAAATGGGGTTTATGCTGGACACTATAGCATTGAAAAATAGATGTAGGGGGAACTACAAATGAAATTAGCAAAGCGAGTAGCTGCTTTAACACCATCTGCAACTTTAGAAATTACAGCAAAGGCACAAGCATTAAAAGCAGAAGGTCATGATGTAATTGCATTAGGAGCAGGAGAACCTGACTTTAATACGCCAAAACATATTATGGATGCTGCGCATAAAGCGATGTTAGAAGGACATACGAAATATACACCAACAGGTGGATTACAAGCGTTAAAACAAGAAATTGTGAAGAAGTTTACTCGTGATCAAGGAATTGCGTATGATCCATCTGAAATTATTGTATGTAATGGTGCCAAGCATGCATTATATACATTATTCCAAGTGTTACTTGATGAAGGAGATGAAGTTATCATCCCAACTCCTTATTGGGTAAGTTATCCTGAGCAAGTAAAGCTTGCTGGTGGTAAGCCAGTTTATGTAGAAGGTCTAGAAGGCAATGAGTACAAAATTACAGCAAAGCAGCTGCGTGAGGCAATTACAGAGAAAACGAAAGCTGTTATTATTAATTCACCGAGCAATCCAACAGGGATGATTTACAGCAAAGAAGAATTACAACAGCTTGGAGAAGTATGTTTAGAGCATGATATCTTAATCGTTTCAGATGAGATTTATGAAAAATTAATTTATGGTGACGCGGAATATACTTCAATTGCCCAGCTTTCTAATGCACTAAAAGAACAAACACTTATTATTAATGGTGTATCTAAATCACATTCTATGACAGGTTGGCGTATTGGATATGCAGCAGGAAATAAGCAGCTTATTAAAGCGATGACGAACTTAGCGAGTCATAGTACGTCAAACCCTACTTCAATTGCTCAATACGGTGCAATTGCTGCGTATGCAGGCTCACAAGAACCCGTAGAAACAATGCGTCAAGCGTTTGAAGAAAGATTGAACATTATTTATGATAAATTAATTCAAATTCCTGGTTTCACTTGTATCAAACCACACGGTGCTTTTTACTTATTCCCAAATGTAAAAGAAGCCGTAGCGTTAGCTGGGTATGATACAGTTGATGAGTGGGCAAAAGCATTATTAGAAGAAGAAAAGGTGGCTCTTGTTCCAGGTACAGGATTTGGTGCACCAAATAACGTTCGATTATCGTATGCGACATCTCTTGAGCAAGTTGAGAAAGCATTAGAACGAATTCATACGTTCATGAAAAGTAAGGTACAGGCTTAATCGTCTGTTTCTTGTAGTAAATGGTAAAAAACCTCCCTATATATAGGGAGGTTTTTTTGACGAATTGTGGCAAAAAGAAATGGCTAAAGGTGTGTTATACTAGAGAACGAGGTGTTTGGTGATGAAAAAGAAAATGATGTTACAATGGTTTGAACAGGGAAGCATAGCGATTCCTAAATTGCTTATGATGCATTATAAAAAGCTAGGTTTAAATGAGACGGAATTTATGGTAGTACTTCATGTACACACATTTTTAGAATCAGGTAATTCGTTCCCGACTCCTTCGGAGATTTCAGAACGGATGACGATAACAGAAATGAAATGCATGGAAGTGATTCAGACTTTAATCCAAAAAGGTTTTTTAGCACTAGAAGGTGGACGAAGATCTGAAGCGATGATGTGTGAAAGTTATTCTTTACAACCACTGTGGGAAAAAATATTGCACTTTTTAATGAATGAATCTATAGAGGAAGAGCAAAAAGAACAAAAACAAATTCAAGTAAATTTATATACAGTATTTGAAAAAGAATTCGGAAGACCACTTTCGCCATTTGAATGTGAAACATTAGGGATGTGGGAAGATCAAGATCAACACCATCCGAATTTAATTCAAGCGGCTCTTCGTGAAGCTGTTATGAGTGGTAAACTTAATTTCCGGTATATTGATCGTATTTTGTTTGAGTGGAAAAAGAACGGAATTAAAACGGTAGATCAAGCGCAAAATCAAGGCCAGAAATTTAGAGCGAATCAACAACGCACACAACAAACGACAAAACAAGAGACGAAATTTACTGGGAAAGTGCCTTTTTATAATTGGTTGGAGCAGTAGTGTAGGAGGAAAGATATGTTGAACAAAACGCAAATTCGTTATTGTTTAGATACAATGGCGGATATGTATCCAGAAGCGCATTGTGAATTAATTCATGATAATCCATTTGAACTTGTAATCGCAGTGGCATTATCTGCACAATGCACAGATGCACTTGTGAATAAGGTGACGAAAAACTTATTTCAAAAATATAAAACACCAGAAGATTATTTAAGTGTGCCTTTAGAAGAATTACAACAAGATATACGTTCCATTGGATTGTTTAGAAATAAGGCGAAAAATATTCAAAAATTGTGCCGGATGTTACTAGATGATTATAACGGGAAAGTTCCAGAAGACCGTGATGAGCTGACGAAATTACCAGGAGTAGGGAGAAAGACAGCGAATGTAGTTGTTTCGGTAGCATTTGGGATTCCAGCGATTGCTGTTGATACGCATGTAGAGAGAGTGAGTAAACGGTTAGCAATTTGTAGATGGAAAGATTCTGTGTTAGAAGTGGAAAAGACATTGATGAAGAAAATTCCAATGGATGAGTGGGGAGTTACACACCACCGTATGATTTTCTTCGGACGTTATTACTGTAAGGCGCAGCGACCACAATGTGAAGAGTGTCGATTACTAGAAATATGTCGTGAAGGAAAGAAACGAATGAAGGGGAAATAAAGGATGGAGCGAGTTATAGAAATACCGAAAGAGTTTCGGTGCGTACCATTTTTTAAAGAGAGTGCAAATTCGATTACGTATCACACAGACCAATCTTTTGAAGAAATAATACAAAATACTTACTTTATATTTGATATTGAAAGACAATATGAACCATGGAATGAAATTGAAACAAGTATTCCAGCGGTGTTAAATATATGGAAAAGCAAGCATGAAGAAATTGCTATACTATTTCGGAACAGAAAAAAACAAGAAGCTGAGGGTCCGATGATTCTTTTTGCAGCGCACTTTCTATCGGTTATATATTGGTTAAATGAGCAGCCTGTTCATAGTTTGAATGAGATGCAAGTAAATACGAATAAATTGGAAGTACAACCTGTTAACTTTATGGAGCGATATTCATTTATTATAAAGAAACCGAGTAATTACCATTCGTATATTCAATTAGTACAGTTGTATATCGAAATAGAAAAGCTATATGTAAAGAAAATGATAACAAAAAAGAAGTCGATTTCTCATTAAGAGAAACCGACTTCTTTTTTTGTTTATTAAGACTCTGTTGTAACAACATTTCCGTCCGCGTGAGGTGTATCTCCTCCGGTATTTTGTTGGTGTTGTTGCTCTTCAGCTTTTTTTCTAGCTTCTTCGTCAGCTTTTCTCTTAGCTTCTTCGTCGGCTTTTCTCTTAGCTTCTTCGTCAGCTTTCTTCTTAGCCTCTTCGTCAGCGGCTTTCTTTTGAGCTTCTTCTTGCTGTTTACGTTGTTGTTCTTGTTGCTGCTGTTGTTCTTGTTGTTTACGTTGTTGTTCTTGCTGTTGCTGTTGCTGCTGTTCTTGCTGTTTACGCTGATCTTCATCAGCTTTTTTCTTAGCTTCTTCTTGTTTTAGTTTATCTTCATTGGTCTTTTTCAGGGCTTCTTCGTCAGCTTTTTTCTTAGCTTCTTCGTCAGCTTTTTTCGCATCTGGAGTTCCACCAGGGGCAGTGAAGGATGCACCAACTGCAGGGCTTGTTCCAGTACCCTTTTTCGCTACTACAGAGAAACTGTAAGTAACACCTGGTTTAATACCACCAAGAGTAGCTGTCGTACCGCTTACTGATAAGCTACCACTAGAACCGTCAGTAGCTTTATAGCTTGCTGCGTATGCATCAACATTTGATGATGGTCCAGACCAGTTCAGTGTCACTGTGCTAGCGCCATCGAAAGCGACATTAAGGCCACTAGGTGGATCTACTTTAATTTCTTTAACTGCATCTTTTTTCGCACCTTTAATGTACAGTTCTCCATTTAATTCTTGTACAGAAGAAGGGCGCTCGAAACGAGAATTATCCGTAGCAAATTTGCTCATCATTGCTTGGAACATTTGCTGAGCAATTCTAGTAGAACGATCGCTAATGTAATTTTCTGGGCTATCTTTTTCATAACCAGTCCATACAGCCATTGTATATTGTGGTGTATATCCTGCGAACCAACTATCTCTGTTGGCATCTGCTGGAATACCGTATTTTTTAATAACAGATTTATCAAAGTTTTGTGTTCCGGTTTTACCTGCTAGGTCTACACCTGAAACATATGCTGTTGGACCTGTACCGCCAGAACCAGGTTTTACTACGTCACGAAGAACGTCAGTGACCATGTAAGCTGTATAGTCATGCATTGCGCGTTGTTCTTTCGGTTTAAAGCTTTTCTTTTTTCCATCTGGGAAAATAACTTCTTTAACGAAATGAGGTTTATTGTATACACCGTCATTTCCAAATGCTGCATAAGCTCCAGCGACATCTAACGGAGAGCCTTCATTACTACCGATTGCAGTAGATTCATATGCTTTCCCATCTTTAAACGTCATTCCTAAACCTTCAGCAAACTCTTGTGCCTTAGGAATACCGACTGCTTGAGCTGTTTTTAAAGCCGGGATGTTTAATGACTTCTTCAATGCTTCACGAAGTGAAACGTCACCTTTAAAATTACCCGTAGCATTTTTAATCTTTGTGCCATCAGAGTAAGTATATTCAGAGTCATTTAATTGATGATAAGTAGACCATTGAAGGTTTTCAATTGCAGGACCATAGTCGAAAATTGGTTTCATTGTTGAACCAACTTGGCGTTTTAAATCAACTGCCATATTATGACCTTTGAAAGTAGACTTACTTTCTTTACGACCAGCGCCGATTGCTCGAACTTCTCCAGACTGAGTATCCATAAATACGAATGATCCTTGGAATTGATCGTTTGGATACTTGATGAGATTCCCATCCATAATTTTTTCAGCGTAATCTTGAGCATCTTGATCAAGTGTTGTATGAATCGTTAAACCATCTGAACCGATATTTACATCAGGGTATTCTTTTTCAACTTCCTTTACAGCAGCATCTATAAATGCTTGATACTTCATTTCAGTCACTTCTGAAGATGGAAGAAGTCCTTGTGTTACAGAGATTTGCATTGCGTCATTCATTTCTTGTTTCGTTATATACCCGTGTCGGTTCATTAATGTTAATACGATATTACGACGTTTCGTTGCTCTATCAACGTTATCTGGTTTTGTTGGATCATAAATGTTAGGACCTTGGGGTAAACCAGCGAGCATTGCAGCTTCGTGTAGTTGTATGTCTTTTAAATCTTTGCCGTAATATTTTTTTGCTGCTGTTGAAATACCGTAAGAGCGATTACCGAGGTTAATCTTATTTAAGTACATTTCTAAAATTTCATGTTTTGAGTACTGTTGCTCTAACTTATAAGATAAGTACCATTCCTGCACTTTTCTTTTTGCAGTTTTGTCCATCGTTAGAAAATAGTTTTTAACTACTTGCTGTGTAATCGTACTACCACCTTGTGATCCAAAACCACCAGTGACATTTTCCATGACTGCCATTCCAGTACGTCTAAAATCAATTCCATTATGATCGTAGAAACGAGCATCCTCAGTCGCAAGGAATGCACTTTCAATTACTTTTGGAATTTGATCGTATGTAACATGGGTTCGTTTTTCAGCACCGTATTCATAGAAGAAATTCCCGTTTTTATCAAGGAATTTTGTTGATAAAGGATTGACTAGCTTTGATTTGTCTAGTTTTGGAGCGTCCTTTACCATAACAAAGAAGGCCGAAACGCCAGCTACGAGACCGACGATACCAAGAAGTAGACAACCTATAAGAAATCTCTTGAAAAAGGAACCTTTTTTCTTTGGTTTTTCTTCTTTATTATTTGTTTCTTTCGTTTGATTTTTTACATGATTTCGTTCTGTACGAGAACGATAATTATCTGACATTATACTTTCTCCTACCTTTCATTCTCTCCCCCAAAAGTCGAAAAAAGAGCCTTAGTGATGACTCTATCACGAAAAATAAACCGTGTCTAGTACGCGGATATAATCAATTCGAGGGTGATAACCGCATGATAATAAAGACCCATGCTCTTCTATTTCTTGTTTTGTAATCGATTTACGTCCACCAGTATTTTGACGATTCCAAAATGCAATAATATGTTTTGCATCTAATAAATAAAATTCATCAAAAAGTGTAAATTTAATAATAACAAATGCAATTCCATTATGAGCGACTACTTGCTTCATATGTTCAATTTGATGAAGGTGGAAGTTTTGAAGTGGAAAGCTGGTTTTATTTTTAGTTTCTTTCGCTTCAAAATCGATGTATTTCCCTTTGTATACACCGTTGTAATCTGTTGTAGAAGGTTGTTTGAAATACGCTTCTTTTACCACTGCAGCACTTCGAGCGGGGTAATCTACTTTTACAATTTGAAGAGGTGTAGGTTTTTTATGTACGCATGCAATATTATGGGTTAAGTAATATTGATTGGTGTCATTCAATTCCTCTTCAAGGGACATACCTCTATTACTGTAAGTATGTTTTTTTATTGGTGTTTTATGAGGTTGTGAAGCTTGATCGTACCTTTTTCCATTTGGGTAACGAATGGTCATATTTTGTCCACTCCCAACTTGATAAGATTTACTTACAAAGGTGATTATATCAAAAAATGAAAAAAGATGTGACCTTTTTCAAGAAAGGTATGGTGACTTACTCATGTTTCGATGGAATGATTACGAAAAAATTAAACAGACCCGTAATGATATTTTTTGTACAGAAGAGGAAAAAGCTATAGTTCTTAATATTAAGGAGAGCACGGATGTAGCTAACGTAGATAATATTTCACGTACACAATCTTACCAAGAATATTATTTGAGAAATAGAGAAATTAGATGGTCTTTTTTAGCAAGCATGGTTTCAAGGAATGGGGGATGGAACATGACAGATTTAGAAGGAGAATATTATTCTAATCTTTTATCTCAAACAGTTAAGAGACGATTATTTCTTTTGTATGAGAAAGCCAATTGGCTCATTTTTTTAGATGCATTTCCTCAACTATTACTGTATGAGGAAAGTAAAAAGAGATGTGCACCGCTCTTTCATTTGTTACAATTTTTCAACATATCAATTTTTATGGAAAAAGAATGGGTCGCGTTTTGGGAGAAAAAAGATATAAATAGGCTTATGACGGCACTTATTATTAATGAACAAAATAAAATTCAAAAACCAGTAATTGAGAATGCATACTTTCAAAAACATGTATTTGATACTGCACTATTCAAATTTCAAGAAATATTTCACGTTAGTGCAGTTATTTTTCCAATGGTGGAAGGGGGAATGTATGGATTTTCAGTTTATCAATTTGAAACGTTGCAAAAACGTATAGAACTGGGGAAGCAATTAGCTTGGTTATTATTTCATTCAAAGTATAAGGCTTCTTTTTATAAATTTGCAGTGCAAACTAGGCATACAGGATCTAGGATGGATTATGAATGTAATATAAGGGGAATTAGAAAATCATGTACGCCGGCTCTTCGGGATGTGTATTCTATTGTCACTCATGAAAAATTAATTGAAAAAGATTGGTTTAGTGACGGGTTGGAAATAGATTCATTATTTTTACTTGAAAAACCTAAGGGGGAAATTAATATAACAGAATGGTATAGAAAGAAGAGGGAGCAAATACATACTCTTTCTATATTAAGTAGTTTTGTTAAAAGAATAGATGAGTTCATGATATAATAAAGAAGTCCCGCCTTCTTAAATGAAGGCGGGACTTCTTTATTAAAAGTAATATGCTCTACAACAAGTTACTTTCTAATCGGCTATTTGCCGGCAGTACGACTTTAACTTCAACACTTATCGAAAGCGAAGAGGTAAGGTAGACTAGAAAATAGTTGTTTGTAAAAGCCACTTTGATTAAAGTGTCATTTTATCAAGCTATTTGCGGACAGTAAAACTCCCACCTCAAAATTCGGCTGGAGCAAAGAAGGTAGGTGGAAGCCCTGCTGCCCGTAAACACCCGATTGGTGCGGGCTAATAATCAGTGGGGGATGAACAAAACCCCACTGATTAAAGTTTCACTTTATGTAGCGGGGAAATTTGGACCATCAAGCTTTGGATTCCCAGTCTCAGGTTTGTTTTGTTGTTTGTTTTGCTTTTTCTTTTTTTCGTTTTTATTTTTTGCCATCGTAATACACCTCCTTTTTGTATTGTTACCATTTCTAAAAATGGCATACTAAATGATTTCTTTGACGAATATCAACTAGTTTTGTCATGTGAGAAGGAGTAATTAATCAATCGGCGAAATTACATGACAAAGGAAAGGCAAAGAAGGGGGCGTTTTAAATATGGCGATGGTTCAGAAGGAAGATGTTATGAAAAAAATGGATCAAATGTTAAGTTCTCTCGATTTGCTGGAAATGAAGATTGGGATTAGAATGAATCATGCATTGAAGGATAAAGGTGAAAAAATATGCAATAAGATAGAAATAACAGAAATGCATATAGAACATATGGAAAATAAATTAGTGCATCACGAAGAAAAAGGGAGCTGGGTAAAGACATTTCAAAACGTCGTAGTGAGTGCATAATAAGGTGGGAACAAAATGGGACATGAAGCATTAATCCAGTCTTCGGAGAAGTTAATGCAGTATAATGATGAAGCGAATGTGAAAAAAAGAGAGATGGCTGAATATGATTTTTATAAGGATATGAAGCCATTTGTTGATATTGTAGATGCTGAGTTAGAGATGTGGAAAGAATTAGCTTATAGGTGGATAAAGGAAGAAAGACCTAAGTATATACATGTACAACAAATTGATCAAGTGTATGATAATTTACAAACTAATGTGCTACAATGTTTTGTTAATAAGGGAAAAGGTAAACGTTTCTTTGAAACTCATCAAGCTATTTCGTATACTTTGCAAAATATCGTAGATCAATGTAAATAACAAGAGGGAAAACCCTCTTGTTTTTTTATGCCTCGGTCACTGTTGTAGGTTTTGTTGCACCGTTTATTTCTAATTCACGTATTAATGTTCGGTAATCTGATATGCATATTTTTCCTTCAAGATAACAATGTCTTGCAAAGTCTAACAGTTCATTCGAATTTTCTGTGTAATACCCCTTTTTTTGAGAAAACGCTTGTTTTAAATCCCCTAATACCATGTTGATTCCTCCCCCATGAGAATCTTCTTCCTTATTATCATAGCATGGAAGGGTTTACTTTCTAATTTTTTTAAAAATTTAAACTTCCGACAAAAACAGACAGGTAATCCGTCACACATTTTATTTTATAGGTACATATTCTATATGTAGAAACTTATGCCAAGGAGGAGAGAATGCATGTTTCAACAACCTAATGTATATCAGCAAGCAAATCCATATGCACAGCAAAATATGTACCAATATAATGAGGATACATATTTACGATATAATATGTATCCTTTCGAGCCTCATTATGGAAACCAAAATTATTATCAACCATTTGAAGTGTCTTTTGGGAATCAACCGCAGCAAGCGCATATGAATCAACCGCAACAAGCATATACGAATCAACCACAGCAAGCGCATATGAATCAACCGCAACAAGCATATACGAATCAACCACAGCAAGCGCATATGAATCAGTCGCAACAAGCGTATACGAATCAACCGCAGCAACCGCACATGGATCAGTCGCAACAACCGCATATGAATCAGCCGCAGCAAATGTATACGAATCAACCACAGCAAGCGTATATGAATTCACAAAACTACATGTCGCCAGCTCAATATGTAAATCAACAAGCTATGTTTTATCCACCAAAACAACCATATCCAACGATAAATAAACAAAAGCAACAGCAACAGCAACCAAGTCAGTTTTCTAGTTTTGTTTCACAATTTAAATCATCAGATGGTAACTACGATGTAAATAAAATGATGAACACAGCTGGACAAATGATGAACGCGATGAATCAAGTAACAGGGATTGTTAAGCAAGTCGGGGGCTTTTTTGGTAAATAATAGTAGGGGGTTGTCTATAATAGGTATTACGTATGAATTTGGATACTAGACAAATTTCCATGAAATAAATGGGTATATATAACAAGCGGCTTTACCCCCTCGCTCATATTGTAAAGTGTAGTCAGATTTTTTTAATGAGAGAGGAGAGAAAAAACTATGCATCATTGTCATCCTTGCTTTGGAGGGCATAAGCCTGTAGGACCTATTTGTACGACAGCTCCTGTCATTCATCCAACAAAACAATGCGTAACACATTCTTTTTCAACAACGGTGGTGCCACACATTTTTCCAACCCATACAACGCATGTTCATCATCAACAAATTAAAAATCAAAGCTTCTTTCCACAAACAAACTCGAACGTAAACGTTGTAGATCCTGGTGATCCGGGATTCGGCGGAGGATGTGGACCATGCGGTCATGGCCATCATCACCAGGGGCATCAAATATCACCATTTGGACCAGGACCGAATGTATCACCATTTGGACCAGGACCGAACGTATCACCATTTGGACCAGGACCGAATGTATCACCATTTGGACCAAATATCGGACCAAACGTTGGTGGAATGTTTAAAAAGTAAATGATATGTTAGAACTAGCGAAATGCTAGTTCTTTTTTTGTAATTGGAGTGTTGATATGAAGGTTGTTGCTGTAACAGGATATAAGCCGTTTGAACTTGGAATATTTAAAAATGATCATCCAGGAGTAGAGTGTATAAAAAAGGCGCTGCGTCGTAAATTAACTGTTTTTGTAGAAGAAGGCTTGGAATGGGTTATTATTAGCGGCCAGTTAGGAGTAGAGCTATGGGCTGCTGAAGTTGTTTTTGAAATTCAAGTAGAATATCCAGATTTAAAATTAGCGGTATTTACTCCTTTTTTAGAACAAGAAGAAAATTGGAAGGAAGATAACCGTGAATATTACGAATTTATTCTTTCGCAAGCAGATCACATTGATAGTATTACGAAACGGAAGTACGAAAGCCCAGAGCAATTTAAATTAAAGAATCAGTTTTTTATTGAAAAAAGCGATGCACTTTTAGCTGTATATGATGAAGAAAAGTCTGGGAGCCCTAAATATATTGTAGAAGCAGCTAAGAAAAAAGGAGAAATAGAAAATTATCACAGTTATTTTATTCTTTTTTCTGATTTACAAGATATAATGGAAGAGGAACAGTGGAATAATGCAGAGTAATATGTAATATAGTACTCGTATATTTGATTGACAAAAGGCATTGTTTCTGAAAAAATTTAGTTAATGAAAGCTTTGGCAAAAATTAGAGGTGAAGAAAATGATTTCGGATAAAATTAAATTAACAGCGAAAGATATTTTAGAAAAAGAATTTAAAACAGGTATGAGAGGTTATCAACAAGAAGAAGTAGATAAGTTTCTTGATATGATTATTAAAGATTATGAAGCTTTTCATAAGGAATTTGATCAATTAAAACAACAAAACGTTCGTTTGAAACGTGAATTAGAAGAGCAGAAAGTAGCGGCAACACAAGTTCCGCAACAACCGGTACAAACACCAGTTGCACAACCAGTGTATAACAATACGAATACGGATATTTTAAAACGTCTATCTAATTTAGAAAAAGCTGTATTTGGAAGTAAGTTATACGAATAAATTAAGGTAACAAAAAGGTTAAAGTATTTTACATAGAAAAAAACATTGCAAAATCTTTTTGTTTCCACTATACTAATGTTTGTCATAACGTTTGGGTAATCGCTGCAACGCCAACGTTGTAGAGGAAAGTCCATGCTCGCACGGCCTGAGATGGCTGTAGTGTTCGTGCCTAGCCAAGTCATAAGCTAGGGTATTCTGGCTGCAAGGCTGGTTTAACGGCAGGGAAAAAACCTAAGTCCTTTCGGATATGGTTTGACTACCTTTAAAGTGCCACAGTGACGAAGTCCTTGAAGAAATGATAGGAGTGGAACGAGGTAAACCCCACGAGCGAGAAACCCAAATAATGGTAGGGGAATCTTTTCCAAGGAAATGAACGATGGGAAAGGACAGGTTTTCGTAACCTGTAGATAGATGATTACCACCGGAGTACGAGGCGTGGGCCGTTTGCAGTACAAAGGAACAGAACATGGCTTACAGAACGTTATGAACCAACTATGAAATAACTCAGCTCTCCTTTGTTAGAGGAGGGCTTTTTATTTGTATGAAGTTATAAATTGTGAGTTAAAATGGTAAATGAGAATATTCTTCGTAATATGTGATAATTAATAGGAAAACATGTTATTAATTATTGTTTGATTATACATAAGAGGTGAATGCAAATGGGAAAAGTTACTTTAATTGCAACAGCGGCAATGGGTATTGAAGCGTTAGTTGCCCGAGAAGTTCGCGATCTTGGTTATGAATGTGAAGTGGAAAACGGAAAGGTAACGTTTGAAGCGGATGAAAAAGCGATTTGTCGTACGAATTTATGGTTACGTACTGCAGACCGTGTGAAAATTAAAGTCGGCGAATTTAAAGCAACAACATTCGATGAGTTATTTGAAAAAACAAAAGCGTTAAACTGGGGAGATTATATTCCAGAGAACGGAGAATTCCCTGTTATTGGGAAATCTTTGAAATCAACATTATTTAGCGTTTCAGACTGCCAACGTATCGTTAAAAAGGCTGTTGTTGAGAAATTAAAAACAACGTATAGACGCACAACTTGGTTTGAAGAAGATGGCCCGTTATTCCGTATTGAAATTGCAATGCTCAAGGATATTGCGACGTTAACAATCGATGCGAGTGGTGTAGGTCTTCATAAACGTGGATACCGTCTTGAGCAAGGTGAAGCGCCTTTAAAAGAAACATTAGCTGCGTCTTTAATTAAGTTAACAAACTGGAAGGCGGATCGTCCTTTCGTTGATCCTTTCTGTGGATCTGGTACAATTCCAATTGAAGCTGCATTAATTGGACAAAATATCGCACCAGGATTTAACCGAGGTTTTGCATCGGATGAATGGGGCTGGGTTGGTAAACAAAATTGGCGCGAAGCTCGTCAAGAAGCTGAAGATTTAGCTAATTATAATCAACCATTGCAAATCATTGGATCAGATATCGATCACCGTATGATAAGAGTTGCCCAAGATAACGCAGAAGAAGTTGGATTAGGGGATCTTATATCATTTAAACAAATGCAAGTAAAAGATTTCACGACAAAAGAGGAATATGGCTATGTTGTAACGAATCCTCCATACGGAGAACGTTTAAGTGAAAGAGCGCTTGTTGAAAAATTATATAAAGAAATGGGAGAGGTATTCCGCCCATTAGATACGTGGTCAATGTATTTATTAACAAGTTATGAAGCATTTGAGAAATGTTATGGGAAAGATGCATCGAAAAAGCGTAAACTGTTTAACGGATTTATCCGTACAGATTACTATCAATACTTCGGAAAGCGTCCACCGCGTAATTCATAGTATAAAACTCCTCCAGCACGCATATACTGGCTATTATGTAATGCGTAAAGGAGGAAGTGATATGGATAGTTTCCAATTCTCGATGATTCAAAAAGCTATTCACCGTACGTATGATGAGCTCGGAAAAGAAGTGGATAGTCAAGGTGCAATTGTAGAGGGAATACAAAAAGCGCAGGAAGAATATTTGTCAGCTCTTTCACATGAAACAGCGATTGATAAACGTTATTTAAGGTCATTAATATAGAAAAAAATTTTCCTTTTTCGAAAGGAAAATTTTTTTTCGTGTATTTCTATGTATTGTAACAGGGGAAAGTGGCTGCACACATGTGAGTAGCAGTTGCTATATCTTTTTATAGAAAAACTGTTTGGTTGGAGGCTAAGGATGTTTACTGAGAATAGGTTACCATTTGAAGTAGGAAAACAAGATAATTTTTATGATAAGTTGAATGAGTGGATTGGAGATGTGTTTTACGACATTCTTCCGGAAAAAGGTTTTGAAGAGCGTGATGAACAGATTTTTATGGCGTTTCAGTTAGAGCGCGCTTTCCAAGAGAAGAAAGTTATGTTTGCAGAAGCAGGTGTAGGAACAGGGAAAACAATTGTATATCTTCTATATGCAATTTGTTATGCACGTTATACAGGGAAGCCGGCTATTATCGCTTGTGCAGATGAAACGTTAATTGAGCAGCTTGTGAAAGAAGAAGGAGACATTGCTAAGTTATCTGAAGCATTAGGGCTATCTGTTGATGTTAGACTTGCGAAGTCAATGGATAATTATTTATGTTTACGTAAACTTGAAGATGTTATGAGTGGACGAGCTCCAGAAGTAATTGAAGATGTATATTACGAATTACCTCAGTTCGTATTCGATCATGGTACGATGCAGAACTTTACTCACTATGGTGATCGAAAAGAATTTCCACTGTTAAATGACGAGGAATGGTCAAAGGTAAACTGGGATTACTTCCAAGATTGCTTCACTTGTGATTCTCGTCATCGTTGTGGTCAAACTCTTTCGCGCGAGCATTATCGTAAAGCGGCAGATTTAATCATTTGTTCTCAAGATTTCTATATGGATCATATTTGGACGTACGAAGCTCGCAAACGTGAAGGACAAATTCCGTTATTACCAGAAAGTAGCTGCGTTGTATTCGATGAAGGGCATCTTGTAGAATATGCAGCTCAAAAAGCTTTAACGTACCGTTTAAAACAAACGATGATGGAGCAACTTTTAACGAGATTATTACAAAATGATATTCGTGAAGAGTTCGCACATTTAGTAGAAGAAACAATTTGGCAAACTGAACAATTCTTTGGGGTACTACAAGAGAATAAAAAGGAAATTGAAGGTTCTGATCGTTTAGAAATTACTGTGACAGAAAAGGTAACTGCAGAAGCGAAAAGACTTTATGCGAAAATCGGTGAAGTCGGTGATGCATTAGTATTTGAAAGTGAAATGCATACAGTAAACACATACGATTTAAATATTGTTGATGAGCATTTAGATGTGTTAGAGCATTCACTTCGTCTTTTCATGCACGAGAAAAATGTAATTACGTGGGGTGAAGAAGGCGATGGTGCTTTCACGTTAGTTATTATGCCGCGTGCAGTTGAAGAAGTGTTACAAGAAAAAGTATTCTCGAAGAAGATTCCATATATTTTCTCTTCTGCGACATTATCTGACAATGATTCGTTCGCATTTACTGCAAATAGTCTAGGGGTAAAAGATTACTTATCATTCTCAGTTGCTTCGCCGTTTGATTATGAAGAGCAAATGACAGTAAACTTACTTCCGTATACGAAAGAAAATGAATGGGAAAGAAAGTGTCAATATACACTTGAAAATATACAAAAAACAAATGGACGTACACTCGTATTATTCCGTACAACGCAAGAACTTGCAGCGTTTAAAGAATATGTAAGTAAAGAGCAAATGTCAGTGCCGTTTCTATATGAAGGAGATCAAGAAATTAGTCAGCTCGTTTCTCGTTTCCAAAATGAAGAAGAGACTGTACTTTGTGCCGTTCATTTATGGGAAGGTTTAGACATTCCAGGTTCATCATTATCACATGTTATTATTTGGTCATTACCATTCCCTCCAAACGATCCTGTGTTTGAGGCGAAGCGTAAACATGTGAATGATCCATTCTGGGACGTAGATGTGCCTTATATGATTTTACGTCTTCGCCAAGGAATTGGACGTTTAATTCGTACAAGTGAAGATAAAGGTGCTATATCATTATTCTTATCAGATAATGAAGATGAAAAAGTGATAGAAGCAGTGAAGAAAGTACTTCCGGTAGAAGGAAAAGTACTTTAAGCGAAAAAATGTTGTAGGGAAAAGTTTGGCATTTGCCAAGCTTTTTTTCTATTAGAAAAGGAATTTATGTTTCAGTGTCGAAATAAGTTTGAGGTAGAAAAAGGAGGTTTTTTATACTATGACAGTTGCTACATATGAAGTGGAAAAACAATTTTTAACATATGTGAAGAAGATAGAGAATTACGGAGAGGCATTAAGCTTAATGTTTTGGGATTTAAGAACAGGTGCACCAAAGCAAGGAGTAGACCAGCGTTCAGAAGTAATTGGAATGCTTTCATCCGAAGTGTTTGCGATGTCGACTTCAGATGAGATGGGGAACTATTTAACTGAACTAGAATCTTTAATTATTGAAAATAAACTTTCTGAAACGACAAAGAAAATGGTTGAAGAGTGTCGTAAAGAATATGATAGAAATAAGAAAATTCCACAAGCGGAATATGAAGCGTATGTGAAATTAGAAGCGAAAGCGGAAAGTGTATGGGAAGAAGCTCGCGAAAAATCTGACTTCGAAATGTTCCGTCCGTATTTAGAAAAAATTGTTGAATTCAAAAAGAAGTTTATTACATATTGGGGTTACGAAACGTACAAATATAACACGCTATTAGACATGTATGAGCCGGGAATCACAGTAGAAGTGTTAGATCATGTATTTGGTCAACTACGTGAACGTATCGTTCCGCTTGTGAAAGAAATTTCTGAGTCTAAAAAAGAGTTAAAAACAAATGCTTTAGCTGAACATTTTTCAAAAGAAAAACAAAAGAATTTTACTTTAGAGTTATTAAAACAATTGAACTATAACTTTGAAGCGGGTCGTCTTGATGAAACGGTACATCCTTTTGAAATTACATTAAATAGAGGGGATGTTCGTATTACGACTCGTTACGATGAGAAAGACTTCCGTATGGCTGTTTTCGGCACGATTCATGAATGTGGTCATGCTGTATATGAACAAAATATTGCAGAGAAATTTGAAGGTACACCGCTATGTAGTGGAACTTCTATGGGTATTCATGAGTCACAATCATTATTCTTTGAGAACTTTATCGGTCGTAATAAATCATTCTGGAAGAAAAATTATGATTTATTAAAAGAGTATAGCGATGGTCAATTCAATGATATATCAGTAGATGAGTTTTATGATGCGATTAACGAATCGAAGCCATCGTTTATTCGTATAGAAGCAGATGAGCTTACATATCCGCTTCACGTCATGGTTCGTTATGAACTTGAGAAAGAATTATTTGATGGTACATTACAAGTGAAGGATTTGCCAGCGGCTTGGAATGATAAGATGGAAGCATATTTAGGAATTCGTCCGGAAAACGATGCACAAGGTGTATTGCAAGATGTTCACTGGGCTGGTGGTTCATTTGGATACTTCCCATCTTATGCGCTTGGTTATATGTATGCAGCGCAATTTAAACATAGGATGCTAAAGGATATTCCAAACTTTGATGCATTATTAGAAGAAGGAAACGTGACACCAATTCGTGAATGGTTAACAGAGAATATTCACCAATATGGCAAAACGAAAAAACCACTTGAAATTTTAAAAGATGTGACAGGTGAAGGTTTAAATGCAAACTACTTAGCTGATTATTTAGAAGCTAAATATAAAGAGATTTATGAGTTATAAAACAGGAGCTGCTTAATTGCAGCTTTTTTTTATGAGGGAGTGAGAGAAATGGGCTATATGTTTACAGTAATGTCGCAAGCGGAAGCAGAAGAAATTGCATACAACTGGCATTATGAAGGGGAGTATTCCTTTTATGATATAGAGGCAGATGAAGAAGATTTAGCTGAGTTTTTAGAGGATGAGAGTAGAGGGAATCATACATTTTCTGTGAAGGAAAATGGTACTCTCATTGGTTTCTTTAGTTTTAGTAACATAAATAATCAAACAGTTGATATAGGACTTGGAATGAGACCTGATATAACAGACAATGGATTAGGTTTACAGTTCGTAAAAGCTGGATTAGATTTTAGTAAAGAAAAATACGGATGCAATTATATAACACTATCAGTAGCGACATTTAATGAAAGAGCGATTAAAGTGTATAAAAGAGCAGGATTCGAAGCTGTTGGAACGTTTATACAGAAAACAAATGGTAGTTGTTTTGAGTTTTTGAAAATGAATTATATATGTGAAAATGATTAAAAAACAGAGGAGAGCTTCTGTTTTTTTATTTTGATGTAGAAATAAATGATGTTTGTTTTTGTACTTGTTGTAATTAGAAGTTTTGAAATTTTGGAAGAGGATGTGTATGATTGAAGTTTAGTAGCAAATAGCAAGTTTAGTAAGGAGAGGTAGTATGATTATAATTAAAACGAAAAATGAAATAGATTTGATGCATGAATCGGGGAAGTTACTAGCTTCTTGTCATAGAGAAATTGCAAAAATGATGAAACCAGGTATCACTACACAAGAAATTGATACGTTTGTTGAAGCATATTTAGAAGAGCATGGTGCCAGATCCGAACAGAAAGGGTATAACGATTATCCATACGCAATATGTGCATCTGTGAACAATGAAATGTGTCATGGGTTTCCAACAGATGTTCCTTTAAGTGAAGGAGATATTGTGACAATTGACATGGTAGTAAACTTAAATGGTGCGCTTTCGGATTCTGCATGGACGTATATAGTTGGAGATATTTCTGATGAAGCAAAAAGGTTATTGTTAGTAGCAGAGAGTGCTTTATATAAAGGGATTGAGCAAGCAATAAGTGGTAACCATGTTGGAGATATTGGATACGCAATTGAAAGTTATGTAGCCTCTGAAGGGTTTTCTGTTGCAAGAGACTTTACGGGACACGGAATTGGTAAAGAAATTCATGAGGAACCAGCAATTTTTCATTTTGGTAAGCCAAGGCAAGGACCAGAATTACAAGAAGGAATGGTAATTACAATTGAACCTATTGTAAATGCCGGTATGCGATATTCTAAAGTAGATTTAAACGGATGGACTGCACGGACGATGGATGGGAAATTATCTGCACAGTATGAGCATACAATTGCGATTACGAAGGATGGTCCTATCATATTAACGACGTTGTAATATGAAATGTGAAAGTTTGAAAAACTCGAACAAAAATGGTATTTTCATAAAATTCGTACGTGTTTTTTCGATAAATGCTTTTCAAAGTGAAAAAAGTGCGTTATAATCCTTCTATAAATAAATAAGTTAGCTACACTCATATAATCGCGGGGATATGGCCTGCAAGTTTCTACCGAAGTACCGTAAATACTTTGACTATGAGTGAGGACGAATATATTTGCTTGTTTAGCATTCTTTTTTGCGAAACTCCAAAAGCACGTCTCTCACTTGTAACGAGTGGTGGCGGCTTTTGGAGTTTTTTATTTGCATAAGAGGAGGAACTAACATGAAAGTATTACAAGAAAAGATTTTGAACGAAGGAAAGGTTTTATCTGGTGATGTATTAAAGGTAGATGCATTTTTAAATCATCAAATTGATCCAGTACTTATGCAAGAAATCGGAAAAGAATTTGCTAAGCGTTTTAAAGAAGAGAACATTACAAAAATCGTGACGATTGAATCTTCAGGCATTGCGCCAGCGGTTATGGCTGCTTTAGAGCTTGGTGTAAAAGTAGTTTTTGCAAGAAAGCGTAAATCGTTAACGTTACAAGATAATATGTATGTTGCAAACGTATATTCATTTACAAAACAAGAAACGAACGAGATTTCATTATCTCGAAATCATATTGATGAAAATGATCATGTATTAATTATTGATGACTTTTTAGCAAATGGTCAGGCTGCTTTAGGTTTAATGAGTTTAGTAGAGCAAGCCGGGGCAAGTATTGCGGGAATTGGCATTGTTATTGAAAAAGCATTTCAAGATGGAGGAAAGAAGCTGCGTGAACAGGGTGTTCGTGTTGAATCACTAGCAGAAATTGCATCACTTGATAACGGCACAGTTACATTTGTACAGCAAGAAACTGCGGAGGTGAACTAACGATGAAGCAGCACCCATTTAAAATCGCATCGCTTGGTATTCAGCACATGCTTGCCATGTACGCTGGCGCAATTATTGTTCCTCTTATTGTCGGCGGGGGACTTGGTTTAAATCAACAAGAATTAACGTATTTAGTATCGATTGACTTATTAATGTGCGGCGTAGCAACGATTTTACAAGCATTATCAAATCGCTTTTTCGGTATTGGGCTTCCGGTTGTACTTGGTTGTACATTTACAGCGGTTGGACCGATGATTGCAATTGGTAAACAATACGGCGTGTCCTCTATATATGGAGCAATTATTGCTGCGGGATTATTTGTTGTTATTTTCGCGAAATTATTTGGGAGGCTTGTAAAACTGTTTCCTCCTGTTGTAACAGGATCTGTCGTTACAGTTATTGGGGTTACACTTGTTCCAGCAGCTATTAATGATATGGCTGGAGGAGTTGGAAGTAAAGATTTCGGAAGTCTAGAAAATTTAGCGTTAGCATTTGGTGTTTTATTATTTATCATTATTATGTATCGTTTCTTTGATGGATTTATCCGTTCAATCTCTATATTACTTGGTCTTTTGTTCGGTACAATCGTCGCAGCATTTATGGGGAAAGTAAGCTTGCAAGCGGTTGGAGAGGCAGATTGGTTCCACGGTATTCAGCCGTTTTACTTCGGTACACCAACATTTGAATTAACGCCAATTATTACGATGATTCTCGTTGCTTGCGTAGGAATTGTGGAAGCAACAGGGGTATATTTTGCATTATCTGATATTTGTAATAAGAAGATCGGTGAAAAAGAATTAACAAAAGGTTATCGCGCAGAAGGATTGGCAATGGTTCTAGGTGGTATTTTTAACGCATTTCCATACACAACATATTCTCAAAACGTAGGACTTGTTCAATTAACTGGAGTAAGAAATCGCGTCATTATCTATACTTGTGGTGGTATGTTAATTGCTCTTGGGTTTATTCCTAAAATCGCAGCCATTACAACAATTATTCCGAAATCAGTACTTGGCGGTGCAATGCTAGCAATGTTCGGCATGGTTATGGCATATGGTATTAAAATGTTAAGCAGTGTTGATTTTGGAAAACAAGAAAATTTATTAATTGTCGCATGTTCTGTCGGAATCGGACTTGGAGTTACAGTTGTTCCAACGTTATTTTCACAGCTTCCGGAAAACATCCGTATTTTAACAGATAACGGAATTGTACTTGGAAGTGCGTCAGCAGTACTTTTAAATATCGTATTTAATATGGTGCCGCATCGCAAAGTAAAAGTAAAAGAAGAACCAGTCTCTATGCAAAGTGCAGTAAGAGAAGCGTAAAAAGCAAGGTCTCATTATGAGACCTTGCTTTTCTTTTTAAGTGGCATCATCTTACCGTACGTACCAAGGCGCCAAATGTATTCAAGTGGCCCATATTGGTAACGTGAAAGCCACCAGCGGCTAATAAAGATTTGTAACGTATAAAAGCCGATGCAAAATAGTGGTCCCACCCATAATGGAGCGGGATAATACTTTTTGAAAAATAGGCCGAATACAAGTAACGTAACAATCGTATGCGTGATGTAATTTGTTAACGCCATTCGTCCGACATATTGGAATGGGCGTAATAATGTTTGCCATCTTTCTTTTTGTAATAAACGCATGAGTGTGAAAATGTAGAAGATGAATAATGTTTTTCCGCTAAACATTGTAAAGGCACTCATGTAAATCGGATCATAAGGTTGTTTTGACAAGAAATAACGAACCATAAAGAACCACATTGGTAATGTTAAAACGAACATAATGATTTGCCATTTTTTAAGCTTTGGATCTAATTCTTTTGAGCGGCGGAAAATATCTTTTTTGCCAGCATATAAACCAAGCAAAAATAATCCAACTGTTTCTGGAAGCATGAATGCACTTAGCCCAATTGCTTCAGAATAAAACGCATGGAAACGATTTTGTATTTGTAACATCCAGTCCTCTAATGGCATGATTGGTAAGGAGAGTCCTAGCTCATCTCTTGGCATTAAGGCAATTCCAATGCTAGTAATTAGCATTAAAAATTGAAAAATGCTTAGTAAAACTAATGCCCAAATCAAAATAGTACGAGGTTCTCTCTTATAAAATAACAATAAGAAAAATCCAGCGATTGCATAACTATGTAAAATGTCCCCGTCCCATAAAAGAACGTAATGCAAGAACCCAAATAATAATAAAATGAGCAAGCGGCGAACAAATAAAGTTTTCGGATGATCTGTTTTCGCCTCAGCACGACTCATAAAGATATAAAAACCTAATCCGAATAAAAATGAAAAAATAGTATAAAATTTTGTTTGAATAAACATGTCATAAAACAAGCGAATATAGCTGTCTAATCCATCATAAACGCCGGAAATGTCTCGAGAATCAATCCCAGCGATAACAGGCCAGTTAACAAGAAAAATACCTAGTACAGCTATTCCTCTAATAATATCGATGGAATGTATCCTCTCGCCTTGTGAAATATTTTGTGTCATTATTTTCCTCCTTGTTAAGTAATTCCCTTTTATTATACAAAATGTAAAGAGGAGGGTATATAGGTAATTTCCAATTTTTAAAACTGCTAAGATGTGTATTATGAGATATAATAAGAGTGCACAGCAAGTTTTAAACTTCTTTAAAACAGGCAGTAAAGCTCCTTTTCCCGAAGGAGCTTTCTTTTTTTATAAATTTGTTGATAATGATTCTCTTTAATGATAAAATGTATTCAAAAGTGATAATCATTATCAAAAAAGGTTGGTGTGTTAATATGGTATATGCACTTGTTGCAGGAACGATTGCTATATATGTTGGTGTTACAAAGTATGTATTAAATGGAGTAGGAACAACAAAATGAATAATATTACATAAAATCCCTTTCATTTGTAAAAAGAATGAAAGGGATTTTTTATTTTTGATGTGAATATGCTGAAAATTTAGTATGATAATAAAGTGAAACTTTAATCAGCGGGGAGGTCTATCCCTCACTGATTACTATCCCGTACGAAACGGGTTTTTACTGCCCACAAATAGCGGGATAAAGTATATACATCTTGGATAAAGGGGAACAAGGGGATGACGAACATAGTACAGACAAACGGTATGAAAAAACTTGTTTGTTTTTATGAAGAGTGGCAAAAAAACGGTGATGTAGAGAATAGTTTGAAGTTGTTTGAAGTGATTCAAAAATATAAACAAGAGCAGCTTATGCTAGCTTTTTGTGGTCATTTTTCTGCGGGGAAATCGACAATGATGAATCACCTATATAAAGCGCAATTATTACCGACAAGTCCGATTCCAACGAGTGCTAACGTTGTTAAAATTGAAAGAGGATCTGATCGTGTTGTTGTAACGATTAAGTCTGGAGAACAGTATGAATATGACGGCGCATATTCAGCAGAAGAATTAAAACAAATATGTAAAGACGGTGATGAAGTAATTGGTGTTCATATTTATCGAAATGATGCGCCAATTCCTGATGGGGTTATGTTAGTTGATACGCCGGGAATTGATTCTACAGATGATGCTCACCAATTAGCAACAGAATCAACACTCCATCTTGCAGATGTTATTTTCTATATGATGGATTATAACCATGTCCAATCAGAGGTTAACTTACAATTTGTTAAAGAATTGAAAGAACGTAATAAAACGGTTTATCTCGTTGTAAACCAAATAGATAAACATAAAGCAAATGAGTTATCGTTTGAAGAGTATAGAGGTAGTGTAAAACAGTCGTTTTCTAACTGGGATATTGAAGTAGATGGTATTTTTTATACATCATTGCGAATGATGAATCATCCATACAATGAAATTCAAAGTTTAGAAGCATTAATCTTTTCTATCATGAAAGAAAAAGAGCAGTATGTAAGAAAGGGAATGGAGCGAGAAACAGAATATTTACTGCAAGAACATTGTTCGTTTATTCTTTCTGAAAATGAAAAACATCTCATGAAATATGAAGAAGAATTAACATCACCACTGTCACTTTCAGAGATAGTTGAAAAAAAGGAAGAGTTAACTGAAAATAAAAATCGGGTGGCTAGTAAAGAATCTGATGTGAGAAATGAATTTATAAAAGGTTTACAAGCCATATTAGATAACGCGTATTTAATGCCATTTGAAATGAGAGAATTGGCAAATAAATATTTAGAAACGAAATTAACGAAGTTTAAAGTTGGCTTGTTATTTGCGAAAGGAAAGACGGAGCAAGAAAAACAGAGACGTGTAGATGCTTTTTATTCTGCTCTTCAAAAGACTGTTGAAACGCAACTTGATTTTCATGTGAAAGAATTTATTGTAGCCTTCTTAAAAGAAGAAGGGTTATTTACAGAGGAAATAGGGAAAGACATATATGCGTTAGAAATTGCTTTCGGACCGGAAGTGTTGGCTGAAACAATTAAACAGGGGGCTGGATTTACCGGTGATTACTTACTTCTTTATACTGCTGACGTTGCAAATGAGTTAAAGAAAAGATACTTTATGAAATCTCAGCAAATCTTTGGAAAAAGTACGGGTATATTGCAGAAGAAAGTGAAGATAGAAGTTGCACGTATTGAAGAAGAAATTGAAAAATACACGATGTTACAAACAGCAAAAGAAACAAAATTACAGTACATTAAGACGTATGAGGAATATGAGAGCTATTTAGGAGATATTTGGAATGAAAATATTTCTATACCAGATGGATTGCAAATAGACGAAATATTACAAAGTAAAAAACAAGTTGTTAGTGAGAAGTTTACACTACAAGAGCAAGAAATTGTAAATGATAACGTAGCGGCTAGTGAAGAAGAGATTAAAGGAACGAAAGCTTTAAATATTCAGCGTATATTAGAAAAAGTGAAGAAAGCTGAAACGATATTAGATCCATTGCCTACACTGAAACATCTACAGCAAGAGGTAGTTGGCAAAAGACAGCGTGTAGAAACGAAGCAATTTACAGTAGCGTTATTTGGAGCTTTTAGTGCTGGGAAATCATCATTTGCTAACGCATTGCTCGGTGAAAAGGTACTTCCTGTATCGCCAAACCCAACGACAGCAACAATAAATCAAATTTTGCCAGTTACAGAAGATAAACAACATGGAACGGTAATTGTCCAGTTTAAATCAGAGCAAGCGCTGTTAGAAGATATGAAAGCTGTTTATAAAATGTTTCACTATGAAATTGCTACATTGGAAGAAGCGTTAACGAAAATTGATCAAATTATGAAATACCCTTCACCAAGTGGGAAGCAAAAAACAACATTTAGCTTTTTGCGAGCGGTACAAAAAGGATATGAGGCAGTTGCTAATCATTTAGGGGAACAATTACAAGTTACGTTAGAGGAGTTCTCTGATTATGTAGCTAATGAAGAAAAATCATGCTTTGTTGAGTATATGGAGCTTTATTATGATTGTGCTTTAACAAGGCAAGGAGTAGCTCTTGTAGATACACCAGGGGCGGATTCTATTAACGCGCGCCATACGGATGTTGCATTCCAGTATATTAAAAACGCAGATGCTATTTTATTCGTAACATACTATAATCATGTTTTCTCTCGTGCAGATCGTGAATTTTTAATTCAGCTCGGTCGTGTAAAGGATACATTTGCACTTGATAAAATGTTCTTCTTAATAAATGCTGCCGATTTAGCACAATCTGAAGAAGAACTTGAAATGGTAAAAGGTTATATTGCTGATCAGCTCCTGCAATACGGTATTAGAAATCCACGTTTATTTGCAATTTCAAGTTTATGTGCGCTTGAAGAAAAGCAAGGGAAAAGTATTGATAAAGAAAAGTATGGTATTTTACAAAACTCCGGGATTACTAAGTTTGAAGAATCATTTACGTCCTTTATGATGAGGGATTTAATGCTTGTATCTGTGCATGCTTTATATGGTGCATTGCAAGGAGCGAATCAGCTTCTTGTAAATATGATAAATGGCGCAAAGCAGGGAAATGATGAGAAAGAGAAGCAAACAAAAAAATATGAAGCAGAGCGTAATCAGCTACTTCATATTATTTCATCATATAGTGTACTTGCTGAAGAGCAAGCAATGCAAAATGAAGTGAAAGAATTGCTTTATTATGTACACCAACGTCTATTTTTACGCTATAACGATGTGTTTACTGAATTTATTAATCCGGCGTCGTTACGAACAGATGGGAATGTGAAAATGCAGTTGCAGCAATGTGTAATGGAATTAGTTTCATTTATTCAACATGATTTATTACAAGAAATGCGTGCGACATCATTACGTCTTGAAAAATGGATAGATGAAGCGATGAAGCGTGCAAAGGATGAAATTGTTGTGAATTGCAAAGTGGAAAATGAATCGATTTCTATGGGTGGAACAGTGGATTATGAATATAAAATTATTACACATAAAGAGCCGTTTCCTTCAATAGAAATAAAAGATTTTAAAAAGGCACTAGCACATTTTAAAAATGAGAAAAGCTTTTTTGAAAAAAATGATAAAGCTTTTATGCAAGAAGACGCTAAAGGAGTGTTAGAACCTTTCGTATCAAACTATGTAGTTGATGAAGAAGATTTATTCGTTCATCATTATAAGCAAGAGTGGGATGCAAAATGGAACCTATTCCAAAAAGTGATGCAGCAAGATGTTGAGAATTATTATGAAAGTATATTATTCGCTTTAGCTGAAACAATTGATGTATCACTATACGAACAAAGTAAAGAAGAGCTACAAAAGCAGTTAGTAGAAATTGAAAAAGAAATTTATATTAAATAGCTGTTATGAAAAAAAGATTCGTTCAATTTTCTTTTGTAGTACAGTATCTAAAGATTTTACAAACCCTGCAAACTCATCAGTAGAAATCATATGGGTAAGAACTAAGCGTCTGCCGTCTGGTGTTTCACCGCATAAGACGAATGAAGAAAACTCATACGTTTTGTTTTCTACTACTAATTTTGGATAGGAATATGTGTCGCTCTTCTTTTTCTTTCCATCAATAGAGATGACGTTGCATTTTTTCTCATTGTTGTCCATGGTGAATCCCTCCTTTCTATTATCTATGGTAGACAAGGGGGGTTTAGAACAATAGAGGAGGGGGAATTTTTATGTCTGTTGTCATAGAGCGTATTTCGAAAGAAGCTATACCGAAATCTTTATTACTTCTTGCTGATCCAAGTGAAAGCCAAATTGATGCATATACACAAAGAGGCTTAACATATGTAGCTAAGCAAGAGGAGAGTGTTATCGGTGTATATGTTCTTTTGGAAACAAGGCCGAAGACGATGGAAATTATGAACGTTGCGGTTGTAGAGCATTTGCAAGGAAAAGGGATTGGAAAGAAGCTATTAAGTCATGCCATAGAAACTGCTAAAGGATATGGTATGTCAAAACTTGAAGTTGGTACAGGCAATTCTAGTGTTTCACAACTTGCTTTATATCAAAAATGTGGATTTCGTATTTTTTCTATTGATTTTGATTACTTTTCAAAGCATTATGAAGAAGAGATTATTGAAAATGGGATTGTATGTCGTGATATGATTCGGCTTGCAATGGAATTGAATAAGAACGTATAACTTATTTAGGGGGAAGAGAAGATGGAAGTACATAAAGCAATTACAGCACATTCTCGTAAACAAAATGAAAGTGTAAAAGCATGTTTACAATTAGATGCGCAGCGTGAAGCAGCTATTGAAGCAGCCGTATCTCTTGCGTCAAATGGGAAAGAATTTTCGGTTGATGTCATTAATGTTGTAACAAAGCAAATTAATGAGCTTGCAAAAAATGGTGTTGCACTGCAGCGTAAACTTGTTACAAAAGATATGGTTATGGAGTATGTAGGTCGTTTGCAAGAGAAAGAAGGTCGTTAAAGATGGTTGTTACAGTCGAATGGTTACGTGAGCATATAGAAGATGAGAATGTCCGTATAATCGATTGTCGATTTGATTTAGCGAATCCTAATTGGGGTAGAGAGAAGTATGAGGAAGAACATATTCCTCATGCGTTATATTTTGATTTAAATTTAGATTTATCAAGTCCTGTAGCAGAACATGGTGGCCGCCATCCGTTGCCAAATATTGAGGAGTTTGCAGACAAGCTTTCACAGGCCGGGATTGATGAACATACGACAGTGATTGCGTATGACAGTCAAGCTGGTGCAATGGCTTCTCGTTTATGGTGGTTATTAAACTATGTAGGACATGAGAAAGTGTATATATTAGACGGTGGATTTCCAGCTTGGAAAGAGAATGGATTACACACAACGCCGAATATCCCAGTTATTGCACGAAAACCTTTTATACCGGAAATACAAGAAAATATGCTTGTAACGATGGAAGATGTGAGAGGGAAAATTCGTGCAGGTGCAAATATGACATTAATTGATTCTAGGGAACCAAAACGTTATGCTGGTGCGGAAGAGCTCGTTGATTCGAAGGCAGGGCATATTCCGACGGCAGTAAACTATTTTTGGAAAGATGGGATTTTAGAATCGGGACACTTTAAAAACGAAGAGGAACAGCAAGGGCGTTTCCAAAATCTTGATAAAGAGAAGGAAACAATCGTATATTGTGGTTCTGGTGTTACAGCGTGTCCGAACATAGTTGCATTAACATTAGCTGGTTTTCAAAATGTTAAGTTGTATACAGGTAGCTGGAGTGATTGGATTTCTTATCCAGAAAATCAAATTGCAAAAGAAGAAGATTAATCACTTGCATGCAAAAATAATTTGTATTAAAATAAGGTCACAAGCAAGAGATTGCTTCAAAAATATTATATTTTACACATTGGAAACAATGTGATAATATAACGACAAGTAAATAATACATCCTGCGGTGTGCGTAACTTATTTATGTCTAAAACCGATGTTAGTTTTACGGAAGCTCAATATTTAGTGACCATTATCAAGCCTTCCTTGTGGAGGAAGATATACGGTAACTGTGAGGGCATCCACCTGCGAGTAGCGGGTTTTTGGACATTTACGAGAGACGGCACTTGCGGGGGTCTTATTTCAACTAATAGTATATAAAATTCCTACGGTGTACGTAGCTTGTGTATGTCTTAAACCAATAAGTATAATATGGAAGTTCAATATTTAAATGTAGATAGCAGGCCATCTTTTTAAGAAGGAAGTTACAAACATTTGTGAGAACATCCACCTGTGAGAGCAGGTTTATGGACATCTATAGATAACGGCATATGTGGGACTATATAAAAAACCTTACGTTTTATACGTAAGGTTTTTTTGTTGAATATATATGCTCATGTTATCTCGATTTACCTGTAAAGTTCCCATAATAAATATAGCACTTGCGGTCTTCATCAATTTCTCTTGAATCTAGGGTGAATTCCAAATGTATTCCATCCTGTTGAATATATATAATATCTGAATGGAGAGAGGGTAAGATATCCTCGTAATTCCAAACATCTTTACTTTCTATCATAATTGAGCTTGTTTCCTTTAGTTCCCTAATTTCAAAACCTATGTGCGAGTATGTAGGATCTGAAGGGTCGTTGAAAAAAACTTCTTTTTGTATATATAACACTGCTGTCCCGTCTGGATCTACTGAAGTTGCAGTAACGACATATGTATTTCTATCTTTTGTAAAATATTCACAAGTCATGCGCGCGACAATTTCAGAATTAGAAATATTTGTGTAGTTCCATAAAGCCGGATACCCGTTAGTTTCATCATTGAGCCGATATTCCAATCTCATTTTATCCCTCTCCTTCCTTTTTCTTCTACTTTATCATGGTATCTTATATAATAGAAATATAATTTTAAAAGGGGAGTGCAAAGGTGACAAAAACGAAATGGCTAGTAGGTGGTGTCCTAACATCTTTAATGACGGGCACTTTATTTGGCTGCGCGCAAGATATTCCCCCTGAACCGAATGATAATAGTTGTTCTGATTGGGATTGGGATGATGAGCTTGGTGTTTGGCAGTGTGATGATAGTAGTTCAGGTTATCGTGGACATTACTTTTATGGTGGTACATACTATCAAAATAAATCCGCCTTCAAAAATTCATCAGAGTTTAAAACTTATCAATCTTCGGCCGAATTTAAAGGTGGAATTGGAAGCGGTTCAAAAGGTGGATTTGGAGGTTAAAATATGTCGCAATACATAAAGAAACGAAAAGAATTTTATTCGAATTATCCTCATTTCTGGTCGGATTTATATGAATGTGAATATAGTTTGTTTCATGTTTTCCCGATAACAGAGCAAACGATGAAACAATTACAAGTAGCAACTGAAAGAATGGGGAAAATATTTTTTAAGACTGCTAGAATTCTTCGGAATTTATCTAATGAACAGCTTCTTGAACTCGGTTTTCCAACTGCAAGCTTGCCTTTTATTAGACTGAAAAGAATGTATCCTGAATCTGTTATTTCACGATTTGATTTTGCTTTAACAGATGATAATCGTATTAAAATGCTTGAGTTTAATAGTGACACTCCGACTTTTATTGTGGAATGCTTTCAAATGAATGGAAAAGTTTGTGAAGAATTAGGATATGATAATCCAAATGCAAATCAAGAGCGCTTACTTTCTTCTGGTATTACAAAAGCCGTAATGGAGTTTGCAAAAGGAATGGAAGATCCAAATGTTGTTTTCACAGCTCATCATGAACATATAGAAGATTGGAATACGACTATGTATTTGAGTGGGTTATGTCATGTTGAAAATAAAGTAATGCCAATGACAGAACTTAGAATTACAGCCGATGCTTTAGTAGATAGAGATGGTGTACCAATTGATATTTTATATCGCCAAACATATCCAATTGAAGACTTGATTGAAGATCAAGATCCCGAAACGGGGGATTTGGTGGGAGTGGAACTCTTGCAACTTGTAAAAGAAGGAAAGCTTTGTATTATAAATCCTTTGTCAGCCTTTTTACTTCAGCCAAAATCAATTCAATGTCTTATTTGGGGATTAGCAGAAGAAGGTGCTTTTTACACAAGTGAGGAACAAAAGTGGATTAAAGAATATATGCTTCCTACATATTTAGAGCCAGATTTATTTTTTGGGAAAAGTCCTTTCGTTCAAAAACCTTCGTTCGGTAGAGAAGGTGACACGATTACGATTCGTGATAAGGATACGAATGTTATGATTCGAAATGCACATGAAACGTATAAATCATCACTTCCTATATTTCAGAAATATACAGATCTTCCAGTTGTATTTTTGGAAACTGAAAAAGGAATTGAGAAGCTTTCGTACGTGTTTGGGGCGTTTTTAATTGCTGGAAAAGCGAGTAGCATCGGTATACGTGCTGGAGAAAAAATTACGGGAAATGAATCGTATTATTTACCGGTAGGTATTAAGAAGGAGGAAAATAAATGATTAATTTTTTACTATATTTAGCAGTATCACTTGCACTTTTATGTATCGGTCTTTTTCTTATGGAAGTGACAACGAAAGTTAAGGAATTTAAGTTAATGGCTCAAGGAAATAAAGCGGTAAGCTATGTACTTGGAGGAAGACTACTTGGCCTTGCTATCGTTTTATATTCAACGGCTGCTAATTCTATTTCAATTCTTGATATGGTTTCATGGGGGGCTGTTGGGATATTAGCTCAAATTATTGTCTTTTATTTAGCGGAATGGCTTACACCACGTTTTAATATTAATAAAAGCCTTGAAGAAGATAATCAAGCAGTTGGTCTTTTCCTTATGTTTTTATCACTTTCCATCGGAATTGTAATTGCTGGTTGTGTAACATATTAAAACCCTTACATTTTGAAGTGAACCCCGAAAACGGGACACATATCAAAACACCTAAACCATCTGTTCCCTAAATTCTTTAGGGGATAGGTGGTTTAATTTTTCTTGAA